>JBOFMA010000158.1:0-1946 GCA_051658125.1 Aeromonas sp.
AAGGCGCCTTTAGTCAATACGCGTAGCTGCTCGCCTAAGCTGGCGCTTTGACCTTTAGGTAAATTGGCTGGGATCAGCAGCAAACTGCCGAGCAAAGCGATAACCCCGAGCACGCTGACCACTAAAAAAGTCTCGCGCCAGCCAAAGGTCTGCCCAATCCACGTACCTAACGGCACGCCGGTGACCAGCGCCACAGTCAGGCCACTAAACATAGTGGCAATCGCCCTGGCGGCTTTGTCTTTGGCGACCAAACCGGTAGCAATGGTGGAACCGACGGAGAAAAACACGCCGTGCGCCAAGCCGGTGAGGATGCGCGCAATCACCAAGCTTTCGTAGTTAGGCGCTTGCCACGCCACCAAATTACCCACAGTAAACAGCGCCATCAGGCTCACCAGCAGCCATTTGCGCGGCATGTTGCCGGTCAGCGCGGTCAGCACCGGCGCGCCAATGGCCACGCCTAAAGCATACAAACTAACTAATAAACCGGCCGAGGGCAGCGACACGTTTAACTGCTCGGCGATGGTCGGGATCAGACCGACGATAACAAATTCGGTGGTGCCGATAGCAAAGGCACTCAGGGTCAAGGCGAATAACGCAAGCGGCATAACAATCCTTAAAGCAATACAACACAGGGAAGAATGGGTTGAGCGTATTCTGCCAGCGCGCTTTGTTGTGAAAAATGCCGCCAATAACAAAATACTTTTGCGTTTAAAGCAGCAATACGCGCACACTGGCCAGCCCGTGAGGTAATAAAGGCAGGACGATGCAGATCCATTCCGATGAGCTAGCACTGTTTGTCGCCGTGGTGGAGGCGGGCAGTTTTCGCCAAGCGGCGGAAAATCTCGGCCAAGATAACTCGGCCTTAAGCCGTGGCATGAAACGCCTTGAGCAAAAATTGGCCACCGTGCTGCTAAATCGCACCACGCGGCGCTTGAGCCTGACCGAAGAGGGGCAGTGGTTTTACGCGCGCGCACAAACGATTTTGGCGCAGATGGGCGAGGCGGAAAGCGAGCTGCTCCATCGCCGCGAGCAACCGGCCGGCGTGCTGCGCATCGATGCGGCCACGCCGTTTATTTTGCATCAATTAGTGCCGCTGATTGGCGCCTTTCGCCGCCAGTATCCGGCGATTGAATTGCAACTGCACAGCTCCGAGGGCTTTATCAACTTACTTGAGCGCCGAGTGGACATGGCCATTCGCATTGGTGAACTCGATAACTCGTCGTTGCGCGCGTTGCCGCTGGGGCGCTCGCGCTTGCGCTTACTCGCCGCGCCGGCCTATTTAGCCAATCGCGGCCAGCCAGTCAGCCCGCAGGCGTTGGCCGAGCATGAGCTGCTCGGCTTTGTCTATCCCGAAAGCTTAAATCTGTGGCCGCTACACAGCAGCAGTGGCGCGCAATGGGCAATTACTCCCACGTTGCGCGCCACCAGCGGCGAAACCTTGCGCCAACTGGCGCTCGCCGGCCAAGGCATTGTTTGTTTATCGGATTTTATGACCGCCAGCGATCGCGCTAGCGGCGCGTTAGTTGAGGTGCTCGCGGCCGCCAATAGCGGCGTATCGCGGCCGATCAATGCGGTGTTTTATACCGATGCCCAGCGCGATGTGCGTTTGCGCGTGTGGCTGGATTTTTTAAAAGCGCACTTTGCCGCCTTAGCGCTGTAGCACTCGTGGTGTGCGCTGCCCCTAATAAAGGCGTAGGAAAGCTTTTTTTAAAGCGACGGGCAGTGATATAACTAGCCGGCCACGCCGCCCGTTGCTTGCCAACCCGATAACCATAATCGCGGCGCACAAGGCACCGACTTCTTTCCACGACTTAACCGAGGCTCCCATGTTTGAACAGGTAGTTGCTGCGCCCGCTGATCCCATTTTGGGCTTAACCGAGGCGTTTGCCCGCGATCCCCGTACCCATAAAATCAATTTAGGGGTCGGTATTTACAAAGATGAAGCG
>JBOFMA010000159.1:0-6069 GCA_051658125.1 Aeromonas sp.
GACTAATTGCGTTAATACAAAAGAGAATCATAAGTGGTCGATATTTATTCGATTTGTGTATTTGTTATTAAATTTAACAAAGTGTGCTCCCGCCCTGATCCCTTACCAAGGGAGGGGCTGGGGAGGGTTATAAATCACAAATACCGCCGGATATATGCCCAATGGATCCTGCGACGCGCTGCGCTCGCGCAGGATGACTAATTAAATACCTCCCCCTTACGCATGCGCAAGGGGGAGGGGCTAATCCCCTTAAATTTACGGGGTGGCATGAATAGGAGAGGGGCAAGATGTCACATTAACATTTCACTCAGCGCGTTGATCCGCTGCTTAATTTGTTGCGCTTGTTGGTTTAATTGCACTTGCTGACGTAGTTGCGTACATTTTTTGGCTTGATTTTTTAAGGCGCTCAATTGCGCCTCTAATTGATTTAACTCCTGTACCGAGGCGCTCAACGCTTCACCCTGCAGATGTGACGCATGCAGATGGGCTTCCCCCAGTAAACTGGCCGCCTGAAAGCGCTGCAACGCATCAATCAAACCGTGATAGGTGTCGTACAAACTGATGGTCGGTAGAGCATTAAAGGCGCATTGGCGAAACAGCGTTGTGCGCCGCGCCACTGCGCAAGGGTCAAATTCGCTATGCAGCAGCCAACCGCTATCGATTTGCTGCACGAGCATTAGCTGCGAGCTGTCGGTTTGGCTGATGCGTTTGCGAGCTAGGCTTAATGCAACATCACGCTCGTGGCTAAGCACTAATAACAGTGGATAAGGTATAGCTTGATGTAGCAGACGGCATAGCGCTTTTGTTTGGCGTTTATCTTTGACTTGTACGGCTAGCACGGCAATTTCTAGATACTCATGTTGCTGATCAGTAAATGCCGGAATATTGACTGTGCTCGGCTTAAGTGTGTCGCGCCACTGTACTTGTTGCAGTACGTCTTTGATCAGGCCTTTGTCTTCGCTACGGTATTCTTGGCTAGCCAGCAAGGTCTTTTTGGTAACAAGCACACCAAGGTGAGTACGCGCAGGGGCTTGCCAGTGTTGCCAAAATAGCTCACTTAATGCGGGGGTCGGCATAGGTCAAGACTCCTCTGGTGGTTGATAGCTGGATCAAAGAACGATGACATAGCTCACGACTTCAAAATCATGGCACTGTTGATTGGCCGCTTTGGTGAGCTGTGTGCCACCTCGCACAAATAGGCTGGCGGTGCCTTTTTCTTCACTCTTACCGGCAATATCTGCTACTGCCGATTGCAGTAATTGTTGGTAGTGCGCCATTTGCCGACCTTGTTTGGTTTGCATGGCAAATGCGCTTTGCGCGGCCGTAGCTTGTTCGGGGTGTTCTGCAGCCAAGGCGGCAAATTTTTTCATCAGATCCAAGATGTGTTTGGCTTGGGTGAAGGAGTAAATCACGTCGCCAGCATCACTGACATAAACCAAGTAGTAAGGTGCGAGCGCATAGCTGGCATCCACTTGCACACTATTGCGTTTGTCTTGCAAACAAAAAATCGCGCCAGCCTGTAGTTCGTTCGCCAGCGCCGCGAGGCGTTCGTCGCTACGGTCGATCAATTGCGCGGCAAATAAGCCGCTCGGGGCTTGGGCCAGTGATGTGGCTTGGCTTTGCATCGCGTCGGCCAGATCCATCCGAAAATCGTTCAGGGTCAAGTCAGTGATCGACACGCCGCCGGAAATTTCTTCTAAATCCACGACTTGGTTTTGTAGTTGCTCTAACTGGCGGCGGCGATAATCTAAGTCATTCATGTCGGCGTTTTGTTCAATGACGTTTTCTTCGCCGGTAGCGGAGATATCGAGCAGTACCATGCGGCCACTGACGCGTGCTTCAAGGTTGATGTATTCATCAAGTTCCATATTCGGCCAGAAGTTAACCAGCTGAATGCGATCGTTGATGGAGCCCAAACGGTCAATTCGGCCAAAGCGCTGAATGATGCGCACGGGGTTCCAGTGAATGTCGTAGTTGATCAAAAAGTCGCAGTCTTGCAGGTTTTGGCCTTCCGAGATGCAGTCGGTAGCAATCAAGATATCTATCTGCTGGCTAAATTCAGGAGATACTTTGTCACGCTCTTTGGAGCGGGGCGAGAAATGCATCAACATGCTGTTCAGATCGGCTTTAATCCGTTTGCCTTGCGGGTCAAGCAGATTAGTTTCGGTACGCTGGCCGGTGATTAGGGCGCTGTGTAGATCATGTTGGCTGTGTGCCCAGTGGCCGATTTCGCGATACAGGTATTCAGCGGTATCTGCAAACGCGGTGAAAATTATGACTTTGCGGTTGCCATGGTTGATCGGGGTACTGAGTTTGTCGCTAATAGTCTGCTTGAGCGCACTCAGCTTGGCATCGCGCGGGCTATTGACGGCATGCGCCTCTTGCGCAATAGCGTGCAAAAACACGCGATCTGCGTTCAGATCTTGGGCGTAGCGAATTAAGTCCATGTCTTGCCAGCGTACTTTGGTTCGTTTGCCGACTAGATACGGTTCGAGTTCTGGATCATTTAGGGCAAAGTCGTGAATTTCTTCAATCGGGGGCGCCACAAATTCTGCCGTTAAATGTTCGCTGAGAGTGGGCGCAATGTGCTGAGAAAAATGGTCCATTTTGGCCAAAATAGTTTCAACATGATTGAGCAATTTTTGCGCGGTAAGTTGGAATGAATAGATGGAGCTTTCCATGCGCTTTAATAAGTTTACGCGCATTAAGTGCACAATATTTTCTTCACGATCGAGGTGATGAAAGGTGGTGCCTATTTTGGTGGTTTGATCATAGCGCCGCGCATACTCGGCTTTTTTCTCTTCACGCAGATATTTCATCGGCGAGTAACAGGCCAATGATAAACGGCGGATGGTGTCGTTGACTTGCTTTAATGGTGGGAACAAGCCGCTAGCATCAATGTCAGCTTTAACGTTTTTGGGCAGTAAACGGGTGGGGAATTTACCCATGTCCGCTGTACCATAATATTTTTCTATATGTTTACGCGAGCGCGCAATGGTGTAAATATCGAGCAGTTTGAAATAATCGAAATTTATCGTGTCGAGCAAGTCTTTGGCACTGCGGCTGTCGGGTTCTTGTTTAGACCACACGTTAAAATGTTGCTGTGCTTGCTTTAGCGTGCGTTCGATACTCTTAATACCAAACTCGGCCAAAACGGTATCATTCGCCTCGGTGATAAATGCCACTTGGTTTTTCATATCATTTAAGCGGTTATTCACCGGTGTGGCTGAGAGCATGAGTACTTTGGTTTTGACTCCGGCTTGAATAATATCTTCGAGCAAACGCTGGTAGCGATTTTTACCTTCTTTTTTCGGGTTGTTGTTTCTGAAGTTGTGGCTTTCATCAATTACGACCAGATCATAGTTGCCCCAATTAACTGTTTCTAGATTAATGGTGCCAGAATAGCCGGTCTGCCGACTCATGTCGGTGTGGTTTAGGACGTCGTAATTAAACCGGTCATTGGCGAGCAAGTTTCTCTTGTCATTTTGTGTATAAACTAGCCAGTTATCCCGCAGTTTTTTCGGGCATAGCACTAAAACTTTGTCGTTGCGCAGTTCAAAATATTTTATCACGGCCAAAGCTTCAAAGGTTTTGCCCAAGCCAACGCTGTCGGCAATTATGCAACCGTTGAATTTAAGTAATTTATCAATCGCGCCCAGTACGCCATCGCGTTGGAATTTATATAGTTTGTTCCAAACCAATGTGTTTTTAAAACCAGTGCGGCTGTTGATGATGTTATCTTCTTGTAATTCACCAAGATAATCTTTGAACAGGTGATACAAGGTGACAAAATAAATAAAGTCCGCATGGTTATGTTGCGTTAATGCCGTAAGCTGCTGCATAAATTGCGCTTTGGCTTCTAATACACCATTTTTAGCCTGCCAGACTTGGTTGAAATAGATCAGTAGATCTTGGGTTTGTTGTACTGGTGTTTGCGTAATGAAATCAAAGCCGCTCGATGGCGTTAAGCCCAAACCCGCACCATTAAATTGTGCGCCTTCGATTGCGCGTGAGCTTTCACCTTCCAGCGCGATGATATGGCGATTAACTGCACCAGCTTGCGCGACTAGTTTTATTTGTGCTTTGGCATTGAGCCATTGAGCAAATTCTTTGGCAATCGCTTGTTGATTGAGCTGATTACGAAAGTGCGTCTCATGCTCACCGCCGAGTAATGAACCAAACGGGGAGGAGCTTGGTTCACTGGCAAAGCCCTTATTTTGTGAAAACAGCAAGCGTACCGCGGAGCACTTATTTA
The DNA here is from genome assembly GCA_051658125.1 of Aeromonas sp. Taxonomy (GTDB): domain Bacteria; phylum Pseudomonadota; class Gammaproteobacteria; order Enterobacterales; family Aeromonadaceae; genus Aeromonas. The sequence goes on from JBOFMA010000159.1 coordinate 4,256, forward strand.
ACTCACTTTTTAAGTTGTCAAACGCATAGATAGAGAACAACCCCGTCATGATGGATAGTTGGTCATTATAAGCAATGCTATCGGCAAGGAGGCTGGTAACGGTGGTGGTGGTGTTGTCTATTTGCATGGTGGCTCGGGAAATTGACAGAGTTTCGAAGGTAAACTAACGCGTAACAAAACCATAGCTACCGCACCACGTTGGCAAACCAACGCGGTGCGGGCGGGCACGCCTTAGCCTCGCGTGCTGGGCGCAGACATCCTGTCAGTGAGTGGAGGCGAAAGCCAAGCGGGCGGAGGGTGCGGTTAGATCCGATTAACCGGCGCGTAGATACTATCATTAGGAGTAGTATTTGGCTATCGCTTTGGTCGTCAGGACGGGGCGGTAGGAGACTGGACGGGCGTCCTCGGTGGCGGGGCGGTGAGCGGGTAGTTAGGCCGGCGTTCCCCGTCGCCAAATCGGCCGGCAGGCCTTGCTAGGCTTGGGTTGGCGTAAATAATTTCATGCTGAAATCACCAAAAATTTCAGTGCCGCGGCGCAGGTTGACGCTGCTCGCGGCTAGTTCAGTGCGGTGTTGAGCCGCGCCCAAGACGAATGGGGCGGTTGCGCCATTATGGGTGACTCAGCGCGTGACCAGCGCCAACCGCGCAGCGGTTTGATCTGTACCCCATGAACTGAACATAGATCGCCGCTACCACCATGCCATCCCAAACGAATGGCATGCTGGAACGATTTAATGGGCGTATCTGTGATACCCTGCGCACGCATCACTTTGATAGCCGGCGGTCACTACACGAATGACTAGCGAGTTATCAATGATTTTATAATAATCTCTTGCCAATGCGCGTGTTAGGACCCTATGGAAGGTGCGAACAAGTGGGTCATACTTTCACTCATCAATTCCTTATCCACACCGGTGTTCGTCAAGATTGTTGGCACCACTACGATGTTTTTTATGCGACCTGCTTTATGTCGACTTCAGGCTCCCGTTCCGGGTTCAAGGTGACCGGGCCTACCGGCTCGCAGTTCCTGATATCCCCTGACCATCGATGGCTGTTTCTCGCTTTCGCCATTTCCAGTATTTGCTTGCGTTTGGCCAGGATTTCTCGGTCTTTTCCATTATGTCGTTCAGCCGGAGCCGGTGTTTTTCAAGATAGTTGTCACTATTAGCCACGTTATGTGGCACGTTTTATTGCGGTCGCTTTTTACTCCTTGCTCGGGTTTAGTGTCACGCTGCCTATCGGCTCACAGTTCCGTACCGAGCGCTTGCCCCAACGGTTATGCTGGGCCTGCTTGGCAGCCTCTAGCACTAGCTTGCGTTTGGCTAAAATGCTTTGCTCTTGCCCACTGTGCCGCTCATGCGGTGTTACAAAGCGCAATTGGCTGTGCTTATGCTGGTTGTTGTACCAACGGCTAAATTTCAGTACCCAGTCACGCGCTGCACTTAAGCTGTTAAAGCCCGCCGAGGGCCATTCTGGCCGATATTTGCAGGTCCTAAATAGCGACTCGGCAAATGGGTTGTCATCACTTACCCGCGGCCGACTGTATGAGGTGGTCACGCCAAGTTCTTGTGCTTTTACGCGCATGGTTTGGGCTTTCATGGCTGCACCATTATCTGAATGCAGCACAATGGCCTTACCTTGGCAGTTTTCGCGTAGCAGTGTCTTTTGCAGCAACTCGGCAGCTAACTCACCCGACTCTTGTTCATGCACCTCATGACCAACAATCTTGCGACTATAGATATCCATTATCATATAGAAGTAATAATACTGGCCACGCACGGGGCTTGGCAGATAGGTGATATCCCAGCAAAACA
>JBOFMA010000160.1:0-6702 GCA_051658125.1 Aeromonas sp.
CCCGTGCGCCCTTGTCACCAGGTGGCGCCAACGCTGCCTTTTTGAGCACAGGATCAACTGCGTAATGGATAAAAAGTTAGGGCTCGGAGCACTCATCTCCTTAGTGATGGGTTCCATGGTCGGAGCAGGCGTATTTAGCTTGCCGCAGAATATGGCCGCCGAAGCGGGCGTGGGAGCAATTGCGTTGGGCTGGGCTATCACCGGCTTAGGCATGATCTGTTTGGCTTTGATCTATCAGTCGCTGTCTATGCGCCGCCCTGATCTAGATAGCGGCATTTTCAGCTATGCCCGCGCCGGTTTTGGCGATTTCATCGGTTTTAACGCCGCCTGGGGCTACTGGATCTGCCAACTGCTGGCCAATGTCTCTTACGCCATCGTGGTATTTAGTGCGCTTAGCTACTTTTTTGATACGCCCGATCGCGTCCTACTGGGCAGCGGCAACACGCCGCTGGCGATTGGCTTAGCCTCGCTGCTTATCTGGTCGGTACACTTTTTGGTGCTGCGCGGCGTACAAGTCGCCGCGTTGATCAACATCGTCACCACCATTGCCAAATTGGTGCCGCTGATCGTGTTTTGTGTGGCGATTTTGCTGGCCTTTAACCTCGATACATTCAGCATGGATATTTGGGGCAGCCGCACGCCGGCACTGGGCTCGGTGCTCGAGCAGGTCAAATCGACCATGAAGGTCACCCTGTGGGTGTTTATCGGTATCGAAGGCGCGGTGGTGGTGTCAGCGCGCGCGCGCCAGCGGCAAGATGTTGGCCGCGCCACCGTGCTGGCTCTGCTGGGCGCCTTGGCGCTGTATATGATGGTGACGCTGTTTTCTCTCGGGGTCATGAACCAAGCCGAGCTAGCTGGGCTAAAAAATCCATCAACCGCGCTGATCTTAGAAAAAGTGGTCGGCACCTGGGGCGCATGGCTGATTAATATCGGCATGGTCATCTCGGTGCTGGGCGCCTTGCTCAGCTGGACAGTGCTGGCGGCCGAAGTGCCGTATATTGCCGGTAAAACCGAGCTGTTTCCGCAGTGGTTTGCCAAAGCCAACCGCAACGGCTCACCGCTGGTCTCACTTTGGTGCTCCACCAGCTTGGTGCAGCTGTTTTTGATCATTATCTATTTTCAAGAAAGCACCTATTTGGCACTGGTTAACATCGCCACGTCCGCCGCGCTGGTGCCGTATGTGTTCTCAGCCGGCTACGGCTTAAAACTGGCTGCCAGCGGTGAAACATACCAAGGTCAAGCCAGTGCGCGCATCCGCGACATGCTGCTGGCCAGTTTGGCCGCGCTGTATGGCGTGTGGCTGGTGTACGCCGCCGGGGTTGAATACCTACTGCTCGCGGCGCTGCTGTATAGCCCGGGCGTATTTGTGTATTGGAAAGCGCGCCAGCACCATGGTTTACGCGGCTTAAATCCGCTCGAGCGGGGCATGACCGCCGCGCTGCTCGGCTTTGCCGGTTTAGCGCTCTATATGGTCAGCACCGGCGCCATTAGCCTGAGCTAAGCCCGCGTTCTAACCTGCCATACCGCATTGGCTACCACGTAGACATCACCAAGAGATGGCGCCTGCCATCTCTTTTCTTTTGTGGTATTTTATGCCCTCGCACTAAGCCATCGCATCGCACCCTAGAGGAGCCTTATGCTATTTCTCACCTATCTGCTGCTCGGCGCCTTCGCGGGGTTGCTCGCCGGCTTATTTGGTATTGGCGGCGGCCTGATCATTGTGCCGGTGCTGATGATGAGCTTCACCACCTTGGGCTTTGCACCGAGCACCGTGACCCACTTGGCGCTCGGCACCTCGCTGCCGACCATGATCATCACCGGTTTAAGTGCGCTGCAACTGCACCATAAAGCCGGCTGTTTAGATGTCGCGCTGCTTAAGCGCTTAGCCCCCGCTATGCTACTCGGCGCGTGGGGCGGCGCGCAATTAGCCGCCTTTTTGCCAGCCAGCCAACTTAATCTACTCATCGGCTTATTTGCGTGGAGCATGGCGCTGCACATGGGCTTGGGGCTCAAACCGCGCACCGCACGCACGCGGCCTAATCGCCCCGGCCTGTGGCTCGCAGGGGGCGTGATCGGCGCCCTGTCCGCCCTGTTTGGCATTGGCGGCGGCTCGCTTACTGTGCCGTATCTGACATGGCGCGGCATCGCCATGCGCCACGCAGTGGCCGCCGCCAGCGCCTGTAGCATCCCCATTGCCCTATCGGGCAGCTTAAGTTACCTCTACAGCGGCTATGGCGAGGCCGGTTTACCGGCGTGGAGCGTGGGTTATATCTATTTGCCCGCGCTGCTGGGCATTGTGCTCACTAGCGCGCCGTTTGCCCGTCTTGGCGCCAAACTCACCGCGCGGGTGCCCCCTGCGCGCTTAAAGCAAGGCTTTGCCTGCTTAATGCTGCTGGTAGGGGCCAAATTTATGTTTTGGAGCTAACCCCGTTAGGTTGGGGCACGAAAGCGGCTTACGCAGCATAATAGTGCGCTTAAAGCGCTTTATATGCTCAAAAATAGCGCAAACAGACGGTTAACTAGCATAAACTTATTGCAATTGCCGCCTAGTTTGCTATTGTCCGCGTCGGTGGTCCTGTTGGTCCTCTCGCATTGATATCCCGTCGACCTGGTCAGGACCGGAAGGTAGCAGCCAAGGTGGGTGACTCGAGTGCCGGGATGTGGCTGGCAGGGCCACCACTTCGTTCTACCCCTTCCCTCACCTCTAACGTAAAAATGCGTTAGCGGTAGTACTGTTATCCCCTTTATTGCTAAACTCCGCGCCCGCACAGGCGTTGGCTTGTTGCTTATCTATTTTGCCCGCCGGTTGTGCCACGTTATGCATTGCTTGGGCAGGAACTTTTGTCCTTGGAGTGACACATGAAATTTGCCGCTTATGATTTTGCCGCCGAGCTGTTAACCGCCATTAGTGAATGTGGCTATGAGGCGATGACGCCGGTACAGCAGCAGGCCATTCCGGCCATTCGCCGTGGTCGCGATGTGCTGGCCAGCGCGCAAACCGGTACCGGTAAAACCGCCGCGTTTGCCCTGCCGCTGATCCAGCGCTTGCTCGATAACCCACAAGCGCTGACGCCCGGTTGCGCCCGCACGCTGATCCTAACCCCGACGCGCGAGTTAGCCGAGCAGATCGCGCGCCAGATCAGCGCATTTACCCAACACCTCGACTTTGCCGTAGTGACCCTCACCGGCGGTGGCAAACAAGACACGCAAGCGAAAAAGCTCAAAACCGGCGCGCATATATTGGTCGCCACCCCCGGCCGCCTGCTCGAGCATTTAACCGCCGGCAACGTCAGCTTATCAGCCACCCAAGCGGTGGTGCTTGATGAGGCCGACCGCATGCTTGATATGGGCTTTAGCACCGACGTGCAAAAGATTTTGCAAGCCGCCAATAAGGCGCGGCAAAATTTGATGTTCTCCGCCACCTTTAGCGATGCGGTGAAAAAACTAGCCAACGTTATGTTAGATAGCCCGCAAGTTATCACCGTCGATAAGCAAAACAGCATCGCGAGCACCCTGACCCACGTGGTCTATCCGGTGGAACAAAAGCGCAAGCGCGAACTGTTATCGGAGTTAATCGGCAAGCACAATTGGCAACAGGTGCTGGTATTTGCCAGTACCCGCGAAAGCTGCGATGAGCTGATCGGCGAGTTAATCCTTGATGGCATAACCGCCAGTGTGGTGCATGGCGAAAAAGCCCAAGGCAGCCGCCGCCGCGCACTGCGCGATTTTGTTGAAGGTAAAGTGCGCGTATTGGTCGCGACCGAAGTGGCCGCACGCGGCATCGATATTCCCGCGCTCGATTATGTGGTCAACTTCGATATGCCGTTTTTGGCCGAAGATTACGTGCATCGCGTTGGCCGCAGCGGCCGCGCCGGGCGCAGCGGACAGGCGATTTCGTTTGTCAGCCGTGAAGAAGAGCGCATTTTGCTCGAAGTGCAAAAGCTTATCGGCCAAAAAATTCGCCGCATCATGGTGCCGGGCTACGAAGTGAGCAACCGCGACGAGTTGATCAAACAACTCGAAGAGCGCCGCCGCTTTGGCAAAAAGCCGCGCCGCAGCGATAACGCCGGCGCGCAAATGCAGGCCGAGGCGATTTTAAAAGGCCAGCGCTTAAAGCGTTTAGCCGCTAAACGCCCGCGCTAAACCGCCGCAGCCAGTTTGTTACTTCCTTTAAGGCGCTGTTACAGCGCCTTATGTTTATCATCTGAGGCCGAGCGTTCACACGGCCGCAAGGAGCACCGATGGCAACCCCAATGCCTTATCACCAAGCGCTGCTAGCGATGGCGCGCACCAGCTTAGCCGAGCTTGCGCGCACCGGCGCGCAAAAAGCCAGCCCACGTTCGCGCGCGCAAGAGAGCCATTTCTTATGCACTTGGCTGGCCGATGGCTTAAAAACCAAGCGTTTTGACCGCCAAGTTAAAGAGCAACTTGAGCTGTGGATCCAAACCGCGCGTTCGCAAGGCGCCGCGGCCGATCTAACCGGCTTACTCGAACGTTTGATTGCGCAATATGACGCGGCACTGGCTGCGCCCACGGCGCTCGGCGACAAGTTAGATGCCTTGTGTGACGAGCTCCGCGCGCAAAACTGGCACGTGATCCGCGACTGCGCACTGGATGGCAAAGCGCGCTTGCCCGGCGATGGCAATGGTTCAGTGGTGATCTGCGCTAATGCCCAAGCCAACGCCTTGGCCGGCAACGAGCTTATCGCCCCGCTAACCCTCTATATGCGCGGCAGTGAAATGACCTTAGCCCTGTTGGCCGCCAAACACGGCTTACTGCTGAGCCAAGGGATTAAAAAGGGCAGCTTGGTAAAATGGCATCACGCCTATCGCCTTTATCCGGACAATGCCCAACCCGCACTGGCACTGCTCGCGCCTTAAGATAATCCCCCTCCTCGCGTGTTACCTGCCCCGTACGGTTAACGCTTAATTAGTATGAAAGCCTTTGCCGCCGCAGGGCAAGCACGGCTCGCACTCCATGCGCTCCACCAGCGCTGTGCGCGGGCCGTGTTCTAGCCAGCCGAGCATCATTTGCACCCGCTGGGTTGCGCCACAGATCAGCACTTCGACCGAGCCATCCTCTAGGTTATACACATGGCCGCGCAGCCCCAATTGCAGGGCGCGCTCGCGGGTAAAATAGCGAAAACCCACCCCTTGTACCAATCCCCATACCCGCACGCGGTAGGCTTGCTCACCCATGACGACTCCTTAAGCTCAAACGCGGTCAACCCAACGGTGACAGCAACGCGCCCCAGTATGGCAAAACCACCTCCACGGCGGCGTGATGCCCCTCACAGCGTTTGAGGCGCGTCTTAAACCCGAATCCAGCATTGTGGGATAAGTGCCATTATTTGCCACTCAAAAAAGATAGGTGTTGACAACCGAATGACACCGTCATATCGTTAGTGGTACAAACCCCAACCTTTCCATAAGGGTTAAAGCCTTTTTGGATGGATAAATAACTCGCCATGGAAAGCTTGAGCTCCTCTGACTTGAAAGCCATTCTGCATTCGAAACGTGCCAATATGTTCTATTTAGAATATTGCCGCGTCATGCAAAAAGATGGCCGTGTACTCTATTTAGCCGAAGCGGATAAAGACAATCTCTACTTCAATATCCCGATTGCGAATACCACCGTTCTGCTACTGGGTAACGGCACATCGATCACGCAGGCGGCGATGCGTATGTTGGCGCAAGCCGGTGTTGTGGTTGGCTTTTGTGGCGGCGGTGGCACGCCTCTCTACATGGGTTGTGAAGTTGAATGGTTCACGCCACAAAGCGAATATCGTCCAACGGAGTATCTACAAGGCTGGCTCTCATTCTGGTTTGACGATGACAAACGCTTGGCCGCCGCCAAGCAATTTCAACATGCACGTATTGCATACCTACAACGCGTTTGGCGAGCAGACCGCGAATTAACCCTTGAGAAATTTAACCTGCAAGATGAGCTGATCCAGCAATCGCTCAACACCTTCTATCAGCGTACTGAAGCCGCGAGCAAACCGGCCGATCTGCTGCTCACCGAAGCGCAACTTACCAAAGCACTCTACAAATACGCCGCCAATAGCACCGGCGCCGACGGTTTTTCGCGCCAGCATCAACCAGACAAAAAATGCACCGATAAAGCCAATGACTTTCTTAATCATGGCAACTACTTAGCTTATGGCCTGGCCGCCAGCTGCTTGTGGGTACTCGGTATTCCGCACGGCTTTGCCGTGATGCACGGCAAAACTCGCCGCGGCGCCTTGGTATTTGATGTGGCAGATTTAATTAAAGATGCCATCGTGCTGCCGTGGGCCTTTATTTGCGCCAAAGAAAACGCCAGCGAACAAGAATTTCGCCAACAAATTTTGCGCGCCTTCATTGAACACAAAGCGCTCGATTTTATGTTTGACACGGTGAAACAGATCGCACTGCAAGACAAAGCAGAACAAGAACAAGAGATGCAGCCGCGATGATGGTCACCTTTGTCAGCCAATGCGAGAAAAACGCCCTTAAGAAAACCCGTCGCGTACTGGATGCGTTCGCCAACCGCATTGGCGACAACACGTGGCAAACCCTGATCACTGAAGATGGCCTGCTAACGGTTAAAAAAATGCTACGCCAAACCGCCAGTCGCAGTACTGCCGTCAGTTGCCACTGGATCCGCTCCCGTTCACGCAGCCAATTCTTATGGGTGGTGGGGAATAAGAAAAAATTTAAT
>JBOFMA010000161.1:0-10674 GCA_051658125.1 Aeromonas sp.
CCACGCTAATCTGCTCGAAGGCACCCTAATGCGCGTGCTAAACTGCCGGCCGGTTTTCTTCCGCGCTCGCCTTGGCGAGTGCCAAGGCAAAATGAGGCAACAATGATCGTAGTTACTGGTGGCGCCGGTTTTATCGGCAGCAATTTAGTTAAGCAATTCAACGCCCAAGGCCGCACCGATATCGTGGTGATCGATGACCTGACCGACGGCACTAAATTTGTCAATTTGGTTGATCTGACCATCGCTGACTACATGGACAAGGATGAGTTCCAAGCCCGTATTGTCTCTGGGGATGAATTTGAAGAGTGGGACGGCATTGAGGTGATCTTCCACGAAGGCGCCTGCTCGGCCACTACCGAGTGGAACGGTAAGTTCATCATGGAGGTGAACTACGAGTATTCCAAAGATCTGTTCCATTACTGCATCGAGCGCGAAATTCCGTTTATCTACGCTTCGTCTGCGGCCACTTACGGCGGCCGCAACGATAACTTCATCGAAGATCCAAAATTTGAGCAGCCGCTCAACGTTTATGGCTACTCCAAGCAGCTGTTTGACCAGTATGTGCGCCGCTGGTTGCCGCACATCAATTCGCAAGTCGTCGGCCTGAAATACTTCAACGTCTATGGCCCGCGCGAGCAGCACAAAGGTTCCATGGCCTCGGTGGCGTTCCACCTCAATACCCAAGTTAAGCTTGGTGAAAACCCTAAGCTGTTTGAAGGCTGTGATGGTTACCCGAACGGCGGCCAAATGCGCGATTTCATCTATATCGATGACGTGTGCAAGGTGAACCTGTGGTTTTGGCAGCATCCCAAGCAGTCGGGCATTTTCAACTGCGGTACCGGTCGTGCCGAGCCGTTCCAAAACGTGGCGCAAGGTGTGCTCGATTTCCACCAGCGCGGCCAAATTGAATACATCGCCTTCCCAGACCATTTAAAAGGTCGCTACCAGAGCTTTACCCAAGCCGATTTAACCAAGCTACGCGCCGCGGGTTACAGCGCTGAGTTTAAAACTGTGGCCGAAGGGGTTGCCGATTACATGGCTTGGCTCAATCGCTAAGCCTCACGCCTAAATACAAGGCTAAAAAAAGCCGCCCGCTTAACCGCAGGCGGCTTTTTTATGGCGCGAATTTAACGCTCTGGCAGCGGTTTAAGCGCACTAAAACCTAACGCTAGCAAGGCTTGCCGCCATGGGGCGACGCTGGCATCCAAGCGCGAGCAAAATGCCTCAGCATAAGGGTGCGCTTCTGGCGCCAAGTTGCGCTCAGCCAATAACTGCGCCACCCGCTTGGCCACGGCGTGGCCGGAATCAACCAACTGCGCATGGGGCAATAACGTCTGCAACTCGGTACTTAGGAGCGGAAAATGCGTGCAACCGAGCACCACCACATCGGGCGCCGCTGCGCCTTGCTGCCAGTCCGCCAGCACCGGCTGTAGTGCGGCCAGATCCACCGGCAAACCAGCCAATTTATCTTCGGCGGCGCGCACCAGTTCCGTGCTGCCTTTTAGCGCGACAGCGCAATGCGGCGCAAACGCGTCGATCAGTTCGCGCAAATAAGGCCGGCGCACCGTGCCGGGCGTGGCTAACAAACCAATCCGGCCGCTTTGACTGAGCGCCACCGCAGGTTTAATCGCTGGCACGACGCCCACCACCGGCACGCTGAGCCCTGCGCGCAAAGTCGGCAGCACCAAGGTGCTGGCGGTATTGCAGGCAATCACCACCAAATCTATCGGGTAGTGCGCCGCCATAGTAAAAATAAACGCACTGCAAGCCTGGATCAGCGCCTGATCCGTGAGTTCGCCATAAGGAAAATTGGCGTTATCAAAGCCATACAAATAGTGATGATCGGGCAATAAGCGGCGCACCTCTTGGTACACGCTCAAGCCGCCCATGCCAGAATCAAACAGTAAAATCGTCGCCACTGCGCCTCCCGCGACTCACCCACACCAACCCAACCCCGCCCATCATGCTCGCCGCCGCGCCGCGCGGGCATCCCACGCGCCCTGCGCCAGCCCGACCAATAAACCCACGCTGTGCGCCCAATTGGCCGTGCTTTGCCATAAGACATCCAGCCAGCCGAGTACCAACCAAAACAACATAAAGCCCATCAGCGCCGGGGGCAGCTGTAGCTCGCCAGCAGGGGCAGCGCGATAACGTAGCCAGGTGTAACCGAGCAGGGCATACACCACGCCCGACAGGCCACCAAATTGCGGCCCGCTGGCCAAAAACTCGGCCACATTCGGCAACACAGCGCCGACCAGCAGCAAGAGCAATAATTTGCCCATCCCCACTTTAAGCTCGATTTGGCCGCCTAAATACCACCACCACAGGGCGTTAAACACCAAGTGCAGCACAGAAAAATGCAGCAGCACTGGCGTCACATAGCGCCACAACTCGCCGCTGGCCAATGCGGCCAGATTGGCGGGAAATGACAGCCAAGCAAACATAGGTAGCCCCAGCACGGCCAAGCCATACACCGCCAGCAGCAGCGCCAGCACCCCCAGCGTCAGCCCACCGACATGGGCAAAAAAGTCCTGCGCCAGCAGCGTAAAGCCGCGACTATCCGACAGCTTGGCGCTGGCATCGCCATACTGCCACGCCGCCGCTTGATAGCGCGGATGATAGGGCTCGGCAACAAAGCGGCGCACTTCAGCACTCGCGGGCGCCAATTGCGCGTCATTTTGTAGCCACACACTCACGCCTAGCTCGCTATTTTCTAAGCGCGTGGCGATGCCTTGGCTGCGCAGATAATCTTGCAGCGTCCGTGCTTGGGCTTCATCGGGTAACAGCAATAATTTGATCACATTGCATCCTCATGGCTTTGCCGCCACGCGCTGTAGCCGCCAGTTAAGTTATACACCTGCTGGTAACCGAGCGTGGCCAACTGCGCCGCCAGCGCTTGGCTGCTGTGACCGTGATAGCACATCACGATAAGCGGCGTGGTCCAATTTGCCGCGGCCAGCACGTGGCCTAAGTTGGCTGGAGTCACGTGCCGTGCACTGGCGGCATGACTTGCGGCAAAGCTTGCCGCATCGCGCATATCTAGCAGCAGTGCGCCTTGGGCTAGCAACGCCGGCGCCGTGTTGACACTTAATGGTTGCACTGTGTTCATACTTAACTCCTCACCAGCCAAGGCCGCAGTTTAGCGCAAGATGAGTAGTCAACTCACCTCGCACGATGGGAAAATCCAGCCTCTGCTCGCCGGCGCGCTGGCGCATGGACAGTGGATTTACGCGCCAGCTCACAAAAAATCGTTTGCGCAAACGGCCTTACCCCCCTAAATTAGGTCACTTATGTTGCGTTTAATTTATGTATTTAGTCGCCAAGGATGGGTTTAGCGCGGAGCTGCCCCTAATGTTTAGCTGTATTAATTACTCATTTTTAAGCACAGGAGATCGGCATGGCCACCATTAAAGATGTTGCTGCACGCGCTGGAGTGTCTATCTCCACCGTGTCTCACGTGCTCAATAACACCCGCCGCGTCAGCGAAGACGCGACCAAAAACGTACTCGAAGCGGTAGCGACCTTAAATTACGCCCCCAATTCGGTGGCGCGCAGTTTAAAAATCAACGCCACCAAAACCATCGGCATGCTGGTCACCACTAGCGTGAACCCCTTCTTTGCCGAAGTAGTACAAGGCGTGGAAGCCTACTGTTTTGAACAAGGCTACAGCCTGATCTTGTGCAACACCGAAAACCAGCCATCACGCCAGCAGCACCATTTGCGCATGCTGATGGAGAAACGCGTCGACGGCCTACTCGTACTGGGTACGGACATCGACAGTTCACTGCGCGACATGCTGCGCATTCACAAATCCGTGCCACAAGTGGTGCTCGATTGGGGCACGGAGTGCGATTTTGCCAACGTGATCAACGATAATTCCCGCAGTGGCGCCCGCTTAGCCGTGCGCCATTTGCTCGAATGGGGGCATACCGATATCGCCTGCATCACCGGTCAACTGGCCAAGCCGACCTCGCAGCAGCGCCTCGATGGCGTGCGTGACGCGCTGGCCGAGCACGGCTTAACCCTGCGCGATGACCGCCTGTTTGAAGCCGATTATGAAACGCAAAGTGGCTTTGCCGCCATGCAGCGCATTTTAGCCCTCAAACCGCGCCCCACTGCGGTGTTTGCCAGCAACGACCCCATGGCGATTGGCGCCATGTGCGCGGCGTGGGAAGCGGGCGTGAAGGTGCCGGAGGAGATCTCGGTGATAGGTTATGACGATGTGGAGATGGCGCGCTTTGCCAGCCCACCGCTCACCACCATTCGCCATCCGAAAGCCGAATTAGGCCAGCTCGCCGTGCAGCAGTTAATCGCGCGGATCCGCAATAAAACGCTGGAACTTGATTCGATGACGGTGGAACCCGAGCTGATTGTGCGCTGCTCAGTGCGCGATCTGCGCGCTAAATAACCCTCGCGGCCTTGCCGCCGCTTTGTGCGTGCGCCCTTAAACCACAGGCCTTCATTACGAAGGCCTGTTTTTTTTATTTTGCCGCAGTTAACCGCGCGGCCTTGTCCTGCTTGGCCACACGCAAACCATCAATGCTAAACACCAGCAGCGCGCACCAAATAAAGGCAAATGTCAGCAATTTATCTTGGCTCAGCTGCTCGCCATACAAGGTAACCGCACTCAAAAAAGTCAGGCTCGGCGCTATGTACTGAAACACACCTAACGTTGACAACTTTAAGCGCGTTGCCGCCGCGTTAAACCACAAGAGCGGGATAGTGGTCACAGCGCCTGCGGCCACCAGCAGCGCATTTAAGCCCACGCTGTTAGCGCCTAGATGACTGGTGGCGCTGTCGGCCACGCCCCACAGATAAAACGCCGCCGCCGGCAACAGCAATAAGGTTTCCAGCAGCAAACCGGTTAAGGCATCCAGCGCCAATTTTTTGCGCACCAAGCCATACACTGAAAAACTGCTGCCCAGCGCCAAGGCAATCCACGGCAGCGAGCCAAAGGTGATCAATTGCACCGCCACGCCCGCCGCCGCTAGCGCCATCGCCGCCCACTGTGCGCGGCGCAAACGCTCGCCCAAAAACAGCAAGCCAAGCAGCACATTAAACAGTGGATTAATAAAATAACCCAAGCTGGCATCCAGCATGTGGCCGTTATTAATCGACCAGATAAACAGCAGCCAATTGCCCCCCACCGTCACCGAGGTAAATACCAGCGCCAGTAGCACTTTGGGCCGGCGCAGCACCGCTTGCACCTTAAACCACTGCTTGGCGCCCAGAACCAGCAACCAGAGCAAGGCACACGACCAGATCACGCGGTGACTTAAGATCTCCGGTGCCGGTACTTGGGCAATTAGCTTGAAATAGATGGGCGCAAAGCCCCAAAAGGTATAGGCGCACAGGGCGTAAATCACCCCTTGGCGCTGAATAGCTGCGGACATGGCGGCCTGACTCGGTGGCAATGAAAAAAGACCGCCAGTGTACCCAGCCACCGCCTGCGGTGACAGTCAGGCCAAAACTAAATTAAGGGGTAAGCGCAAGCCAGGTACTTTTCAGCTCAGTGTATTTTTCCATCGCATGCAGGGATTTGTCGCGGCCGTTACCCGATTGCTTAAAGCCGCCAAACGGCATGGTCATGTCACCGCCATCCCAGTTATTGATAAACACACTGCCGGCGCGCAGTTGCCGCGCGCAGCGCAGGGCTTGATTCAAATCCGCCGTCCATATCCCCGCCGCCAAACCGTAGTCACTGTCATTGGCCAGCGCGATGGCCTCAGGCAGGCTATCAAACAGCGTTACCGTAAGCACCGGGCCAAAGATCTCTTCGCGAAAAATGCGCATTTCGGCGGTCACATCGGTAAAAATTGTTGGTGCAAAATAATAACCGCTACCATGGCTTAATCGCTCACCGCCCAGCAATAAGGAGGCGCCTTCAGCCACACCACTGGCCACGTAATCCGCCACCCGCTGGCACTGCGCCGCATCTACTAGCGGCCCCAAACGCGTCGCCGGATCGAGTGGATCGCCGGCTTGCCACTGCGCGGCATAGTGCAGCAAGCGCGGCATAAAGGTGGCCGCTAGCGTGCGCGCCAGCAGCAAGCGCGAGCCCGCACTGCACACTTCGCCTTGGTTATAAAAAATTGCCGCCGCCGCACTGCGCGCCGCCGCGTCCAGATCGACCACGTCTGCCAAAATGAGATGGGCGCTTTTACCACCACACTCCATAAAGGTGCGCTTCATGTTCGACTCCCCCGCGCACACCAGCAAATGTTTGCCCACCGCAGTGGAACCAGTAAAAGCCAAACAATCCACATCGGCATGGCGTGCCAACGCTTCGCCGACGCGGCTCCCAAGCCCAGGCAAGACATTGAGCACCCCAGCCGGTAGCCCGGCTTGGTGGGCCAGTTCGGCGATAAACAGCGCCGATAGTGGCGATTTTTCCGAAGGTTTGAGTAGCACAGAATTGCCTGTAGCCAGCGCCGGCGCCAACTTCCAGCACGCCATCACCAACGGAAAGTTCCACGGCACAATGGCGGCGACCACACCCATCGGTTCACGGCAGATAAGGGCCAGCGCGCTATCGGCCACCGGAGCGACTTGATCGTAGAGCTTATCAATCGCCTCCGCGTGCCAAGCAATGCAATTGGCCGCCGCCGGCGCGTCATAGCCCAAGGTATCGCTAATCGGTTTGCCCATATCTAAACTTTCTAGCAGCGCCAAGGTCGCCACCTGCTCGCGCAGCAGCGCCGCCCAGCGCAGCAAGATACGTTTGCGCTCCGCTGGTGCTAGGCCGCACCAGCGCCGATCGTTAAACGCCGCTCGCGCTGCCGCCACCGCCCGATCAGCATCAACGCGATCGCAAGCGGCCACATGAGTTAACACCTCGCCGGTGCTGGGATTTTCACAGGCCAAGGTGGCGCCGCTGGCCGCGGGGCACCACTTGCCATTGATAAAGGCTAGATTCGGCAGGCTTAACTGCTGCGCGTAAGCGTGCCAATCAGCCCGTGTGCGCGGTGTCGCGGTAGAAAAATTATCCATGCTCACTCCTTGAGCGGTTAACCAAGGCCGGGCCTTGGCGCAGCAATCTGCCGCAGCTTTGATAAACTAAGCGCTGTTTGCCGCCGAACGGCGATGGCACTTAAGGAGGTTATGCCTTGAAACTACAGCAACTTAAATACCTGTTAGCGATAAAAGATCACCACCTGAATATCTCTGCCGCCGCCGAAGCGCTCTATACCAGCCAACCGGGCATGAGTAAACAAGTCGGCCTGCTGGAAAATGAACTCGGTGTGCGCATTTTTGAGCGCCGCGGCAAGCATTTACACAGCCTCACTCCCGTGGGGCGCGCGATTATCGACAACGCGGCCAGCATGGTGAATTTAGAGCATAAAATCAAAGCGTTAGCCCGTGAGCACCTCGATCCGACGGTCGGCAGTTTAAATATCTACACCACCCACACCATCGCCCGCTATTTATTGCCGCGCACCGTGCGTTATTTCACTCAGCAGCACCCTAAGATCTCGTTTCATCTGCACCCGCTGCCAGCACACAATCACGATCCACTGCCCAAAGGGTATGCCGATTTTTCTATCGTGGCGCACCAAGTAGCACCAGACAAAGAGTTGATCTGTCTGCCGGCCTATCTGTGGACCCTATCGTTAGTCGTGCCGCCCGCTCATCCGCTCGCCGAATGCCGCGAAGTACGCCTTGAGCAACTGGCCGACTACCCGATCTTGACCTACGAGCAAGGCGCACGCGGGCGCGAAGTGCTCGATGCCGCCTTTGCCGCGCAAGGTTTAACGCCGCATTACTACATGACAGTGATGGATGCCGGAGTGATTAAGCGTTATGTCGAACTCGGTTTTGGTATTGGCGTGATCGCCTCACTTGCCGCGAACGATGTGGATGGTTGCGAATTGGTCACCATCAAATTGGAGCATTTACTGGCGCCTTGCCCAGCGCATATCTGCTTTAGCAAAAGCCTCTTGCTGCAAAATTACATGTATGATTTTTTGCACAGCTTTGCCCCGCATTTAACGCGCGTGCGGCTTGAGCCCTTGATGCAAGCGCCGCATCAGGCGCGCCTTGCAAGCTGGCTAGAGGACGTTAGTTTGCCGATCTATTAAGCAGAAAAAGTGTCGCGTGAAGTACATGTTTATCGACAGCACGCGGCGCGGCTTTTACACTAGCGCGCCGCGATACGCGCTGGCCGTTGTTTGGCCGACGATTTGCCCACGTTTGAGATAAATAAAGAATGCAACTGACCCGCTTTACCGATTACGCCCTGCGCACCCTGACGTTTTTGGCGCTGCAGCAAAAAGATCGCCTATCCACCATCAGTGAAGTGGCGCAAATTTTTGCGATCTCACGCAATCATGTGGTCAAAATTGTCCATCAGCTGGGCTTAAGAGGCTACATTGAGACCGTACGCGGCAAGCACGGCGGTATCCGCTTGGCGCGGGCGCCGGAGGCGATAAATCTGCGGGATGTGGTGATGGATATGGAAAACGTGCTGTGCGCGGTGGATTGCAAACGGGAAAATTGCCGCCTATCTGGCGGCTGCCGCATCCAAGGCATTTTACGCCGCGCGATGAACGCGTTTTTAGAAGTGTTGGCGGAATTTACCTTGGCCGATGTGGCGCGCGATCAAGATCGACTGTGCAATCTGCTGGGGATTGACCACCCCCAATTGATCAGCCGCGTGGCGATCCACGCCTAACGCACCGCGCTTATAACCCGCCACTGGCGGGTTTAATCTTTTGGCTGCGGATGGGGCGTGATTTTTATCGCGCCATAAATGCACGCCACATTGCAGGCGCCGCAGCCATCGCACAAGGCTTGCTGCACTTCGATGCCATCACTGCCGGCGCGAATCGCCCCGTGCGGGCAGGCGTTTTCGCACAATAAACAGTAGCGGCCTTGCTTGGCCAAGCACTCGAAATCAATTTCCACGCAGGTTTGCACTTTGTAGCCGTAGGTGAGGTCAAGCGCGCCGGTCGGGCAGGCTTTGGCGCACTGAGCGCAGTAAGTGCAGCGGCCACAAGATAGATCGAGTTCCGGTGTGCCCGCATAGGCCGTTGGTAGACCGTCAGCGCTAAACGCCGGCGCGGGGCGCAAAAAGCCTTGCGGACAGGCCTTAATACACGCCTCGCAGCGCGTGCATTGGGTCAAAAATTGCGCTTCACGTAGCGCCCAAGGGGGTCTGGCACCGGGAAATTCAGCGACGGGAACCTCCGCCACGATTAATTGTTGCCACCACTTTTTGACTCGGCCTTTCATTACACCCTCGAAATCAATCTGAAGGGGTATGATAATCGACTTTTTCGCACGCGCCTAGCTACAATTTGCTCAAGGTCGCTACCGCGCGCAACACGGTGTAAGCTAAGCGCCGGTTTTTTAATTTGAATAATGCATTATGTGGCTTTTTCTTTGGCGCACTTCGCTGCTATACACTTTTCCTCTGGCGATTTGGCTCTATTGTGATCTGCAGCAGATCGCGTTTCACGAGTTCGATGCGGGGCGTAACCTGCATAAATGGATTATTTTGGCCATGTACTTGGGCTATGTCACGCTGTGGCTGCTGGCCAACCGCTATCTAGTAGATTTTTTACGCGGGCAGCGCCGCAAAATAAAAGCGCAGCGTAAAAGCGAATGAGCGTGGTACGTGGCAGTAACAAACACTCCTTTATGGCCAACTTTTGCAGCCAAAAAGGCAGATTGCCGCTTTTTTGTGCGCTTTCACTAGCTTGCCACAAGAAAAGTTCAACAAATTGAAAAAAACGCTAGACAAGGGGCGCTAGCTTACATAAGATTCGCCCCGTTCGACGACGAGGCGCCCGTAGCTCAGCTGGATAGAGCGCTGCCCTCCGGAGGCAGAGGTCATAGGTTCGAATCCTATCGGGCGCACCATTTAAGTTTTAGGTGTGCCGCTGTAACGGGCGTTGTTAGAACAAAACAGCTGTGGTGGCTGTAGCTCAGTTGGTAGAGTCCCGGATTGTGATTCCGGTTGTCGTGGGTTCGAGCCCCATCAGCCACCCCATTTACAGTTTGTTAGGTTTGCGAAGGTGGCGGAATTGGTAGACGCGCTAGCTTCAGGTGTTAGTGCCTTCGGGTGTGAGGGTTCGAGTCCCTCTCTTCGCACCATCTAACTGTAAAAAAATGCCTTACGGCAAATCTCGGTGATTAGCGCAGCCCGGTAGCGCATCTGGTTTGGGACCAGAGGGTCAAAGGTTCGAATCCTTTATCACCGACCACCTTTCATCAAGGCGTGTAAACGACTTGAGCACAAAATTCGGTGATTAGCGCAGCCCGGTAGCGCATCTGGTTTGGGACCAGAGGGTCAAAGGTTCGAATCCTTTATCACCGACCACTTTAAAAGCCTCGCTTATGCGAGGCTTTTTCTTTGCGCCGGATTTATTTTTGCGCTAGCGACAAAAAAGCGGCCCTTGGCGGCCGCTACTTCCTTTACGCTGTCACTGTTTTCGCGTTATCACCTAGGCCGCACTTAACGCAAATAGCTGCTCTAAATAGTGCGCGACGCCATCGTCATGGTTGCTTAAGGTTTGCGCATGCTGCGGCAGGGCATTTTTCAAGCGGTCATGGGCGTTGGCCATCACCACGCCACGTCCGACCATGCTGAGCATTTCCACATCGTTCATACCATCACCAAACGCCACCGCTTGGGACAAATCCAGGCCATAGGTCGCCAGTAGTTTTTCCACA
>JBOFMA010000162.1:0-1386 GCA_051658125.1 Aeromonas sp.
ACCCAATCGCCGCCGAGGGTATCGGCACTTAAGCCCGCTTTAAAGCGCGTGTGTTCATCAATGCTAAACGCGATACCATTGACCATCAGTTGCCCAAGTTGCCAAGTGGTGCGTCCCGGCAGCTGGAACTCGCGGGCGCAGGCCGGCAGCGCCAAGGCGTACAGGCACGCAAGCCAGAGATATTTTTTCATTCCATCGTCTCGCGGTTACACTGGCCGGCAGTGTAGCGCGAAGCGCGTGAAAAGGACGTGAAAGTCCGGTAGTTGCGGCGTTAAAGGAGGACATATGCATATTTTAGTGGTGGAAGATCATCCGCAAGTAGCCGAAACCATCATGGATTATTTGGCGCTGGCTGGGCATCAGGTCGATTGCGCCTACCATGGCCAAGCGGCGTTAACGCGGCTAGCTGAGCAGCGCTTTGATGTGATTATTATGGATGTGATGATGCCGCGCTTAGATGGCTTAAGTGCGGTAAGCGAGTTGCGAGCCCGCGGCATTGCTACGCCGGTGCTGTTTTTAACTGCGCGCGACAGCCTCGACGATAAGCTAGCCGGCTTTCGCGCCGGTGGCGATGACTATTTAGTCAAACCATTTGCCATGGAAGAGCTGGAAGTGCGTTTAGCCGCCTTAGCCTTGCGTGGCGATCGGCCGGATGTGCGGCAACTGTGCTGGGGCGAGCTGTGTTTAGACACCGCCACCGGTCAAGCGCAGCGGGGCGGCGTTACGCTCAAATTAGGCAAGATCCCGCTGCAGATCTTGGCGCTGCTGCTGCGCCGCGCGCCGCAATTGGTAACGCGGCAAGAGGTGCTGGCGCACATTTGGGGTGAGGATGAGCCCGATTCTGATGCGCTGCGCAGCCATATT
Source organism: Aeromonas sp. (assembly GCA_051658125.1). Taxonomy (GTDB): domain Bacteria; phylum Pseudomonadota; class Gammaproteobacteria; order Enterobacterales; family Aeromonadaceae; genus Aeromonas. The sequence goes on from JBOFMA010000162.1 coordinate 865, forward strand.
TATGCGTTGCGCAATGCGTTAGATAAGCCCTTTGCTGCGCCCTTGTTAGAAACCTTACACGGTCAAGGTTATCGCTTGGCCATGCTGCCGAGCGCCGATTTACCAATGCGGGATGCCGATGGCCCTGCCTAGTTTACGCCGCCGCTTGATGCTGGCGCTCACCGCGGCGGGTACGGCGCTGCTGCTGGCCATTTCCGCCTTGCTGGTGGTGGCCGAAGAGCAGATCGAGATGATCAGTTTGCAGCATTGGCTGCATGCCGAGGTCAGCCGCTATAACGACGACTGGTTGCGCTTAGGGGCGGCGGCGCCCGCGCCGAGCCCGCGTAATTTTTCCAGTTACTGGAGCGAGCAGGGCTATGTGCCGGCGTGGCTGGACGATTATCGCGAAGCCGGCTTTTATGAGCATCACCTAGGCGAAGAGGATAAGCACTTGCTGGTGCAGGCGCACCCATCCGGCCAAGGGCTGATCTATCTCGTGTTTAACGATGATGCCGATGACTATTTGGATCCTTACGAGGACCG
>JBOFMA010000163.1:0-3724 GCA_051658125.1 Aeromonas sp.
ATGAAGCGCTCGATCCACTAGGCGATACCACTTGCGTATTTAACGACAGCGCCTTTAGCGATGATGTGGCGAAAACTAATCTGTGTGCCATCTTGGCGCAGCGCGGCATCAGCCATGTGCGCAGCATCTAAGGGGGCGGCATGAAATTACATTTTGAAGCGGATCTGCCACACCAACAGCAGGCGATTGATGCGGTCTGCGCCCTGTTTAGTGGGCAAGAAATTTGCCAAGGGGTATTTAGCGTTAATGCGCTGCCGCAAGGGCAGTTGGCGCTGGGAGAACCGGACGCGCCAGCGCCGGCGGCGCATCAGGGGGTGGGCAACCGCCTGAGTTTGTTAGACGATGAGTGGGGGAATAATTTACATACGGTGCAGTTAAGCAACGGCTTGGCGCCCAGTGAAAACTTTAGCTACGGCCCCACGAAAAACAGCAACGGCCCCGATTTTACCGTGGAAATGGAGACTGGCACGGGTAAAACCTACGTCTATTTGCGCACTATTTTTGAGCTTAATAAGCGCTATGGCTTTACTAAATTTGCCATTGTGGTGCCGTCGGTGGCGATTAAAGAGGGGGTGTATAAAACCCTGCAAATCACCCAAGCGCATTTTAAAAGCCTGTATAGCGGCGTGCCGTACAGTTACTTTTTATATGATTCGAGCAAACCGGGTGATGTGCGCAGCTTTGCCACCAGTGCCAACATTCAAATCATGGTGATGACGGTCGGCGCTATTAATAAAAAAGAGGTCAACAACCTCTATAAGGTTAGCGAAAAAACCGGTGGCGATAAGCCGATTGATTTAATCAAACAGACGCGGCCGATTGTGATTGTGGATGAACCGCAAAGTGTCGATGGCGGCTTAAAAGGTGCGGGAAAGGAGGCGCTCAGTGCCATGCACCCTTTATGTACGCTACGCTACTCAGCAACCCACGTTGACAAGCATCATATGGTTTATTGCTTAGATGCGGTGCAAGCCTATGAGCAGAAGTTGGTCAAACAGATTGAGGTGGCAGCGGCCACGGTCGAGGATGCGCACAATAAGCCGTATGTGCGACTGCTTAAGGTGACCAATAAGCGTGGCGCGATCAGTGCCAGTGTCGAGGTTGATGTGGCGGGCGCGGCGGGCAAGGTGCAACGCAAAGCGCAGATCGTATACGACGGCGATGATTTAGAGCAGATCACAAAACGAGCGGTATATGCCGGCTTGCAGATTGGGGAGATCCACAGCGCTAAGGGTAAAGAGGCGCTGTTGCTGCGCTGGCCGGGTCATGAAATGCGCTTATTGCAAGGTGAGGCGCACGGGGATATCGATCCGGCGTTGCTGCATCGGCATATGATCCGGCGCACCATTCGGGAACATTTAGATAAAGAGCTGCGTTTGCGCCCACAGGGGATCAAGGTATTAAGCCTGTTCTTTATTGATGCGGTGGACAAATATCGCCAATACGACAGCGCGGGGCAGCCAGTGCAAGGCCCGTATGCGCAGATGTTTGAAGAGGAGTATCGTCACGCCGCAACCTTGGCCAAGTATCAAAGTCTGTTTAGTGAGATTGATTGGCGCCATGCGGCCAACGAAGTGCACAACGGTTACTTCTCGATCGATAAAAAAGGTGGCTGGGCGGATACCCCAGAGGGCGAAGGTAATGCCAGTAGCCGCGAGAACGCCGAGCGGGCGTATAACTTGATCATGAGAGATAAAGAGACGTTGCTCTCTCTCAATACGCCGCTGAAATTTATCTTCTCGCATTCGGCGCTGCGTGAAGGTTGGGATAACCCGAACGTGTTCCAGATCTGTAACTTGCGCGAGATGAGCTCCGAGCGCCAGCGCCGACAAACCATTGGCCGTGGTCTGCGCTTGTGTGTGAACCAAGCGGGGGTGCGTGTGCGCGATCCGGCGATTAACGTGCTGACGGTGATCGCGACCGAGAGTTATGAGTCGTTTGCCGAGAACTTACAAAAAGAGATCAGTGACGAGACCGGCGTTAAATTTGGGATAGTGGCGGCGCATCAGCTTGCGGCGTTAAGCGGGCGCAATGCGGCGGGCGAGTTGGTGGCTTTAGGCATGGACGCGGCGCAGCGTCTGTGGCAGCACCTAACGCAGGTGGGGTATTTGTCGGCGAGCGGTGAGGTGCAAGATAATTTGAAAAACGCCTTGCACGATAACAACGTGCAGCTGCCCGAAGAATTTGCCGCGCAGCAGGCGCAGATCCACGCCTTATTGCATAAAGCGGCCGGTAAGTTAGAGATTAAAAATGCCGATGAACGGGTGGCGGTGGCGCTGCGTCGCGATCAAAACGGCAAGGCGGTTTATCTAAGCGCTGACTTTAAGGCGCTATGGGATCGCATCAAACACCACACGCTGTATCAGGTGGAATTTGATAACGCGAAGCTGATCCAAGAGTGTGTTAAGGCCGTTGATACGATGCCACTGATCGCCAAATCGCGCTTACAGTGGCGTAAAGCGCAGATGGCGATTGATGTCGGTGGCGTGACCGCAACAGAACAAGCCGGTGAGCAAACCTTGGTAATGAGTGAGCTTAACATCGCGATCCCCGATGTGTTGACCGAGCTGCAAGATCGCACGCAACTCACGCGCCGCAGTTTGGTGGCGATCTTAACTCAAAGTCCACGCTTACAGGATTTGGCCGCTAATCCGCAGCAATTTATTAAATTGGTCAGCGAAGCGATTAATATAACCAAACACCATGCATTGGTTGATGGGATAAAATATCAGCGCTTGGGCGAGCAATATGTTTATGCGCAAGAGCTGTTTGCCGAGCAGGAGTTGAGCGGGTATTTAAAAAATACCTTACAAAATGCGCAAAAATCGGTGTTTGAGCATGTGATTTATGATTCAGAGGTGGAGCGTGAATTTGCCGATCGCATGGAAAAAAATGATCTGATCAAGCTGTACGTTAAATTACCCGGTTGGTTCAAAATCCCCACGCCACTAGGTAATTACAATCCAGATTGGGCGGTACTGCTAGAAAATGACGGCCAAGAGCGGCTATATTTTGTGGTGGAAACCAAAGGCACGTTGTTTAAAGAAGGCTTGCGCTTGACCGAACAACAAAAAATAGAATGTGGTGAAAGGCACTTTGAAGCTATCGCCGCAATACATGATAACCCCGCGCGTTATGCGATGACTGACACGTTAGATAATTTGCTAAAAAAAATGCAGTAATCAATGCCCAACTAACTAAATCAGAGCATGGGGACAATATGCTCCCCATGCTATTAAACCTCAGGTGTTAAATGAAAAAGATATTCCTGCTTGCCAGCCTATTATTTGGCAACAATGCACTAGCCGCGCGCGATGATTTTTATGGCGATTGGTTATTTGATTCTAACGTGGCTAGAGCGATTTACTTCAAGCTTAGCGTGAGTAAAACCCACATCAGTTGGCCTAAAACAGATAATTATCCGCACGGTTGTCGCTCTGAATATGACATCGTCCCAGACGCGAACAAACTAATACCGGGTGTAAACAAACCCGACGATTTGGACTACGATATTTTGCGCAATATCACCGACTACCATAGCGAAGTGATTGAATTAAACAATCCGACCTGCCAAACACTAAGGGTACTTGGATTCAACTAGTAAGTGCGACACTGTGTAAACAAAAACGGTAAGTTGCTGTATCATCGTAATTTACCTACCACAGTGAATCACAGATGAAATACAAACAACTTACCGAAGTGCAAAGATACCAGATCTACGCGC
>JBOFMA010000164.1:0-2246 GCA_051658125.1 Aeromonas sp.
ATGGCGCTTGCTCACGCACCACCACCAAGTTTTCACAGCGAATGCCAAAGGCATTGGCGCGGTAATAACCCGGCTCATTGGACAGCACCATGCCCGCTTGCAGCGGTGTCAGGTTGCCTTTGGGCGCAATACGCGCTGGGCCTTCGTGCACACTTAAAAAGTGACCCACGCCGTGGCCGGTGCCGTGATCGTAGTTATAACCGGCTTGCCACAGCGGTTGGCGCGCCAACACATCGAGCTGAATGCCGGCGGTGCCGTGCGGGAAGCGCGCTTGGTCTAGCGCAATATGCCCCTGCAGCACGCGGGTAAACATGGCTTTTTGCTCGCTGCTGACCTCACCCACTTTGACCGTACGGGTAATGTCGGTGGTGCCATCTAAATACTGTCCACCGGAATCGAGCAGATAGAGGCCATCTTGGCCCAAGGCCCGCGGTTGGCCGTGGCTGTGATGGTAGTGACACATGGCCGCATTGGGGCCGAGCGCCGAAATGGTGGCAAAGCTAGGCTCTAAAAACAGCTCTTGCTCGCGGCGCAGCGCGGTCATCTGATCGGCCAGCGTGCCTTCATCTAAGCCGGCTACCTCGCCGCTGGTCAGCGTGCGGTCAAGCCAGGCTAAGAAGCGGCACACCGCCACACCATCGCGCAGGTGCGCGCGCTGCATACCGGCAATTTCGGTCTCATTTTTGCACGCTTTCGGCAGCAAGGTAGGGTCTTGCCCCGCTACCAAGGTGGCGCCGGCGTCTTGCATCACCAATTGGCACCAGGCATTAGCGGTATCAGGGTCAGCCAGCACGCGCTGCTTATCTTCACCCAGCTGGCGCAAGCGCTCGCCAAGTTTTTCTAGCGGATACACTGATACGTCATCGCCCACATGCTGGCTTAAGGTAATGCAGTCGAGCTTATGGGTATCGACAAAAAAATCCATGCTGCCGTTGGCATACAACAGGCCAAAACTGAGCACCACAGGCAGGTAGTTAATATCGCGGCCACGCACGTTTAGCAGCCAGTTAATCGACTCCGCTTGGGTCAGCAGCGCCACATCCAAACCGCGATCACGCAGGGTTTGCGCTAACTGATCACGCTTAGCGCGGCTCGATTGCCCAGCCAAATCCTCGCTATAGAGCATGATCGGGTGGCTTGGCAGCGCAGGGCGGTCGGTCCAGCAGAGATCAAGGGGGTTTTGCGTCACACGCACTAACTCACACTGCAGCGCGGCTAGTTGCTCGCTGGCTTGCTTAAACCAAGTCAAGCTGTGCAGACGCGCATCAATACCGACGCGCGCGCCGGCAGGCAGCACGTCGAGCAGCCACATCAGCGGCGGCGTCTCGATTAAATGGGCAAACTCAAACACCGAAGCAGGCACTTGGCTCGGCGCTTGCACGGTATAGCGCCCATCAATAAACAGCGCGGCGCGCTGCTTTAAGATCACGGCGACACCGGCCGAACCGGTAAACCCCGTCACCCATGCCAATCGCTCGGCATGCGCGGGAAGGTATTCACCCAAATGCTCATCATCGTGCGGCACAATGAATGCATCCAGATCCTGCATGCTTAATTGCGCCCGCACTTGGGCAACGCGGGTTTCAATGGTCTCGAAATGCTGCATATCGTTACTGCCTGAGGCTTAGGTGACAACGCTTGGCGGCGCCACCATCGGCCAAGCGTCAACATTACTTAGCGCTACGGGGCACAGCGCCACCGACTGTCGCGAATAAGAAGGTGCAGATTAGCTAGTTTGAGCATGTGGCGCAAATAAAAGCGTTTTTCTGCTCACGAAACGTCACATTTTGCCATAAATACAGGCCTAGGCGCCCTTGGCCTGCAATTGATATTGCGGCGTAAACGCTTATGGCTGCGGCCCTGCCGCGACCAGTGCTTGGCCTTTGGCTGTATCGATAAAGCGGGCAAAATTGGCCACAAACAGCGCAACTAACTCGTGAGCTTTGCTCTGCCACTGGACGTTTTCGACATAGCTGCGCCGCAGGTCAAGCACCTCTGATGGCACAGCGCTGAGCGCGCGGCATCGGCAAATTAAACAGCGGCAGCACACAAGAGGGCGCGTTATCGACCTCGCCACTTAAAATCGCGTCGATAAGTGCTCAAGAAAAATTAACTGTAAATTCAGTGCCATAACCATTTAGCATACAGGTTAATTTTTCATCGAAAGTTTCCTTGCCCCAAGCAATGAAACGCTGCCAACGATGCTTCGCTTCGCGCCAGACCATTTCGATTAAATTGAGCTCAGG
>JBOFMA010000165.1:0-4845 GCA_051658125.1 Aeromonas sp.
GGCGAACACATAAGTGCGTAAGCGTGCGCATGCGCGAGGCAGTGCCGCGGATTTAGTGGATTGGCGGTTTAATTACGGGCTCTAGCGCGCTTAGTTTGGCGCTTTGATTTTGCGCAGGCATAATGGCGCCTTATAGTCAACAACCAATAAAATGCTTTACCATTCAATGACTTATGCCGTGACTTAAAAAAATCTGGGGCGCTATTGGGGCGTTTTAGTAAAATTGTTCGCTAATTTGCTGCCAGACGCGGTCAACTTCGCTGCGGTCTTGCTCCGGCATCCATGCGCCGTAAACCGTTCGTAGCATCTTACTATCAGCGTGACCAAGGTATGCAGCAACCCATTCGGGATTGGCTCCGGCAGTTAACATGCGGGAGGCGAAGGTGTGGCGGGTGTGGTATTGGCTGCGGTAGCGAATGCCGGCGCGCTTGGCTATCCGTATCCAGCGAGCGAGTGTCGTGTTAACCGCAAATCCTCCACCATTGACGGGGTTAATGAGCGCAAAGCGGCAGTTTTCTATTTCTTCGGCTTGATTGTGGGTTGTCTTGGTGATCCTTTCGGCCGGTAAGTGGCCGGTTAATCGGTGAAGCGCGCGCAGGGCACCGAGCGCTGGCGGCAAAAGCAGTAGCTCTCGAGTCCTGCCGGTTTTTGGCAGTTTGTAGCTATGTTCAATACTGATGTTGCGGCGGACGGTCAATTTGCCCGTAGCAAGGTCTATATCCTCCCAAGCTAGCGCGCAAAGCTCTCCGCCACGCATCCCCGTCCATAGCGCAAGCGTTATCCAAAGCCGCTCTTGCTCGGTGCGAGCGCAGTCAATCAGTGCCGCGGCCTCGGCTTGCGTGAAAGGGTCGGGGCGTTCGCGGGCCACGACTAGTGTATCTAAGCTGTCTTGGCATAGTGTTGGATCGCAATAGCCATTCTTTCCCGCCCATTTAAGCAGCGCAGAGACCACGCCGACGCGGTAGTTGACTGAGCGCGGCGCTAGCCTGCGCCCAGTCTGGCTGCTTGTGCGCTTGATCATGCTGGCGCGCCAGTGCTGGAGGTTCTCTTGACGAAAATCACAGGCCAGTTGGCTGTAGCCAGTTTCTTTTAAAAAGACGCGCAGCGTAGCGTGGTAGTTGCGCAATGACGCTGTGCTTAGGTCGACTTCGCGTGCGCGGAGGTAGCGTTCAGCGAGCTCGCCCATGCTGATTGCGGTGATAGTTTGGCTTCTGGCAAGAATAGTTAACGCTTTGCGGCTGTTGGGGAAGTATTTGATGTAATCGAAGGTGCCGAGCGCTATTTCATGCAAAATGGCTTCGCGCTGGCGGATAACGTACTTTAAATTGGTTTTGGTGACGGGAATATTGAATGTTTCACGGCAACGTTGGCGATGATAGTGGAAGCTGATTCGCAGTTTGCTGCCATGTAATTCCACTCCCGGCGCGGCCTGGATAGCGGCGATTAAGTCTGCGCTAAGTGTCGTTACTTTCCGCACATCCATTCTTCAAATCTCCGCCAGTTAATAACAATGCGATGATCGCGGCCAATGCGGAAATGCAAGCCTTCGACCAGTTGGCCTCTTCTTACCTTTTCTTTGATAGCGCGTTCAGTGTAGCCGGTCATTTGGGCGGCGACATTTGGCAGCACCCACGTAGGGCGCTCCATAATGATGATAGGCGTGGTGTATTTTTGCGACATAAATAACTCCTGTTCATGGTTGCTGTTGCTGCTCGGTATCTATAAACCGGCGCATGGCACAGAGCGTGCTCTCGGTAAGTAATAACAAAACGCCGCAGACCCAGTGCGCGCCCTGCCAGTTTAGAGGGTTGTAATAGTGCCCTCCCCCATTCAAGGCGAGAGCGCTAGTGAAAATCAGGTAAAAAGCCGCGCCGAGGGCGCAGGCCAATGCAGGTTGCTGCAAGATACGCATTCCTCCTCCTTATTATTTTAATTATTTCCTTTATAAAATCAGCTCAGCCAGCGTTGGCGACTCTCGCTGCTGACGTATGGGCACTGACTGCGATAAACCACTTCAGCCGGCTCGCGATCGATGCTGCGCAGGCGATTGGTGCTTGCGCTGCTGATGGGGCTGCGTTGAGTGGCTTGGGTGGTTGGCTTAATTTCTAGGGCTGCAATTTGCGCTAGCGCACTAGCCAGTGCGCGCGCAAATGCTGGGGTGTTTTTCATATCGGTGCCTAGCGGATCAGTGAGCGCAAGCTAGAGTAGCCACGCCAGCCGCCGCGCACGGGCTCAACGCTACGGCGAGGAAGTTGCACGACCAAGCAGAGCAGGTGTTGCGCAGCAAAGGCGGGGGCGATGCTAATCCGGGCTTGCGGATAGCGTTGCAGGTAGCGCTCTTTGGTGTCGTGCGCCTCTTGCTTGGTTAAGCCTGATTGCAAAAAAGGTTCTTGGTAGCGCATGGGATCTCCCTATCGGCGCAATTGAAGTGGAAAGCCTATTAAAAAGCCCACGGCTAAGCGTGGGCGGGGGTTTTTCCTAGTTAAGCGCTGGCGAGATTAAGCTCGTGCAAAAACTGGGCAGTGAATACGTGTGGCGGGTAAGTGGCGAACGTCTGGCTAGTGGTGTCATAAACCAAATAATCACGCAGTTGAATATACAACGGGCGGCACGGTTCTAGCGCTGACGGGTGTGCGAGTTGAACCGTGCCGCGCGAGCTCTCTTCACACCGCCCACCACGCTGGTAGATAAATTCGGCCAAGCTGAAAGCGTTGTTGCCCAGCCATTGCATGGCCTCAACGTGCCGCGGACGTGAGCGGAAATGTTGCACTTGGGTAATGGTGCCCGCGTTCGGCGGCACTCCATCTGCCAGCGCAGAAGAAAATGATCCGGCGCGGCGCGTGCGTAACTCAGCCAGCCACTGCGCCAGTGCCGCTTGCTCAGTTGCATAATCAGGGTCATCACGATCACATAAGCAGGCAGTGGACTGTGCGAGCAGGATTGCGCCCGTGAGTGCGTCATCATCGGCATAGCCCCGAGAGATCGTGCACTCCAGATCGGCGGCGGCGTCTTGCAGGTCATGCAGGTCATGCACGGTATCAAACAAATCACCCACTTGTGCGCAGGTGATTTTATCTAACGTATGCAGGTGAGCGGTGTCGATGTGATCAATTAAGCTGGCTACCGAACCAATGCGACGGGTAATTAAATGTAAATTCATGCGTTCCTCAAATAGCGGGGGGGCAAAGGCGGATAACTTGTACGCCTACAACTGCAACGCCAGTGCAAGCAGGGCGAATAAAAAGCAGGTAGCGAGGGCTAGGCCTTCTTGTTGTGGATTGCGCCTCATTCCGCACCACTTAAAACACGTTGCAGTTGGCTAATAAATTCAGCCAGCAATAACAATTCCGCCGCGTTCACTTGTCGCCAGCAGTGTGCGGGATCGTCTTGCTCTTCGGCAGCGAGATCGGCGGCAAGATCGGCGGCGGGGTAACGCAAAGCACGCAGGGTAAAGTTGTCATTGAGCACGCCGCAGGTATCGCCTAGCGCCAAACCCAGTTGCTGCACTTGGTAGCCTTCATCCAGCAGCTGGCCGGTGTTGGCGGAATGATCTAGCAATACTTCGCTGGCAATGGTGCGTTTAGCCCCGGTGTCGTGCCCTAGCTTGAGATAATCGGTGAGTTGCAGCGAGCTGTCAGCGAGTTGGCCACGCTGAACTAGCGCGCGATCAAGCTGGATAGTTAAGCGCTCGCCTAGGCGTGCAGGCACCACAGGGCGGAGCGGTAAAGGCGCCCGCTCGGCCGCGCGGCAAGCAAGCAGCAAAGCGCGGGTGAACTCATCGACGGCGCCAGCGCTGGGACTATTGATCAGTAGGTGCTGTTGGGACGGCAGATAAAAGCCAAGAATGAACTGGCTAACGTATTCCGTGCTGGCAAGCAGTTCGCTGAGCACGGCATCTTTTAAGTCTAGGCGCTGCGCTTTATTGAGGCGGGCCACGCCCAATTGCGTGCAGGCCTGCGCCGCTCTTTCGGCCAACTTACGTTTCACTACGCCTGCTGGGGGTGTCTTGCGGTCAAGGCGCAAGCAAAAGGCATAATTCTCGCCAGCCAATGGCGTGACCAGCTCATGCTGAAATGGGCAAGGAACAAAGCCTGCACTCTGCGCTTGCGCGGGGCTGGGTTCGTGGTGGGGGAATTTGGCCAAAATGGCTGCCAACGCGCTGGCGCTGGGCAGTTCGGCATGCAGGATGCTGGCCGCTTTTAAAACAGTAAAGTTCATAGGGATCCTTGGTTTTGACTGGATGGATATACAGCGCTTTGTTTTCGAGTAAAAAAAAGCCCACGGCTAAGCGTGGGCAGGTGGTTGGTAATGGCTGACTGGGCGGGCGAGGTTATTGGCGCGGCAGGTTACGGCAGACAAATGAGCCTTTGCCGGCATTTTTGCCGGCGAGCAAGATGTTTGTGCCCATGGCACCACGCGCCGTTACGACTTGCAACTCTTCAATCGCGGCGCACAAGTGGCTATATAGACGCCAAATCTCGCCGGTAGTGTGATGTATATCGGCATGTCCTTGTGCTTTGGCGATATTTTTTATCATCTGCATAGTGCGCTCAACGCGGCTTAGGGCTTCATTGGCGTGCATTTGGCAATCAAGCAAGTAGTTGCACAGGCTATAAGTGCTTTTGATGCGTACCTTGGCGCCGGTAACGTCCATGCCCGCTGCTTCGAGTTGTGCGATTAATTCCATTTCTGGAGCGCGATTGCGTTCATCGAGGAGTACGCTGGCAGTGAAGTGGCAGTTGTCTAGGTTGTTGCCTTGCTTGAAATCATGCGGCCACGCCGTTTCTAGTGGCAAATGGATCTTAAAGGCGCTGGCGGGCTGAGCGCTTTCAGCCGGCAGCCACT
>JBOFMA010000166.1:0-2115 GCA_051658125.1 Aeromonas sp.
CCCAGCGACAGTATTTTGCTCGATATTGACGGCGGTTGGCGCTTAGCGCCGCTGGCGCCAGCGCAGGCGCGTGCTTACTTGGCCGCCCTAATGGCGGCGTGGCAGCAAGGCATGCAGCGGCCGTTGCCGTTGTGGCCGAAAACCGCCTGGGCGTGGGTCAAAGAGCTGACCAAGCACCGTCCAGAGCAGTGGCAGGAGCCGGCGGTGCGTGAGGCGGCAGATAAAAAAGCTCAGCAGGTGTTTGCGGGGGGCTACCAGCAAATCGGCGAGAGCGACGATCTGTATGTGCGCCGCTGCTTCCCGCAATTAAACGAAGAGCTGTTACTGCAACTTGGCGCATTGGCCGAGCAGCATCTGCTGCCGATCTACCAGCATTTAGAGGAGTTAACATAATGGCGCCGCCGTTAGATACCCTGCGTTTTCCCCTCTATGGAGAGCGCCTGATTGAAGCCTCGGCCGGTACGGGCAAAACCTACACCATTGCCGGCCTCTATTTACGCCTGCTGCTGGGGCATGGCCCGTGCATTGAAACGGGCGAAGAGGCTGGCTTGCCTAGTGCCCATGCGCGCCCGCTGGGCGTGACCGACATTTTAGTCGTGACCTTTACCGAAGCGGCGACCGCCGAGCTGCGCGGGCGCATTCGCGCGCGGATCCATCAAGCGCGCTTGGCGTTTTTGCAGGGCGAAAGCGGGGATGAGTTGCTCAGTTGCTTGCTTAGCGAGGTGGGCGATCACGTATGGGCAGCGCAGCAACTGCTGAATGCCGAGCGGCAGATGGATGAAGCGGCAATTTTCACCATTCACGGCTTTTGTCAGCGCATGCTGGCGCAAAATGCGTTTGAATCGGGCGCCTTGTTTGAAAGCGAATTTATTAAAGATGAATCGGCGTTAATGCAGTTGGCGGTGAGTGATTACTGGCGGCGCGAATTTTATCCGTTAGCGCTGGCCGATGCGCAGGTGGTGCGCCAGATCTGGCCGACGCCACAGGCGCTATTGCGCGATGTGCAGCCATTATTGAGCGCGCAAACGCGCTGCTGGGAGCCGGAACAAGTCGATGAACCGCTGCGCGTGCGTTTGGCCGCCAACCGCGCGCGCAGCCAGCAAATTAAAGCCGCGTGGGCGGCGCAATTAGACGCCATTTGCCAGCAGGTAGAAGGGCATGTCAGCCGCTATACCGGCAAACTGCTGCAGGGCTGGCTGGAAAAAATCGCCGTGTGGGTGCAAAGCGAAAGCATTGATGCGCCCAAAGAGTTGGCGCGTTTTGCGCAAAGTACCTTGGAAGAAAAGTTAAGCAAAACCGGCACATGCCCGAGTTTGCCGCTGTTTAGTGAGATTGAGGCTTATTGCGCCGCGCCGCCGAGCTTTGCGCCGCTGGTGCTGATGCGCGCGGCGCGGGAAATTAAAGTGCGGCTGTCGGCCAGCAAGCAACAAACGCAGCTGCGCTCGTTTGACGATCTGCTGCTGAATTTGGATAACGCCTTGCAGTCGCGCCACGGCGAAGCCTTGCGCGCGCGCATTCGCGCGCAGTTTGCGGTGGCGATGATCGATGAGTTTCAAGACACCGACCCGCAGCAATACCGCATTTTTAAGCACATTTATGGCCAGCGCGCCGATGAAGAGGCGCAAGCCAGCGCGTTACTGATGATTGGCGATCCCAAGCAGGCGATTTACGGCTTTCGCGGCGCGGATATTTTTACCTATATCCATGCCCGGCGGCAGGTGCGAGCCCACTACAGCTTGGGTAAAAATTGGCGCTCAAGTCAGGCGCTGGTGGCGGCGGTCAACGGCCTGTTTTTGGCCGCCAAGGCGCCGTTTATTTATGACGCGGATATTCCCTTTTTGCCGGTCGCCGCCGCGGGCAAAAGCGCGGCCTTGACGGTGGCGGGCGTGGAGGCGCCGGTGCTCACCTGCTGGCAACTAGCCGGCGTGCCCACGGTTAGCAAAGGCGATTACCAAAGCAAACAGGCGCGCGCTTGCGCCATTGAAATTCATCGCCTGCTCAGCTTGGCGCAAGATGGCCAAGCGCACATTGGTCAAGCAGCGGTGAAAGCTGGCGATATCGCGGTGCTGGTGCGCACCGGCGCTGAAGGCAAACGGGTACAGCGCGAGCTGGCGC
>JBOFMA010000167.1:0-6047 GCA_051658125.1 Aeromonas sp.
ACGGCGCGTAGTGAACGTAAAACGGCGCGCAATAGGAGCCACAAGCGATGAAAGTTGATCCAGGCTTAGGCCCACAGGTACGTTTTGCTAAGCCGCCAGCGAGTAAGTGGTTGCCTGCGCTGGCTTTACTTGCACTGATTGCTGGCTTGCAGGCGGCCACACAATATTTTGCCTATAGCTTTAATTATCAACCGAGCTTGGGCGCTAATTTTCGTCATCTCTATAAGCCTTGGTCGATAGTGGCCTGGGCGCAGCAGTGGTATCCGCTCTATCCCAATGAAGTGCTGCGTGCCGGCAGCGTCGGTATCGTGCTGGCAACCGTCGGCCTATTAGGTGTTGCTATAAGTAAAGTGATTAACGCCAATACGGCCCGCGCGAATAAATATCTGCATGGCTCGGCGCGCTGGGCGACGCGGCAAGATATTGAGGCTGCGGGCTTATTGCCGCGTACGCCAACGCTATGGGCGCGTGTCACGGGAAAAACCGTCGCCAATGCGATGGGCGTCTATGTCGGGGGCTGGCAAGATAGTGCCGGTCAGTTTCATTATCTACGGCACAGTGGCCAAGAGCATGTCTTGTGTTATGCCCCCACTCGCTCGGGTAAGGGGGTCGGCTTGGTGATCCCGACCTTGCTATCTTGGCCAGCCAGTGCGGTGATTACCGATCTGAAAGGTGAGCTATGGGCGTTAACGGCCGGCTGGCGTCAGTTGCACGCGCATAACAAAGTGCTGCGCTTTGAGCCTGCGGCCGCTAGCGGCGGCGTGTGCTGGAATCCATTAGACGAAATTCGTTTAAACACTGAGTTCGCTGTCGGTGATGTGCAAAATTTAACGCAATTGATCGTCGACCCCGATGGGCGTGGTTTGGAATCACATTGGCAAAAAACGGCCTTTGCTTTACTTGTCGGCGTCATACTCCATGCCCTGTATAAGGCCCAAGCTGAGGGCACCGTGGCGACTTTGTCCAGCGTTGATGGCCTATTGGCCGATCCGCAGCGTGAAGTCGGTAAGCTATGGCAGGAAATGGCCAGTTTTGCGCATCTGGCCGATGGCAATCACCCTGCCGTGGGGGCTGCGGCCCGCGATATGCTCGATCGGCCAGAAGAAGAGGCCGGCTCCGTGCTCTCGACGGCCAAGTCCTATTTATCCCTTTACCGCGATCCGGTTGTTGCACGCAGTGTCAGCCGCTCTGATTTTCGAATCAAAGATTTAATGCATTTTGCCGATCCGGTTAGCTTATACATTGTGACAGAGCCGAATGATAAGGCGCGGTTACGCCCGTTGGTGCGCATCTTAGTCAGCATGATTGTACGCCTTTTAGCCGATAATATTGCCTTCGCCAATGGCCAGCCAATTGCGCATTATCAGCACCGCTTGCTGTTAATGCTCGATGAGTTTTCAAGCCTTGGTAAACTGGAAATTTTGCAAGAGTCGTTAGCGTTTCTCGCCGCCTATGGCATCAAATGCTATTTGATTTGCCAAGACTTAAATCAGCTGAAAAGTCGTGATATCGGTTATGGACATGATGAAACCATCACCAGTAACTGCCATGTGCAAAATGCATTCCCACCTAACCGCGTAGAAACAGCGGAGCATCTGTCACGTTTGACCGGTCAAGCCACCATTGTAAAAGAGCAGATCACCACCAGTGGCCGCCGCAGTGCGGCGATGCTAGGCCAGGTGTCGCGCACCTTTCAAGAGGTGCAACGGCCGTTGTTGACGCCAGATGAATGCTTGCGTATGCCAGGCCCGCGTAAGTTAGCTAGTGGTGAGATTGAGCAAGGGGGCGATATGGTGATCTATGTGGCCGGTTTTGCCGCTATCTATGGCAAGCAGCCGCTCTATTTTCAAGACCCTGTGTTTCGTGCGCGCGCGGAGATCCCGGCGCCCAGCGTCAGTGATAAAACCACCGCCGGTCAGGCCAGTACCCCGTGCGTCTCACTGTAAGGCGCTGGGGACGGGCGCTTGGCTGGCTAACGTTTGGGTTAGTGAGTGCGCTACTGCTAGCCGCAGCGGCCGGCATGCGGATAAATAGCAGCAAGAGTATTCCGCTGGGGATCTATTGGGTGACGCAAGCCCCTATTGCCAAGGGGACCTATGTCCTTTGGTGCCCACCGGCCAATGCCCTCTTTGCCCGCGCCAAGGTCCGTGGCTATATCGGCGCTGGGTTTTGCCCTGGCGGCTATGGCTACCTGATGAAGCGGGTCATGGCGGTCGGCGGCGATCGCTTGGCGATCAGCGCGCAAGGGGTCAGGGTTAATGATGCATGGCTGCCACTGAGTCAGCCAATTAAAGCTGATAATCTTGGCCGGCTGCTACCCACCTATCGCTTACCGTTAACCCGTGTGGCGGCGAACGAGGTGCTGCTAATGTCGGATGTCAGCCGGACTTCGTTTGATGGCCGCTATTTTGGCCCCGTGTCTCGGGTGCAGATCCGCCATGTCATCCGTCCACTGCTGACGTGGTAGGAACCGGTCCCCAGTGTACTTGTCTACTGACTAAGCCCGCTAGCTACGCCTGCTAACGGTTCCCTGACCAATGGAGCCCCTATGTCCGAGCCCAAACTGTTATCCGATGTGTTAGACACCTGGCAGCCAGCCGATGAGCTGACGTTGCTCAAAGAGGTGGTGGAGCAAAAACTAATGGATGCGCAATTAACTCCTGGGCTGATCGTTGAATTTACGCCCGAGGAAGCTGATTACGCGGGGGCTTTTTTTGAAGATGCGCTGAGCTTTGAAGATGCCTACGAGAGCAGCATTGATATCTTAGGTCCGCTCGAGCCGCCATTACCCATTACGCCCACCGAGCCCTCATCGTTGCCCTAAGCGGGCAACAATCGACGGCGGTGAGCCGTTTTAAATTGTCTCACCGCCCCACGTTCAAGCGGCAGGGAGCGCACAATGGAACAGATGTTATCGTTTCATGAACGGGTGGCCAGCCAGTTAATCGAACAGCTAAAAGCGGGCACGGCGCCGTGGCAAAAGCCATGGCAGGCGGGCGCCGCGCACAGCTTTATTCCGACCAACCCAACCACTGGTAAGCGCTACAAGGGGGTGAATGCCCTGCAATTGATGGCGCAAGGTTATAGCGATCCGCGCTGGCTGACCTATAAGCAGGCCCAGGCCATCGGTGCGCACGTGCGCAAAGGTGAAACGGGCACCGTGATAAAATATTGGCAGCAAACCAAGCAGCAAGATGAGCTTGATGCCCAAGGCCAACCACAGCGTGATGCGCAAGGCAAAAAAATTAAGCATACGGTGTGCCTTGAGCGGCCGCAGACGTTTTTTGCCACAGTGTTTAATGCCGAACAAGTCGATGGCCTCGCCCCGCTCACCACCTTGGCCCCTTCTCCTGTTGCGCAGTGGGCAGCACAAGCGCGGGCTGAGCAAATTTTGCAGGCTTCCGGCGCCCATATCCAGCATGTCCCCGGTGATCGCGCCTGCTATCAGCTAGCCAGTGACAGCATCACCTTGCCAGATAAGGCGCAGTTTCCTAGCGCCGATAACTATTATGCTACCGCTTTGCACGAGCTGGGCCATTGGAGCGGGCATGCGACACGCCTTCAGCGCGATCTTGCGCATCCATTCGGTTCACAGGGTTACGCCAAAGAGGAGCTGCGGGCGGAAATATCTTCCATGCTTGTGGGCGATGCACTGGGTATTGGCCATGACCCGGCCCAGCACGTCGCGTATGTCGGCAGTTGGATTAAGCTGCTGCAAGATCATCCGCTGGAAATTATTCGCGCGTGTGCAGATGCAGAGAAAATCCATGATTATGTACTGGCCTTTGAGCTGGATCTGCAGCCGCAGCTAACGCCTGCGCCATTAAGGCATGACAGCGTAGCCGTATCGCAAGCATCAGTTACGCCTCGGGCGCAATCAGCGCTTGATGAGGCGCTGGCTCAATTCTCGAATACCCCAACTCCAATCCATAGCACGACCGAACGGTCAGCACGCATCTATCTGCAGGTGCCGTTTGCACAAAAAGAGGCGGCAAAAGAGCTGGGTGCGCACTGGGATCGGCAGCAACAAGCGTGGTATGTGCCGGCGGGCATCGATAGCGCTCCTTTTGCGTTGTGGCAAACCCAGAGCGCACCGTTAGGTGCGACGACCTCAGTGGCGCGCCACTATCTTGCCGTACCCTATGCGCAGCGCGCAGAAGCAAAGGCAGCCGGTGCAAAATGGGATAAAGCCGTTAAGTCTTGGTATTGCCTCGCGGGGGAAAAAAATGCGCTATTAGCGTGTTGGGACCCAGATAAATTAGTTGCCCAGCAAGTGCCGGCTCTATCGGTGCGAGAAGAGTTTGCGCAAGCCATGCGCAGTGCGGGTTTGCTGGCGATAGGGGCCCACCCGATCATGGATGGCAATAAGCATCGCGTGCCGGTCGACAGTGGTAAACCAGGCAATCAAGATGGCTTTTATGTGGGTCATCTCGATGGCCATCCAGCCGGGCGCATTATTAATAATAAAACCGGCATAGATCTGACGTGGAAAAGCCAAGGTTATTGCTTACCCCAAGCGCAGCGCCAGAAGTTACAGGCACTGGCGGCTAATCGACTAGTGGTTCGTCAGCAGCAATTAACGCAAGCCCAGCTGGCCGCAGCTGAGCGTATTACCGACCAATTAAAAACCTTACTGCCTATGACCCAAGCCACCCCCTATCTGCAAGCTAAGGGGGTGGCGCCAACGTTAGGGGTGTGGACCGATACATTGGGCCAAACCACCTATGTGCCGATGATTGATGCGCAGGGTAAGCCCTGGGCGATGCAATACATTCAAGCAGATGGCACCAAACGCTTTGCCAAAGAGAGTAAAAAGGCGGGCTGTTTTCATCCCATAGGCGGCCTCGCAGCTATCGCCGCCGCACCGGTGCTGCTGATTGCTGAGGGATATGCCACCGCCGCTACTCTCGCCAAGGCGCTGGGTTTTGCCACCATTGCCGCTATGGATGCGGGGAATTTGTCGGCGGTGGCCCAAGCGTTGCAGGCCAAGTACCCCAGCAAGCCAATCGTGATCGCGGGCGATGATGACAAAGCGCAAGAGCAACTGCGCGGACATAATCCCGGGCGCGACAAAGCGCAGCAGGCCGCGTTGTTAGTCGGTGGCCTCGCCGTATGGCCGATCTTTGCCCCAGGTGAGCAGGAGGCCGCGCCACGTTGGTTCTCGGATTTTAATGATTTAGCTCAACACAGTGTTTTAGGCATGCCTGCGGTTACTCGTCAGTTAACTACGGCGATGGCTTGGCAGCAGCGCCAACCGGCGGCCATCGCGCCAGCGATTGATCCGCAGCAGCCACAATCAACGCAGGTAGTGCGTTTACGACATACACGTTAAGGCCACGTCGCCTCGCCAAAAAATCTAGCCAACCGCGCCGTGCTACCGGATGAAACTGTGGGGATTTCAGCTTGAAATTCTTCTGTTTTTAACGAAAAAAGCCTTTTGTTTCAGTATCTTATGATTGAATTTGTTTTGGGGAATAATTGACGTGAAGTGTGCTGGGCGTAGGGTGATGTACGTTGGTTAGCAATGGCCCAAAGTAAAGGCGCGTGGACTAGGTGCAGATGCTATCGGTTTAATTTTACTCAGCAGTGGGGCGCGTCTTGATGGCTAAAGCTCATCGCATACAGGGAATGGGGCAGCAACTAAGTGCTGTTAGTCATAAGAGTCACTGGCCTTTGTGGCCGCCTATGGCATCAAGTACTATTTGATTTGCCAAGATCTCAATCAGCTCAAGAGCCGTGAGTTTCTACGGCCATGATGAGACCATCACCAGTAACTGCCATGTGCAAAACGCCTATCCACCCAATCGCCTCGAGACCGCCGAACACCTCTCACGCCTGAGCGGGCAAGCCACGGTAGTTAAAGAGCAAATCACCACCAGTGGCCGGCGCAGTGCCGCGCTGTTGGGCCAAGTTTCGCGCAGTTTTCAAGAGGTGCAGCGGCCGCTGTTAACGCCCGATGAGTGTTTGCGTATGCCCGGCGCGCATAAATTAGCCAACGGGGAAATTGCCCGCGGCGGCGATATGCTAATTGCGGTGGCCGGTTTTCC
>JBOFMA010000168.1:0-38301 GCA_051658125.1 Aeromonas sp.
TGTTTTAGTGCACTGGTTGGGCTGTTGGCCGGCGTGGCGCCCGCTTTGCGCGCCGTGCGGCTCGATCCGGTCATTGCCCTGCGCGGTGAGTAGGTGTGGGGCGCGAAGTTGACCTACGGCGAGATTGGCCGCGGTGTAGCGCGTGCCCACGTTTGGCCTTGGCACAGCGGTTAGCCGGTGGCGTGCAGGGTGGCGTTGTCGGCGATCACTACCGGTACCGTGCTGGCGCGCTGTGCTAACAGCCACAACACCCGCGCCACCTGCGTGGCGGTAATCGGCTGATACCGCGGGCTGACCAATGGACGGATCAGCGGATAGACGCGTTGCGCCAAGCGCTCGCTTAAGCGCGGCGTTGGCCGCGCGCCGAGCAGCATGCTGGGGCGGGCGATGATCAAATGCGGCCAATTTTGTGCAATCAGTCCGGCTTCCATTTCACCTTTTAGGCGCAAATAGGCATTGCGGGCGTGCGGATCGGCGCCAAGGCTGGAGACCACCACCAAGCAGCGCGCGCCGTGGCGGCGGGCAAAACGGGCAAACGCCAGCACATAATCGCGATCGATCACCGCTTGCGCCGCTAGGCTGCCGGCTTGGTGGCGTGTGGTGCCAAGGCAGCAAAACGCTACATCGCACGTGAGGCTTAACATGGCGCTATCTAGCGCGGCAAACGCCACCTGCTGCCACTGGGCGTGCCAAGCCGGCGGCAGGTGATCAAGGGTAAACGGTGCCGGGCGGCGGGTCAGCAAGGTCAGGCTCGTTACCTCGGCCTGTGTGCCGGTGAGGTGCTGCA
Source organism: Aeromonas sp. (assembly GCA_051658125.1). Lineage (GTDB taxonomy): Bacteria > Pseudomonadota > Gammaproteobacteria > Enterobacterales > Aeromonadaceae > Aeromonas. Next base: position 788 of record JBOFMA010000168.1, read on the forward strand.
CCAGCGCTTGGCCAACCAAACCACTGGCACCGGCAATTAGAATATGTGGCATGGGGTGCTCCTTTACCTCCAAGGTATGATGCGCGCACCCACCGCATAAGCGATGAACTGCGCGCAGAAAAAAACCGGCAGGTGGCCGGTTTTTCTTAGGTTACAGCGGGGTGTTAAACGCCGCTGGAGCGGGCAAATCGCCACTGATGCTGTGCAGTTTGCCGTCACTAAAGGTCACACTGAACTCTTGGCGCAGTTTGTCGCCATTGCCGGCGGTAAATTCATACAGGTAATACCAGCGCTCGCGGCTAAAGCTATCGCGCAGCATCGGTGAGCCAAGCACATAGGTCACTTGCTCTGGGGTCATGCCGTGGCGCAGTTTATCGACCTGTTTTTGCTCCACATAGTTGCCTTGCGGAATATCAATGCGATACACCAGACCGCAACCGGAAAGCGTCAGGGCGGTCAGCGCCGCCAGCAGTAAAGATTTCAATGACATAACAATTCAAACATCCATCCGTCGTTAGGCTGGCGGCATAATACCGAGCTTAACCCGATAAGTAAAAAGCGATGCGTGGCGCGTGCGTGCTGGCACCGCTTAACTGTGAGATAGCACAAGGATTTTGCCTGCCACATGCCGCATAGTGCGAAACAGTGTTTTTTTTGGTCTCAGCCCCGTGCAAGCAATAGGAGTTACTATGTCAGAGGTTTTCCATTTAGGCTTGACTCAGGCCGATCTGCAGGGCGCGACCTTGGCTATTGTGCCAGGCGATCCCCAGCGCGTGCAGCGTATTGCCGAGTTACTCGATAATCCGGTGCATTTGGCCAGCCACCGCGAATTTACCAGTTGGCGCGGTGAGATGGGCGGTACGGCAGTGATCGTGTGCTCGACTGGCATTGGCGGGCCGTCCACCTCGATTGCGGTCGAGGAGCTCGCGCAGTTGGGTATTCGCACGTTTTTACGCATTGGCACCACCGGCGCCATTCAGCCGCAAGTGGCGGTGGGTGATGTGATTGTGACCACGGGTGCGGTGCGCTTAGATGGCGCTAGCCAGCATTTTGCCCCCTTGGCCTATCCGGCGGTGGCCGATTTTAGCTGTACCCGCGCGCTGGTGGATGCTGCGCAAGGCGCGCACGCTAAGTTACATATCGGTATTACCGCGTCATCGGATACCTTTTATCCCGGCCAAGAGCGTTATGACACCTATAGCGGACGGGTGACTAAAGCCTATCAAGGTTTGCTGGCCGAGTGGCAAGCGCTCGGCGTGCTCAACTATGAGATGGAGTCGGCGACCTTGTTTACCCAGTGCGCCAGCTTAGGTCTGCGCGCCGGTATGGTGGCGGGGGTGATTGTCAATCGCACCCAACAAGAGATCCCAAGCGCAGCGACCATGGCGAAAACCGAAACTGACGCGATTAAAATCGTGCTCAGCGCCGCGCGCCAATTGCTGTAAGCGCTAAGTGGAGACAAAAGCGAGCGTAAGCTCGCTTTTGTTGTTTATGCGGCGTATTGACCGCTATGTTGGCCGTTGAGGTGGCCGCGCCAGCCTACGCCGCGGCCAAGGGAGGAAAAGCCATGCAAGCAATCAGGTACGCAAGAGGGCTCGGCTGGGCGGGCAGTTTACTGCTAACGGCCTGCGCTTCGCCGTTTGAAACCTTGTGGCAGGGGTTGCCAACCTGCGAGTTGCCCGCGCTGTATCTCGATGCGCAAACCCAGCAACCGGCGCATCCGCTCTTGGCGCGCTATATGCCGTATAAAGTGGCGGATGGTTTTGCTTGGTATCGGGTACACGAGTCGTGGCACGGTTTGCCGGTGAGTGGGTTTTTGCTCCCCACCTCAACGTTTGAGGTGCATGCCCTGTTTATTGATGCGCCGCTCGCTAATGCGCGCCAGCAGGTGCTAGCGGTGTATGGCCAAGCGTTTGCTGACGAAGGGCTGCATTTAGAAGGGCGCGCGCCGTTATTGATGCGCGATCCGGACAATAGCAAGCGGTCGATTTTAGATTGCACGCGCGGTGACAGTGCGGCCACCGAAATAGACAAGGCGCAAGACGAGCAAGAAGAGTTAACGCCGCAGGAATAAACAGGGCGCCATGGGCGCCCTGTGAGTTTGGTTCGCGGGTGAGCAGGCCCTCGGGGCCGCAGAGTTACAGCGCGTCTTCTAAGCGCTCAAAGTAGTTCCACAGCCAGCGCGCGCCTTGGGCAAAGCTGAGCAGCCACAGGCTAAACCAAGTCCAGCGCCAGAAACTCCAAGTGCTATCGCCTGCTTCTGCGGTCGCCACATGGGTCACGTTCGGAAACAGCGACACCATATTTAAGCGCCAGCCGTACGAGGTGATGATCGCCTCGCGCTTATCAAATTCCATTGCTTTGGCTTTGGCCTGTACATCGGCGGAGTTGAATTTGAAATAAAACGGCCAGCCCCACAGGGTATCTTCGTTACGAAACACGCGGATCTTCTCGCCGGCGCGCTCGGTGTAGATGTAATAGACATCGGAAGTGGGGCCATCGGCCGGATTTTTCTTGCTGATCGGGCCATCTTTATCGGTACGTTTAACCTCCACGCCGGTGATGCTGGCGCGGGTGTGCTCGGGCAGATAAAAATCCAGCCACAGGGCACTGAGCAGGGCCAGTAGGGCTAAGGCGATAAAGGCCGGTTGTTTAAATTGCAGGGTTAATTTCAGTGACATAACAGCGGTTCTCGCAATAGTAGCGGCCGTTTGGCCACGCGGTGGCCTAACCATACCTAAGTTTTGCTGGGTCGCCCAGCCTAGGATCGTTACAATCACCGGCTTTGGCGTTTAGGTGGAGGTTTTGTGGCCATTTGGGTTGATGTCAGTCGGTTGGCGCTGTTTATTCCGACCTTTTTTGTGGTCTCGGTCACACCGGGCTTGTGTATGACCTTGGCGCTGAGTTTAGGCATGCAGCATGGCGTGCGCCGCACCTTGCCGATGATGGCCGGTGAATTACTTGGCGTGGCGCTGGTGGCGGTGTGCTCGGTGTTGGGGGTCGCGGCGGTGATGCTCAACTACCCGCAGGCATTTACGCTGTTTAAATACGCCGGTGCGGTGTATCTGTTATGGCTGAGTGTCAGCATGTGGCGCGCCAGTGCAAAGGTGCGCTGGACGCAAGAGGCAGGCGCCTATCAGCCGCGTGCGTTGGCGCTGCAAGGGCTTTTAACCGCGGTAAGTAACCCTAAAGGCTGGGCATTTATGGTTTCGTTGCTGCCGCCATTTATTGCCCCAACGCGGCCGCTGTGGACGCAGATGAGCGCCTTGGTGGCGCTCATCTTGCTCATAGAGTTTGCCTGCTTGCTGCTGTATGCCGCCGGTGGCCAAGGTTTGCGTCAGCTATTAAGCCAGCCGCAACAAGTGCGCCAGCTAAATCGTGTGGCGGCGTTGCTAATGGCGCTGGTGGGCCTTTGGCTGGGCCTAAGCTAGGCGGGTGCGCCTTAGCTAAGATAGCGCTCGCTTAAGTGGCGCTTAAACCACGCGGGATTAAGCGCTTCGCCGCTGGCCTGGGTGATAAGCTCACGCGTGCTAAAGCGGCTGCCGTGCTGCCAAATGTGCGTGTTTAACCAAGCAAAAATCGCCGCGTAGTCGCCGCTGGCCAGCTGCGGTGACAGCGCGCCCAGTTCACGTTCCATGGCATAGCGCAACTGCGCGGCGACCATGGCGCCTAAGGTGTAACTGGGAAAATAACCAAACGAGCCGTCAGTCCAGTGAATGTCTTGCAGGCAGCCTTGGCTAAAATTCCCCGCGGTGGACAGCCCCAGCCAGTGGCGCATTTTTTCATCCCACAGCGCCGGAATATCGGCCACTTCAATTCGTTCTTCCATCAAATCGCGCTCAATTTCATAGCGCAAAATCACATGCGCCGGATAGGTCAGCTCATCGGCATCTACCCGAATAAAGCCCGGCTGCACGCGCTGGGCCAGTTGGGTCAGGTTGGCGGCGCTAAAGGCCGGCTGGTCGCCAAACTGGGCGCTAAGTTTTGGACTTAATTGCTGCAAAAAGGCCGGATCGCGGGCCAGCTGCATTTCAAAAAACAGGCTTTGGCTTTCGTGCATGGCCATGGAGCGCGCTTGGCCAAGCGGCTGGGTGCGCCATGCAACAGGCAAGCCTTGCTCATAGCGCGCGTGGCCGGTTTCGTGAATTATGCCCATCAAGCTGGTTAAGCACTCGTCAGGGTTATAGCGTGTGGTGATGCGCACATCATCGGCCACGCCGCCACAAAACGGGTGCGCGCTGCTATCTAAGCGGCCGTGGTTAAAATCAAAGCCGAGCTCTGTCATTAACTGGCGGCCAAGCGCCTCTTGCTGCGCCACGGCAAACGGGCCTTGCGGTGTGAGCGGCGTGTGCCCTGCTTGTTTGGCTTGTACGGTGCGGATCATCGTGGGCAGCCAGGTGGCCAGATCGCCAAAAATGCCATCGAGCTCACGGCAGGTCATGCCCGGCTCATAGCGCGCGAGCAGGGCATCATATGGGCGCAGTTGCAGCGCGTCGGCGCGCAAGTTGGCCACGTGGCGCGATAACGTCACCACCTCGGTAAAGTTTTTAGCAAAACCGGCCCAATCGTTGCCTACGCGCTGCTGGCGCCAAGCGTGCTCACAGCGGCTGCCGGCCAACGACAGTGCTTGCACCAAATCGCTTGGCAGCAAACTGGCGTCGTGCCATTGGCGCTTAATTTCGCCCACGTTGGCGCGCTCGGCGGCGCTGAGCTCGGCTTGCTCGGCCGCGGCAATCCATTGCGGCAAGCGCACATCGGTGCGCTGGGCGTGGATCAGCACGCCGAGCTCGGCCAACGCATGGCTGCGCGACTCATTGCCGCCGCTGGGCATCATGGTGGCTTGATCCCAACCGGCCATGGCGCGCAGATGTTCAAGATGATGGATAGAGGCGATGTGCTGGGTCAGCGCCGAGTAAGCCGCGTGCGGCTCAAAAGCAAGGGTCATGGCAAAGGCTCGCTGGCAAGGAAAAAACTGATGCTGCGTGGCGGGGCGAAAAAAGGCAAGCCGCGCAAGGTGAGCTGCGCAAAAAAGGGCCCCTGCGGGGCCCTTGGCAAGCTGATACTTGTTGACGGCGCGTTAGTTTTGCGGTGCGGCGGGCTCAGCCGCGGCGGCATTGAGCAAAATTTCCACGCGGCGATCGGCGCCCAAACAGGTGATAAGCTCGGCGTTGGCTTTAATGCCATCACACTGGCCACCGGTCACTGGCATGCTTTCACCGCGGCCTTCGACCAAAATCTGCCCCGCGGGCAGGCCTTGGCTGACCAAATAATCCGCCACGTGCTGCGCCCGCGCCAAAGACAAGGTTTGGTTGCTGGCATCGCTGCCAATGCGATCGGTATGCCCAATCACGGTGGCTTGCGCGGCGCCCGCTTGGCTGGCACTGAGCTGCTGATACAAGGCGGCCAAGGCCTGCTCACCAGCCGGGGTCAGGCTGGTTTGGCCAAAGTTAAACGCCACATCGGAGGATAAATTAAAGCTCTCCGGCATAGGCGCCGGTTCGGCTGCCACGGGGGGCGGTTCGAGCATTGGCGCAGGGGCGGGTACCGGCGCCGGTACGCTGCTGCTGCGGTAAGGGTGCAGTACCAAACCGAGGGTGTAGGCACTGATATTGCTCACCCAGCGATCGGTGCCGCTGCCGATATCGGCATTGCTCGGGTCATCCCCCACGCGCACCAGATAGCGATAGCGCAGTTCGGCATCCACCCAATCGTGTAAGCGCGCGCGCAGGCCCACGCCAAACAGCGGCGCTATGTCGCTGTCGCTGCCATTGGGGCTGTCGACGTTATACACATAGGCGCCCCCTTCAGCAAAAGCGGCAAACATCGAGGTGATAGGATAGGTGCCTAGCGCCGACAGGGTGAGGCCTTGGCTGCGCAAGGGCTCATTGGCCACATGCCAATCTTTGCTCCACAAATAGCCAAGTTCAGCGCCAAAGTTTTCGCTGAAGTTGTAGCCGCCAAACACGCTAAAGACGGGGGCTTTTTTATCCACATTACTGGATAAATCGCTTATATCATGGGCAATGCCAGCGCCGGCGTGCACGCCGCCATACCAGTCGCCCCAGCTTGGGCTGCCCCACAGGGCACCATCTTCAGCGCTTGCCGTGCCGCTTTGCAGTGCCAAGGGCGCCGCCATCAGCATGGCTACCCACAGTGGCTTGAGTGCTCTGTTCATCGCATCTCCTCATTTCCCTATCGTGAAACTTTTTTTTTAAAAAGTTGGAACCATCCTGGTTCGGCGTTTTTTAAAACGACCACTGCTAGTTATATGCAAAAAACGCCGCTTGGCTAGGAAAACGTGCGTTTATCTTCTGCCTTGATTAATAGTGCGGTGGCGGCGTTTCTTCGCTCATGCTGGCGATTTGGCTTGGCTGCAAGCCTTGTAGGCGGTCGAGGATAAGTTTCATTTGCAGTTTTAAGCGGTCAATTTCACGGCTTTGGCTGATGACTTCTTGGTTGAGTTGCTCCACGGTATCTTCGGCAAAGGCGAGGCGCGACTCTAAGGTGTCTACGCGCGGCGCGAGCAGTTCTGACATAAAAAAATCCTTTCATAGCAAGGGGAAGAGGGTTGGCGCGCATTGTGGCGCAAAGCGGCGACTATGCAAAGTGGCAGATTTTTCACGCAAATTGCCGCCTTTTTGCGTATTTTTTGTGTAAAAAGCGGCGATAAACTTTTATCCCATGCCAGCATGGCGCTATGATAGCCGCCGTCTGAGTTAATCAACGCGTTTAAGGCCACGGCCCTAAGCGCCCCCCTGTTGTTTGGAGAAATAGATGCACAACTTATTAAAAGTCTCTTTGTTAGCGGCGGCGGTGACCGTTGGTTTGACCGCCTGTGGCAAAGAAGAAGCGCCTGCGGCTCCCGCCGCGCCAGCCAAAGAGCAAGCCACTAGCGCTGTAAGCGCGAAAGATTTCCAAGAGCAATCAGGTTATGCGATCGGTTTGTCGATGGGTAAATACATCGCCAACACCTTAGAGCGTCAGCAAACGCTGGGCATTACCTTAAACAACGAGCACATTTTAAAAGGTGTGACCGATGGCCTGAACAAAAAGAACGACATGAGCGATGAAGATCTGCAAAAAGCACTGCAAGCTTATGACGCGAAAATCAACGAGCTGACCAAAGCGAAAGCGGAAAAAGAAGCCGTAGATAACATGAAGCAAGGCGAAGAGTTTTTGGCGGCAAACGGCAAGAAAGAGGGCGTGACCACCACCGCCAGCGGCTTGCAGTACAGCGTTGAGAAAATGGGCACCGGCGAGAAGCCAAAAGCGACCGACGTGGTCAAAGTGCACTACACCGGCACCCTGACCGATGGCACCAAGTTTGACAGCTCCGTTGAGCGCGGCGAGCCAGCGACCTTCCCATTAAACCAAGTGATCCCTGGTTGGACTGAAGGCGTGCAGCTGATGCCAGTGGGCTCTAAGTTCAAATTCTTCCTGCCATCGAAGCTGGCCTACGCTGAGCACGGCGCAGGTTCAATCCCAGCTAATGCGGTACTGATTTTTGAAGTTGAGCTGCTCTCAATTGAGAAAAGCGAAGAGAAAAAATAAGTTAGCCCGCTCACGCAGCTAATTAAAAAAGAGAGGCCTTGGCCTCTCTTTTTTTATCGGCGCGGTTAGCCGGTGGGCGTTAAGACGCCCGCTAGACGTTAACTGCGAGTGACTAAGACGGGGCAGTGGGCTTGGCGCATCACCGATTCCGCTACGCTGCCGATGACAAAATGGCTTAAACCGGTGCGGCCATGGCTGGCCATGATAATCAGATCGCTTTGCCGCTCGTTGGCTTCGGCCAAAATTTCGGTGGCGGCGTGGCCAAAGCGGATGCAGCCATCGGCGGCTACGGGCAGTTGGCTGCGCAGGGCTTCGAGTTGCGTGCTGGCTTGCTGCTCCATTTCATGGGCAATTTCCACGGCGGTGAGCTGCAAAATCTTATAGCTATCAAAGCCTTGCAGCTGATCGATGACATGTACCAAGGTCAAGCGGGCGTGGTGGGTTTGCGCCATAAAGCAGGCGTAATCCAACGCAGCATTGGCCAAGGGCGAGAAATCCACAGGGCAAAGAATGCGGGTGATGGCGGGCATAAAAGCTCCTTAGCGTTAGGCAACAGCGATCATCGGCGCGGGCGGGTAGATAGTGCATCACTAACGGTCGCACGCGGGCGTGATAGCCCAGCCTAGCAAGTAGCGAGCAAAAAACCGCGGGCGAGATCGCACTTTTGCGCGCTAAGGGGGCGCGTTTGCCAGCGATAGCCTTGCAGCGGCGCGCGTGGCTCGGGTATAAGAGGCCATCGCGCAACAGGTAACAAAACGATGCTAAATAAAACCTTAGTGGTGAAATTGGGCACCAGCGTGCTCACTGGCGGCAGTAAGCAGTTAGATCGCGCGCACATGGTGGAAATAGTGCGCCAGTGTGCGGCGCTGCATCACTTGGGCCACCGTGTGGTGGTGGTCACCTCAGGGGCCATTGCCGCAGGACGCGAGCTGCTCGGTCAGCCGCCGCTAGCGCCAACGCTGCCTAATAAACAGATGCTGGCCGCGGTGGGGCAAACCCAGCTGATCCGCCTGTGGCAAGACTTGTTTGCCCTGTATGGCTTGCAGGTGGGGCAAATGCTGCTCACGCGCGCCGACTTAGAAGATCGCGAGCGCTATTTAAATGCCCGCGACACCCTGCAAACGCTGCTGGATCACCGCATTATCCCGATCATTAATGAAAACGACGCGGTGGCCACCGCAGAAATCAAAGTCGGTGATAACGATAATTTATCGGCGCGCGCCGCTATGCTAGCTGACGCCGATCTATTGCTGCTGCTCACCGATCAAGCCGGATTGTTTACCGCCGATCCGAGCACCGATCCCAACGCCCGTTTAATTACCGAGGTGTCGGTGATTGATGATGCGCTGCGTGCGTTGGCCGGCGATAGCGTCAGTGGTTTGGGCACCGGTGGCATGGCCACCAAATTACAGGCCGCTGACCTTGCTTGTCGCGCGGGAATAAGCGTGGTGATTGCCAGTGGCAAATCCCCTGAGCTGCTTGGCCGCGCCGCGCGTGGTGAAGCGGTTGGCACGCACTTTGCCGCGCAAACGCCGCTCGAAGGGCGCAAAAGTTGGATCTTGGCCGGCCCCAGTGTGGCCGGTGAGCTCATCGTTGATAACGGCGCGGCGCAGGCACTGCGCCACCAAGGCTCCAGCTTATTACCTAAAGGCATAGTGCAGGTGAATGGCGAGTTTAATCGCGGTGATGTCGTGCGCCTGCTCGATAGCCAAGGCCAGCCACTGGGGCGCGGCATTAGCCGCTATAACCACAGTGAGCTGATGCGCATTCAAGGCCAACATTCGGACGCGATAGAAGTCCTGCTCGGCTATGGCTATGGCGCCGTGGCCATTCATCGCGATGATTTAGTACTAATTTAAGAGGCAAGCATGTCACAGCACCAGCCGACTTTAATTGCAATGGGCATAGCCGCGCGCGAAGCGGGCTATGTGTTGGCGCAGGCCAGTAGCGCGCAAAAAAATGCCGTGTTAAGCGCGCTGGCACAAGCGCTAGAAGACGATAGCCCAACGATTTTGGCCGCCAATGCCAAAGATATTGCCGCGGCCACCGCCGCAGGCTTAAACGCCGCCATGCTCGATCGCTTGTTACTCACCCCCGCGCGCTTAAGCGCGCTGGCCGCCGATGTGCGCCATGTGGTGAGCCTAAGCGATCCCGTGGGCGCCGAGCTAGATAGTCAAGTGCTGGCCAATGGTTTGCGCCTAAGTAAGCGGCGCGTGCCGCTTGGCGTGATTGGCGTGATTTATGAAGCGCGGCCGAATGTGACCATCGATGTGGCCGCGTTGTGCTTAAAAACCGGCAATGCGGTGATTTTGCGCGGCGGGCGAGAAACGGCGCACTCGAATCAAGCATTGGTGGCGGTTATTCAGCGCGCGCTGGCAGCGTGCCACTTGCCCAGTGGCTGCGTGCAGTACATCACTGATCCGGATCGCGCGCGGGTGATGGAGTTGCTGCGGCTAGATAAGTTTGTGGACATGATCATTCCCCGCGGCGGCGCGGCGCTGCATCAAGTGTGTAAAGAGCACAGCACCATTCCGGTGATCATTGGCGGCTTTGGCATTAGCCATATGTTTGTCGATGCTAGCGCCGAGCAAAGCCGCGCTTTGGGCGTGATCCGCAACGCTAAAGTGCAGCGGCCGTCGGCGTGTAATGCGCTCGATACCTTGCTAGTGCATGCCGCGATTGCCGCCGAGTTTCTGCCGCAACTGGCCGCCGATCTCTGCCCTGAAGTCACCTTGGTGGCCTGCCCGCAGGCATTAAGTCTATTGCCCGCGCAGGCGGCGATTTGCCCCGCGGGGGCCGAAGATTTTGACACCGAGTGGTTGGGGCTGACCTTAGGCGTGAAAGTGGTGGCGGATGTGGCGGCGGCGCTGGCGCATATGCGGGCGCACAATGCCAGCCATTCCGATGCGATTTTGACCAATGATCTGGCGCATGCCGAGCGCTTTATCAATGGTGCCGGCTCGGCGGCGGTGTATGTCAACGCTTCGACTCGCTTTACCGATGGCGGCCAGTTTGGCTTGGGCGCAGAGGTGGCGGTGTCGACGCAAAAGCTGCATGCCCGCGGGCCCATGGGCTTGACCGAACTGACCAGTTATAAATGGGTCGGCGTGGCCGATTACCTCGCGCGCGCCGATTAAGCGCGGCCTTTTTGCACATAAAACAACGCCGACCACGTGGTCGGCGTTGTGCTTTTAATTATGAAATCTAGCCATTAAGCGGGCTTAAGGCGCATCGCGCACTTTTATTCAAGGCGCATCGCGCACTATGGTAATGGCGCTAAAGCCCAGCTCTTTAAAGTAGTTTTCGCGATAATCTTTCACGCTTTTTTTATCGCGCCGGCACACCTGCGCCAGTTGCGCTTCCATGGCATGAAAGCTGGCCAAGTTAATGCCTTCGGCCGCAGCGATCGCATCATAGATACTGTTAAATTTGTCATTGGCATAGCCAATCACTTTGGCCTGTTTGTTATAGGTGTAGCTGATGGTAAAGGCCATCTTGATTCCTTATGCACAGGGCTGATTACCCAAATTATGGCGCCGGTGGCGTTTGCCACAGGGCGGATTGGCGCTCGGTGAGCAGATAAAGATCTTCCACCTTTTGCCGCGCCCACGGCGTTTTGCGCAAAAATTTTAAGCTCGACTTGATGCTCGGCTCATGGGTAAAGCAGCGAATAGCCACCTCTTGCCCCAGTCGCTCCCAACCGTAATGCGCCACTAAACGGGTGACGATGGCTTCTAACGTCACACCGTGCAGCGGGTTATTGGCTTGCTGGCCACTCATGCCGATGCCTCGGTTGCAGCCGCCGGCATGCTAGCAGCGGGCGCGCCGGCCACGCGGGCAAACGGTTGGCCCATGCGGGTGGTGACGCCGTGCGCCAAGTGGCTTGCAAAGGCCTCGAGCATACCTTGGCCAAACAGACACACCACGGTGCTGCCGAGTTTAAAGCGGCCCATTTCCGCGCCTTTTGTTAAGCTAATCGCCTCTTCGCCAGTGTAATCCCAGCGCGTAACGTCATTTAATGGCGTTGGCGCCACATTGCCCGCCCACACGGTTTCAATGCTGGCTACCACAGTGGCGCCAACCAGCACCAGCGCCATAGGGCCAAAGGCGGTGCTAAAGGTGGCGACCACGCGCTCGTTACGCGCAAACAAATTCGGCACATTTTCAGCGGTTAAGTTATTTACCGAGAACAAGTCGCCTGGCACAAACACCATGCTTTCGAGCTTGGCATCCAGCGGCATATGAATGCGGTGATAATCTTTGGGCGACAGATAAATGGTGGCAAAGTCGCCGCCTTGATACGGCGCAACGAGATCGTCATAGCCGCCGAGCAGTTCGCGCGCGCTGTAGTCATGGCCTTTGGCCTGAATAATGCGTCCTTGTTCGATGCGCCCGAGTTGGCTCACGGTGCCATCAACCGGCAGCGCCAGCGTATGGGCGTCCGCGACCAAGGGGCGCAGGCCTGGCTTTAACTCGCGGGTAAAAAAGGCGTTAAAGCTGGCGTAGTCGTGGGCGTTTTCCAACAAAGCTTCGCTCATATCCACCTGATACTGCTTGATAAAGGCTTCTATGACTTTGGTGGTTACGCTGCCCGCTTCGGCTGCGGCAAATTTGCCGATTAAGCGCGATATAAGGTGTTTGGGCAGGGCATATTGTCCGGCAATTTTTAAGCTATCGATAAGTTTCATAACGCTGCTTGTCAGTTAAAGGCGGGCTTGCTGCCGGCCGTGACGCATCTCTTGCATTGAATCAAGAATGCGATGGTAGTTAAAAAAGCGATCGCGGCTGATTTCACCGCGCTCAACGGCAGCGCGCAGGGCGCAGCCCGGATCATCTTTATGCGTGCAATCGCGAAATTTGCAACCGCCTAAATAATGGCGAAACTCGCTAAAGCACCAAGTGACGCGCTCGGCGTCTAAATGCCACAGGGCAAATTCCCGAATACCGGGCGAATCGATTAAATCGCCGCCGCTCGGGAAATGGTACAGCCGCGCCGTGGTGGTGGTGTGCTGGCCTAAGCCAGAGTTTTGTGAAATTTCACCGGTTAAGGCCGCAATGCCAGGCAAAAGCGCATTGGTCAGCGACGATTTACCCACGCCGGATTGGCCGACAAAGATACTGATCTTGTCGCTGAGCACCGTTTTGAGCGCATCGAGTCCCTCGCCGGTTTCACAACTAACCAGCAGCACCGGATAACCCAGCGTGCGGTAAGTCGCCAGCGCGCCATCGAGGGCGGCGCGTGCGGCAGGGCTTAGCATATCGACTTTATTGAGCACGATAAGCGGCGGGATCTCCACATCCTCTGCCGCGACTAAATAGCGGTCGATAATGTTGGTGGAAAACTCCGGCATTACCGCTGACACAATAATGATCTGGTCAATATTGGCCGCAATCGGTTTCACGCCATCGTAAAAGTCGGGGCGCGTGAGCACGCTTTGCCGTGGGTGCACGGCCTCTATCACCCCCGCGACGCCGGCCGCGGCATTTAAGCTCGGCCGCCAGCGTACGTTATCACCGCACACCAAGCTGGTGATGCCACTGCGGCGCAAATTGCTGCGGTGGATCGCGCCATCGGCCGCTTCCACATCGGCGTGCTGGCCAAAGCGGCTGATGATCACGCCATCAATCGCGGGGCCAAATTGGCTGTCGTCGACCTGGGCCGCTGGCGCTTGTAAGCGCTTGTCGCGGTTGGCCTGCACGCGTCGCTGCTGACCTAAATTAAGTTTTGCTTTTTTTGCCACGGTGTTGCCAGTTTATGAACACGGATAAAGGCCGTATGATACATGCAAAAAGTGGTTTCTGGCCACGTTCCCTAACACAAGCGAGTATTTATGCACCCAACCGCGGCAAAAATAAGCCAAATTAACGAAGAAAACTTAGTTTGGATTGATATGGAAATGACCGGCCTTGATCCTGAGCTGCATGTGGTTTTAGAAATCGCTAGCTTGATCACCGACAAAAATTTAAACGTGTTAGCCGAAGGCCCCGTGCTGGCTATTTTCCAGCCAGAGGCTGAGTTGGCCAAGATGGATGAGTGGAATCAAACCACTCATGGGAAAAGTGGCTTGCTGGAGCGCGTCAAAGCCAGCGCCATTGATGAAGCTGCTGCCGTGGCGCAAACCCTTGAATTTATTAAAGCCTGGGTGCCAGAGCGCAGCAGCCCGCTGTGCGGCAACAGCATCGGCCAAGATCGCCGCTTCATGGTCAAGCACATGCCACAGCTGGAAGCCTATTTTCACTATCGCAATGTCGATGTCAGCACGGTGAAAGAATTAGTGCGCCGCTGGCAGCCCAGTTTAATGGACGGCTTTAAAAAGCAGGGCACCCACCAAGCGCTGGACGATATTCGCGAGTCATTGGCCGAGCTGCAGTTTTACCGTGCGCACGCGTTTAAAATCTAATTGGGCTAAAAATGCGCGCTTTGGCTGAAAAACACGCAAACGCACGCATTTTTACAAAAAAAGCCTTGCAATGAATTTGCGCATTCCTATAATGCGACTCCCGTACGGCGGCGAAAGCTTCGGCTTAGCGACCAAACGACGTACGAGTGTTAAAGATGTTGCGGGAATAGCTCAGTTGGTAGAGCACGACCTTGCCAAGGTCGGGGTCGCGAGTTCGAGTCTCGTTTCCCGCTCCAAAAGATGATTAGGCTAATGCCCATGCGGGAATAGCTCAGTTGGTAGAGCACGACCTTGCCAAGGTCGGGGTCGCGAGTTCGAGTCTCGTTTCCCGCTCCAATCATCCTCTCTTTAATGCGCCTAGCGGTACAAACTGTTGCGGGAATAGCTCAGTTGGTAGAGCACGACCTTGCCAAGGTCGGGGTCGCGAGTTCGAGTCTCGTTTCCCGCTCCACTGTTTGTCTGCGTTGTAAGCGTTTCTGTTATGCGGGAATAGCTCAGTTGGTAGAGCACGACCTTGCCAAGGTCGGGGTCGCGAGTTCGAGTCTCGTTTCCCGCTCCAGCGCTTGCACACCACATTTATGTTGCGGGAATAGCTCAGTTGGTAGAGCACGACCTTGCCAAGGTCGGGGTCGCGAGTTCGAGTCTCGTTTCCCGCTCCAATCACAATTAGCCGACAGTTTGTCGGTTTTTTTGTGCCTGTAATTTACCTCAGCGAGGGTTTTTCTGCTGTTTGCCGCCTGATTACGGCCCTCCGTGGCACCTCGCTAGCCGCTTTTGGCTTTTTGCCGCATCCCTGCTTTTGGTATTTCTTGCCTTAATTGCGATACAACACCTTGATTAAATGATAACCAAATTTGGTTTTCACTGGGCCAAGCACGGCTAAGAGTTCGCCTTTAAATACTGCATCATCAAAGGCTTTTACCATATTGCCTTGCTTAAATTCCCCCAAATCACCAAAGCGCTTAGCCGATGGGCAGGTAGAAAATTTTTTGGCCAACTGACCAAAATCCGCGCCTTGCTTTAATTTCTGTTTTAACTCCAAACACGCTTGTTCGGTTTTGACCAAAATATGCTGCGCGCAGGCTGTTTTAATCGCCATTAATGGCTCCTTTAGCAAACAATGCGCTTAAAATTTGCGCAAATTAACAGTAATTGAGCGCTAGGGTACGCTATTTTTGGCCCAAGATCTGTGACAATAATTCACAGCTAGGCGGCAAAGGGCGGATTTTGCCTGCGGATTATCACTCCTTGTCAATCCAAGCACCGGATGAGCTGTGCTAGGATCGGACCATTTTTCGAACCGCGCTTTTTATTGGCTTACTGTAGGAAATAACCTTGATTGATTGCCACCCTCTTATAGCGCGCTGCGCGCAAGTGCCGTCCATGGCGCTGGCCGCGTGGCGCAGTAGGCGTTTTTTGGCTATGACGGTGCTGTGTGTGTGTGCGCTGCTGTGGGCTCAGCATGCGCCAGCGGCGCCGGCCGAATCTTTGACCTATAAGGTCAGCGGCGTAAAGGGCAAAAATAAGAAAAACGTGCAGGCCTATTTAGGCACGCTGCCTGCTTATGCGCCGCGGCAATATCGCAAAGCTAAAGAAAAAATTATCCAAAGCGTGACCGACGCACTGCAAGTGTATGGTTACTATCAGCCAACGATAACGCTGGCGCGGGATGAAGAAAAACCAAGCCAAGTAAAAATTGAAATTAAATTAGGCAAGCCCGTCCTCGTGCGCCGCTTGGATATTTTGGTGCGCGGTGATGCCAGCAGTGATTTGGTCTATAGCGCGCTATTTGATGATTTGCCGCTCAAAGAGGGCAAAGCCTTTCATCATGCAAGCTATGAAAGTTTAAAAGCCGATTTTGGCAGTTTAGGCTTAGCCCGCGGCTATTTTGATGCCAAATTAGTCACCTCAACGGTTAAAATTTCGCCAGAAGAACACAGCGCGGATGTGTTTATTTTATTTGATTCCGGTAAACGCTATCGCTTTGGCGATGTGCGCTATCAAGCCACCCCAGAAGCGCTTAAATTGATTAAGCCGCTACTTAATTTCCAGCCCACTGATCCCTATTTAGCGCTGAAATTGGCGGAATTATCGCAAGATGTCTCTTCGACCAAATTGTTTAAAGCGGTGGATATTAAGCCGCTGTTAACCGCAGCGCGTGATGGTGCTGTGCCGATTGCGATTAATTTAACCAACCGCGATCAGCATGAGATTGAAACCGGTATTGGCGTGAGTACCGATGTGGGCCCTCGCTTAAGTACCACGTGGGAAAAACCGTGGATCAACCGCTATGGTCACCGCTTATTTGCCACCGCGCAGTTATCGCAACCTGAAGCGCAGTTAAGTTTTGATTATCAAATTCCGGTGGGCAATCCCCTGCGTGATTACTATTCCATTCAAAGCGGCTATCAATACAAAGATTTAAACGACACCCAGGCGAGCCTGACGAAGTTAGGTATACACCGTTGGGCACTGCGCCCAGAAAGTTGGGATAGGGATGTATTTTTGCGCGTTGAGCACGAAAGCTATACCCAAGGTTTAGATGAAGGTAGCAGCGTGCTGTTTATTCCCGGGATCTCGTGGTCACGCCTGCGCGTGCGTGGCGGCACCTTGCCCGATTGGGGTGACCGCCAACAGTTAACGCTGGAATTTTCTGAGCCGATGTGGGGCTCGGATATTCGCTTTGTGCGGGCGTGGGGGCGCAGTAAGTGGTTGCGCACCTTAGCAGCCAATCATCGTTTTTTGTTGCGTGCCGAGCAGGGCTGGATGGAAGGCGATGATATTTCGCTGGTGCCACCTTCACTGCGCTTTTTTACCGGTGGTGATCAAACCGTGCGCGGTTTTGGCTATGAAAATATTTCACCTAAAGATGCCGAAGGTAATCTTTCCGGTGGCCGTTACACCTCGGCGGCCAGCGTGGAATATAACTACCGCTTAAGTGAAAAGTGGCTGGCGGCCCTGTTTGTTGATACCGGCACCGCCACGCTAGATTACAGCGAGGCGTGGAAAGTGGGCACCGGTATCGGTGTGCGCTGGGTGACACCGGTAGGACAGGTGCGGATTGATTTTGCCGTGGGTGTTTCGGAACAGGACAAGCCGTTTCAACTCCACTTTGCCTTGGGGCCTGAATTATGATCTGGTTAAAACGTCTCTGCTACGGGGCGCTGAGTGTGATAAGCGTGCTGCTCATTCTTGTTACGCTGCTTGGCTTTACCCATTGGGGCAATAAATGGCTGTGGCAACAGGCCAAAACCGCGCTGCCGGCCTTAAAAGGCGAGCTGGTGGCGGGGCAATTGGGCTATGGCTGGACGCTGGAAAATGTCGGCTGGCAAGATGATTTAGTGCAGGTGTCGGTGGCGCGCGCGGTGCTGGATTGGGATCTGGGGCAATTGCTTAAGCGCCGCTTGTGGATTAAGCAGTTGGCCCTGACGACGCCGGTGGTGAAGGTGGGGCCGCTGCCTGCGCCCTCTGACGAGCCGACTGCGCCCTTTGTTTGGCCGCCGCTGCCGATCAGCATCGAAGTCGATGCCTTGACCGCGACAGATTTTGCTTTGCGTTTGCCGGGCGTTGAGGTGGCTTTTGCTGCGCTGGATATTGGCGCTGTGCTCGATAAGCAAGGTTTGCGTGTGCGCGGCCCGCAGCTTGATAAGCTGGCGGTGACCTTGGCCAGTGCCACGCCCGCGGCGGCCAGCACTGACAACGCGGGCGCGGCTATCGATGACGTGGCTAGCACCTCGGCACCGGCTAGTAGCACCGCTGACACCCGTGATCTGGCCCATAGCGGTAAAGCAGCGAAGGCCGCCAAGGCGAGCAGTAGCGCCAAGACAACCCGTGCCGCTAAGACCAACAGCGCGGCGCTGGCGTTACCCATGATTGCCTTACCGTTTCCGGTGCAAATTAGTGGCCTGCAGGGACGCGATCTGCGCTATCAGCAAGGCGAAATGATCGAAACGGTGGCCCTACTGCAGCTCGATGCCCACGCAGCGCAAAGCGATGTGGCCATTGAGCGCTTAGTGCTGCATCACCCTTGGCTGCACGCCGATCTAGCGGGTACGCTGCGCTTAAGCGAAGATTACCCGCTGGATCTGACCCTCGCAGCCAGTGCGCAAGCGCCGCTGCTCGATGGTTTGCTCAGCGGCCAGCAGGCGCGGCTGCATTTATCCGGCTCGGTGGCCGATCTTGCGCTGAACTTAGCGGCCAAAGGCCAAGTGAATGCCGAGCTTATTGGCACGTTAAAGCCACTGGAAGCTGCGCTGCCGTTTGATCTTAAGCTCACTTGGCCACAACTTAACTGGCCATGGCATGCGGTGGGGCCGGAGGATTTTGCGCTGAACTTGGGCGCCGGCACCGTAGCGCTTAAAGGCGCGCTGGCAGATTACCAGTTAACGCTGGCCACCGCTGGCGAAGGCCACGGCATTCCGCCATTTAAGGTCGATTTGGCCACGCGCGGCAATTTATCGGCGCTAGAAGAGATCCGGTTAGAGCTTAACGCGTTAGCCGGCACCTTAACGCAAACGGGGCGGCTAAGTTGGCAAGAGGGCATCACTTGGCAAGGCAAAACCGTATTTAGCGATCTGCGCACCGAACCTTTGCTCAAGGCCTTGCGTGGGCGCTTTAGCGGCGAAATTGACAGTCAATTTGCGCTGCAAGGTGACTCGTGGCAGTTAGCTGTGCCCACACTGCGCGTGAATGGCCGGTTAAATGATTACCCGCTGCAGTTAAGTGGCGCGGTGCGTGGCGATCACGCTATGGCGTGGCAGTTTGACGATGTGCGCTTAAGTAGCGGCGAAAATGGCCTCACTGTAGCTGGCGCCCTGACGCCTAGCGCTTGGCAACTCGATGCTGAGCTCAAGGCGCCGCAATTGTCGCGTTTGTATCCCGGGTTAGGCGGCGATCTCAGTGGCCGCGTAGCGCTGCGTGGTAATCCAACCGCGCCGCAATTAGAGGCGCGCTTAGCCGCAGGGCGCGTCAGCTTTGCGGCGTGGCAAATGCACGATCTGGAGCTCACTACCCGCGGGCGCTTAAAAGATCTGCTGCCAGCTGGCGAAGTGAGTTTAACGCTGGCGCGCCTCTCGCAAGGGGCAAGCCAGTGGCAAGATCTGGCCCTCACCGCCGAGGGCGATAGCTCAGCGCACCAGTTAGCACTGCGTTTGGCCGGTGAGCCGGTGGCGGCCGAGTTAGCCTTAACCGGCGCGCTGGCCGGCGATGTGTGGCAAGGGCGCTTAAGCGCGCTGAGTTTAGATACGCCGCTTGAGCGCTGGGCGTTGGCTAAACCTTGGCCGCTGCAAGTGAATGTGGCCACGGCCACCGCCCGTTTAGGTGAGTTGTGCTTAGCTTCGCAACAAGCCAGTTTTTGCGCGCAAAGCCAGCCGTTGTCAGCCAAAAATGGGCAAGTGGACTTTGCGCTACGCAACTTTGATCTGGCGCGCTTAGCGCCGTGGTTGCCAGAAACGTTTCGTTGGCAGGCGCAGTTGGCGCTAGAGGGCCGCGCATTGTGGCAAGGCGAGCGGCCTACCTTACAAGCGCGCATCCGCACGGGGGCTGGCAGTTTGCTGGCCGATGGGCAAAAAACCGATTATGAGCAACTGAGCTTGGGGGTGGAATTTACCCCGCAAGCGGCCAAAGCCAAGCTTGATTTTGCCTCGCGGCAAATTGGCGTTATCGATACTGGGCTTATCGTGACCGATCCGACGGGGCGCGCTGAGCTATCGGGCAAACTGAATTTAAGCGAGTTTAACCTCGCAAGCTTTGCGCCGTTGATCCCAGAAGTGCGCTCGCTTAAGGGCGCGATTTCAGCCAATGGCCGCTTTGCGGGCAGTTTAAAAGCGCCGCTATTGTATGGCCGCGTGGCGCTGGAAAATGGCGATGTGGAGACTTACTCCGACATGGTGAGTTTGAAAAAAGTTACCACCGTGCTGGCGATTGATGGCAACCGCGCCACCTTAGAGGGCAGTTTATTGGTTGGCCAAGGCCCGCTGAAACTCGGCGGCTGGCTCAGCTGGGCGCAATTGCCGGTCAGTGGGGAGCTGACTATTCAAGGTAAAGAGCTTGAGGCGCAATATCCCGGTATGGGCCGCATCAAGGTTTCGCCCGATCTGGCGATTGCGCTGGGTAAAGCGACCGATATTCGTGGCCGAATTGATATTCCGTGGGCGCGGATCTTGGTGAAAAGTTTGCCAGATAGCGCCATTGCCCTGTCTGATGATGTGGTGATCGCCAATGCGCAGGGCGAAGAGCCCCGCACTGCGCCAACCTTGCCCTTGTCGATGAACATCGATGTGGTGCTTGGCGATGACATTAAGCTCGATGCCATGGGGCTAAAAACCGACATCAGCGGCCAGATCGCAATTGAGCAGTTGCCCGAGCAGCCGCTAGGCGGTACCGGCCAGTTGCTGCTGACTAATGGCCGCTTTAAAGCCTATGGGCAAAATTTGCTGATCGATGAGGGCAAAATTTTGTTCTCAGGCCCACTCACCAGTCCGTATTTAAATATCGAGGCTAACCGCGATCCGGAAACCATTGAAGGCACAGTAAAAGTGGGTGTGCGGGTGACGGGCGCGGCGACCAAGCCGGAGCTTGCGATCTATTCCGATCCGCCGATGGCGCAAGCCGAGCAGCTGTCGTATTTGCTGCGCGGTAAGGGCTTACAAACCAGCGGCAGCAAGGAAGAGGGCGGCATTGGCGGCCTGCTGGTGGCGGGGGCGGTGTCTAAAGCGGGCGGCGCGGTCTCCTCTATTGGCGAAAAACTAGGCATGCGCGATGTGGCGATTGATACCATCGGCAGTGGCGATAGCACGCAAGTCACGTTGTCGGCGTATCTGCTGCCGGGCTTGCAGTTCCAATATGGGGTGGGCGTGTTTAGTCCGATTGCCGAATTTAAGTTGCGCTATGAGCTGATGCCACGGCTTTATTTGCAGGTAATGAACGGGGCTGCGCAAGCGGTGGATCTGTTTTACCGCTTTACACTCTGAGTTAAAGGACGCATTGTGAAAATTGTTTCGTTTAATATCAATGGCTTGCGTGCGCGCTTGCACCAATTGCAAGCGCTGATCGACACTCAGCAGCCCGATATCATCGGTCTGCAAGAAACCAAAGTGCACGATGAGGTGTTTCCGCATGAGGCTATCACCGCGATGGGCTATCACGTGGTGTTTCATGGCCAAAAAGCGCACTACGGTGTGGCGCTGCTATCGAAAACCGCGCCCTTGCAGGTGGAAAAAGGCTTTGTCAGTGACGAAGCTGGCGCGCAGCGCCGGCTGATCATCGCCACCTATGCTCGCCCAGAAGGCGGCACGCTAAAGGTGATCAATGGCTATTTCCCGCAAGGCGAGAGTGAGCATCACGCGACGAAATTTCCGGCCAAGGCCAAGTTTTATGCCGATCTGCAGGCCTATATCGCGGCGACCCACCACGCTGGTGAAGCGCTGGTGGTGATGGGCGATATTAATATCTCGCCCACCGATCTGGACATTGGTATTGGCGAGGCGAACCGCAAGCGCTGGCTGCGCGAGAGGAAATGCTCGTTTTTACCCATCGAGCGCCAGTGGTTGGCCGATTTGCAAGCGCTGGGGCTGAGCGATAGTTTCCGCCTGCTGCATCCAGCAGAGGGCGGACACTATTCGTGGTTTGATTATCGCTCCAAGGGATTTGATGATAATCGCGGCCTGCGCATTGATGTTATTTTGCTCTCTGGCGTGTTGCGGCCGCAGTTGCAAGGCGCCGGCATTGATTACGCGCTGCGCGCGATAGAAAAGCCTTCGGATCACGCGCCGGTGTGGGTGGCGCTGGCGCCCGCCGTGGCGTAAGGACCTTTTGGCGAAAAAAATCGTCCCTTATTAGGGAACTTTTAGCGCTGATTTGTGCTTTAAGAAGGCTAGGTTCAGATGTTTAGCTTATTATTGCGGGCTAGCTTACCGTAAAGGCGGCGTGGCTGCGGCCAACGCCGCTGGCTTGATCGGAAAAAAGCGGATTGGCGGCAACGCGGTCCATCCTATAGGAGTTTAATAATGAAGGTGCCGACGACCATGATGGCAGGATTTAACAAAAGCGTGCTTGCGCTGGCGCTGATTGGCGGTTTGACCGCCTGTGGCGATGACGCTAAGACCGCGGCGCAAGCGATGCCGGCTGTCCCTGTGGTAGTAAATGAAGTAATCCCTGTTGACGTGCCGCTGACCACTGAAATGGTCGGTGAAACGGCCGGTTTTCGGGAAACCGAAGTGCGCTCACGCGTTGGCGGCATTTTATTAAAGCGCACCTATGTGGAAGGCCAGTCGGTGACAGCCGGTCAAGAGCTGTTTGTGATTGATCCGGTGCCATTTAAAGTGGCGCTTGAGCAAGCTAACAGTGCGTTGGCCCAAGAGACGGCACGCTTAAACAAAGCCCGCGCCGATCGCGATCGCATCATTCCTTTGTATAAAAAACAGGTAGTGAGCCGTAAAGATTACGACGACGCTATTGCGAACTACGAAGCGACCGTTGCCAGCCACCAAGCGGTGCAGGCGAAAGTCAAAGAGGCGCAGCTGAACTTAAGCTACACGCAAGTGACTGCGCCTATCGCCGGTATGGCAAGCAAAAGCTCGCAATCAGAAGGTAGCCTGATCTCTACCGCCGGTGACAGCAGCTTGCTGACCACCATCACCCAATTCGATCCGCTGTATGTGAATTTTTCCTACTCCGAGCAAGATCGTTTGAGCTTTGAAAGCGCGGTGAAAAGCGGCCAAATGGTGGCCAAAGATGCCAACAGCTGGCGCGCGAGCATTCAGCTGGCCGATGGCACGGTTTATCCTCAAGTCGGTAAGATGAACTTCTCCGATAGCCGCGTTGATCCACAAACCGGCACCATTCGGGCGCGGGCTATTTTTGACAACCAAGCTGGCAGCCTGTTGCCGGGTCAATTTGTGCGCATGACCATCGATTTGGGCACGCGCAAAAATGCCATCGTGGTGCCACCGCGCGCCATTATTCAGTCGCAAGCCGACCGCATGGTGATGGTAGTGAACGCGGAAAATAAAGTCGAACCGCGCATCATCAAGTTAGGTACCGAAGTCGCTTCAGGCATCATTATCGATAGCGGCTTAAAAGTCGGTGATCGTTATATCGTTGAAGGCCTGATGAAGGCCCGTCCTGGCAGCGTGGTCAAGCCCGTGTCGGCGCAAGAGATGAAAGCGATCAGTGACCAAATGGCGACCCCGCGTCCGGCCAAGTAAGGAGCCCTCATGTTTTCTAAGTTCTTCATTGAACGCCCCATCTTTGCCAGCGTGATTTCGATCATTATCGTGCTGGCCGGTTTGGCGGCGATGCGCTCCCTGCCGGTAGAGCAGTACCCGCAGATCACCCCGCCGGTGGTCTCGGTGACCGCGTTCTATCCAGGTGCGACCCCGGAGGCGATTTCGCAAACTGTCGCGGCGCCGCTCGAGCAGCAGATCAACGGTGTAGAGAAAATGATCTACATGCAGTCGGGCTCGGCTTCGAACGGCCAAATGACCTTGAACGTCTATTTCGAGATCGGTACCGATCCGGATCAGGCGACCATCAACGTCAACAACCGCGTCTCTGCCGCCATGTCCCAGCTACCTGAAGAGGTAAAAAAACAGGGCGTGACGGTGAAGAAAAAGGCCACCTCGATTTTGCAGGTGATCACCTTAACCTCGCCCAATTTGTCGTTTGATACCACCTACCTGTCTAACTACGCCTTGCTCAACATCATCGATGAGCTCAAGCGTATTCCAGGTATCGGTGATACCAGCTTATTTGGTGGTACTGACTACGCGATGCGCGTATGGCTGCGTCCAGACCGTTTGGCCCAGTTAGGTTTAACCCCGAGCGATGTGATTGGCGCGATCCGTGAGCAAAACACCCAGTTTGCCGCCGGTAAAATTGGCTCCCAGCCCACCACAGCGCCAATTGATTTTACCTATACCGTGCAGACGCAAGGTCGCTTGGAAAACGCCAGCGAGTTTGAAAACATCATCATTCGTTCTAGCCCCGATGGCTCGAAAATTCGCGTTAAAGATGTGGCGCGCGTGGAGTTAGGCGGTAAAGACTACGACATGGTGGCGCGTGCCAACGGCAAGCCAGCCATTGGTTTGGCTACCTATTTGCAGCCGGGCGCAAACGCGGTGGCGGTAGCCAACGAAGTACACGCTACCATGCAGCGCTTACAAGAGCGTTTCCCGCAAGATATTGAATACGATGTGCCGTATGACACCACTGAGTTTGTAAAAATCTCGATTAAAGAGGTGATTGCGACCCTATTTGAAGCCATCGTGCTGGTATTTATCGTGGTGTATCTGTTCTTGCAGAACTTCCGCGCCACCTTGATCCCATGTATCGCGGTGCCAGTGTCATTGATCGGTACCTTTGCTGGTATGTTGATCTTAGGCTTCTCGATTAACCTTCTGACCCTGTTTGGTATGGTGCTGGCGATCGGTATCGTGGTGGATGACGCCATCGTGGTACTGGAAAACGTTGAGCGCATCATGAGCGAGAGAAAATGCTCGCCCAAAGAAGCCTCTATCTTGGCCATGCAGGAAGTATCCGGCCCTGTTATCGCCATCGTACTGGTGCTGTGCGCCGTGTTCTTGCCCGTCGCCTTTATGGGCGGCATGACGGGTGTGATGTATAAGCAGTTTGCGATCACCGTGGCCGTGTCAGTGGCTATCTCGGGTTTGGTGGCGTTGACCTTATCACCGGCGTTGTGCGCACTCTTACTTAAAGAGGGTCACCACAAGCCAGCCGCTTTCTTTGTTTGGTTTAACCGTGCCTTTGATCGCTTGACCAATGGCTATGTCGGCGGCGTGGCGTTTTTAAACCGCCGTGTGGGCGTTGCCTTCATGCTGATTGCGGGCATGTTGGCCGCGAGCTACACCCTGTTTATGAAAGTGCCGGGTGAGTTAGTACCCAACGAAGACCAAGGTTACTTGATTTCGGCAGTGATGCTGCCCGATGCCGCCGCCTTGACCCGTACCCAAGCGGTAGCGGATCAGGCCGATAAAATGGCGATGGCTAACCCGAATGTCAAAAACGTGGTGACCTTCTCCGGCTTTGATATTTTGTCTAACGCCATTATCAGTAACAGCGGTTTGAGCTTTATCACGCTGCAAGACTGGAAACAGCGTCAAGGCGCCGGCCAAGATTCATTTAGCTTGGCTAACACCTTGCAAGGCATGGGTTACATGGGCTTAGCCGACGGCTTTGTCGCCTCGTTTAACCCGCCACCGATCCAAGGCATGTCCACCACTGGTGGCTTGGAAGCGTACTTGCAAAACCGCGGCAGCGGCGATGCGAAAGCCTTTGCCGGCGAAGTTGATCGCTTCTTGGCGGCGGCGAAAACGCGTCCTGAATTTGCCAGTGTGACCAGTACCTATCGCGCCAACGTGCCACAGGTGTACTTGGATCTGGACCGCGAAAAAGCCAAAGCCTTAGGTCTGCCAATCAATGCAGTATTTGACACCATGCAAGCCACCTTTGGCCAAGTGTATGTCAACGACTTCAACCAGTTTGGGCGTACCTATCGCGTGCAACTGCAATCGGAAGCCGATTACCGCGCCAAAAAAGGCGACATCCGCAACATCTATGTGCGCTCGGATAAAGGCGAGATGATCCCGCTAAGCAGCTTAGTCACAGTGCGCGATGCCTCGGGCCCAGAATTGGTTGAGCGTTTTAACGTGTTTGCGGCGGCCAAAATCATGGCCCAACCTGCTCCAGGGTATAGCTCGGGCCAAGCGATTGCGGCGTTAGAAGAAGTGGCGGCGAGTGCGCTGGGCAACGATGCCAAGCTAGAGTGGACCGGTTCGGCCTACCAAGAAAAAGCCTCGGCCGGCACCGCGGGTCTGGCGTTTGGCTTTGGTATCGTGATGATTTTCCTTATCTTGGCCGCGCAGTATGAGCGTTGGAGCTTGCCGTTTGCGGTGATCACCGCCGTGCCGTTTGCGCTGTTTGGCGCGTTGCTGGCGACCTACCTCGTGGGCTTAACTAACAACGTTTACTTCCAGATTGGCTTAGTGACGCTGGTGGGGTTGGCGGCGAAAAACGCCATCTTGATCGTGGAATTTGCGGTGATGAAGCGCGAAGAGGGCATGGATCTGCTGGAGGCCTCTTTGGAAGCGGCGCGCCTGCGTTTTCGTCCGATCGTGATGACCTCACTGGCCTTTATCTTGGGTTGTGTGCCGTTAGTGCTCTCGAGCGGCGCGGGTTCTGCTAGCCGTCACGCGCTCGGTTGGCCGGTGATCGGCGGTATGTTGGCGGCGACCTTTATCGCCATCTTCTTTATCCCACTGTTCTTCCGTTTGATCATGCGCGGTGATAAAGCGGCGTAAAAATCAGCCTAATCTAGGTTGGCGCGTTAAGCGCTCGTTATCCTCAACAACCCCCGCAGCCAAGGCCGCGGGGGTTTTTTATCGCCTGCGCGTAAAAAGCCGCTGGCAGCTTGACCTTGCAGCAGCGGCAAGGTTTAATACCTGCCTCTATAGGCGCAGGCCTATACCGTCAACAGGATGTGCCGTGTCCCTACTTGCGTTGTCCCACCGCTTGCCATACCAACGCCTAGCTGCGGTGCTGCTAGGCTTGTTGCTCTTGTGCAACCTGTCATTTTGTATGCAGGGTAGCGGCGCGTGGCCAGCGCTGACGACGGACGATCTATGGCACGCTGCGACCACTGCCAGCACAGTGCCGCCGGCTCACACCGCGAATAGCTCCAGCGCTGATCTGGTCGCGGCGCACGCTATGGCGCCTGCCGCTAACGCATGCCACGCCGCAGGCAGTGATATGGCCAGTAGCGAGTGCCCAATGGCCAGCGCTATGCCCAGTAGCGATCAGGTGTCTAGCCAGTGGCTGGCGCTGCTGGCGCTGCTGCTGTTACCGCTGCTGCTGTTTGCACTACAACTCCAACTGCCCAGTCAGCTAGATGCTTGGCTGCGCAGCCCATTTTTACGCCTACGCGGCGCCCATCCCCCCTCGTGGCCAAGACGCCACCTCATGCTCTGCCACCTCACGCATTAGAAACACGCCGTTAACTTTTAGGTCGCTCACTGCCGGCACTTTGTCATCGCGGGCGTTTATTGTTTCTAATTGAGATACATCATGAGTCTTACTGTTCGTATTATCACCGCCACGCTGCTGCTCGGCGCGGGGGCGTATGCCGGCTATACGGCGGCGCCGCACTTAAGCCACTGGCTAGAGGGCTCGGCTAGTGCCGAGGCGGAAAAAAAACCGCTGTATTGGGTTAACCCGATGGATCCACGCGACAAGCGTGATGGCCCAGCCAAAGACCACATGGGTATGGATTTTTTACCGGTGTATGCAGAGCCTAAAGGCGCACCCGGCACGGTGACCATTAGCCCTGCGATTGAGCAAAATCTGGGCGTGCGACTGGCCAAAGTTGCAGCTAAAGCGCGGGTCGGTAGCCTCACAACCTTGGGTTTTGTGGCTTTAGATGAAGAGGCGCTGACTACGGTGAACGCGCGTTTTGCTGGCTGGGTGCGCCGCTTAGCCGCACGCAGCGAAGGCCAAGCGGTGCAAGCCGGTGATCTGTTGTATGAAATCTACTCGCCTGATCTGGTTAATGCGCAGCATGAATATCTGTTGGCACTTAACAGCCACAATCCTCTGCTCCTGCGCGCAGCCACCGGCAAATTGCGCGCGCTGGACGTCAGCGATGAGCATATCGCCCATTTAAAGCGCAGCGGTAAAGTAGCGCAAACCATGCAGGTGTTCGCGCCGGTCAGCGGTTATGTGTTTAATTTGGCGGTGCGCGAAGGCCAATATGTTGAGCCATCAACCGCGCTGCTTAATTTAGCCTCGCTAACGCAAGTGTGGGTAAGCAGCGAAGTGTTCGAGCGCCAAGCCAGCGCCCTGCGGGTCGGCGATCCGGTACACGTGAGCAGTGAATTTGCTCCCGAGCGCCGCTGGCAGGGGGTGGTGGACTACATCTACCCAACCTTAGATGCCACCACGCGCACCTTGAAGTTACGCGTGCGACTAAGCAATCCAGAAGAAGTGCTCAAACCTAATATGTTCGTCAATTTGCGCATTGAGCACAGTGCCCAAGCGCCGGCGCTGATGGTGCCGCGGGAAGCGGTGATCCGCACCGGCCAACAAGACCGTGTGGTGCTGGCGCTGGGTGAAGGGCGCTATAAATCGGTCGCTGTGACTTTAGCTGGCCAGCAGGGTGAGGATTTCATTATTCAATCAGGATTAGAAGCGGGCGATCACGTGGTGCGCTCGGCGCAGTTTATGCTCGATTCCGAATCCGCTTTGAACTCAGATTTTCTGCGCATGACCGCGTTTGAACCGGTCAATATCCGCCCTGATACCGTGTGGGCCAAAGGCACCATTTTGGCCGTTGATGCGCACGCGCGCAGCGCTACCGTGAGCCATGAACCGATTGCAGCGTGGCAATGGCCGGCGATGGAGATGGATTTTGTCTTGCCGCCTTCGCTAGATATCAGCACGTTGCCGCTAAACACGCCGCTGGAGATGGAATTTAAGCAAGTCGATGACATGTATCATCTGTTGCGCGCCAAAGGGGGTGCCGCAACGCCCGCTACCTCAGTGCCTGCCGCGCCTGCGTCAGTGCCAGCGCACGGAGGCCAACATGATTGAGGCCATTATTCGCCACTCGATTGCCAACCGCTTTTTGGTGCTGCTGCTCACCGGCATCTTAACCGCGTGGGGGCTGTGGTCAGTTAAGCAAACGCCGGTGGATGCC
Source organism: Aeromonas sp. (assembly GCA_051658125.1). Lineage (GTDB taxonomy): Bacteria > Pseudomonadota > Gammaproteobacteria > Enterobacterales > Aeromonadaceae > Aeromonas. The sequence continues at coordinate 29,447 of JBOFMA010000168.1, forward strand.
CTACCTGACTTGTCGGATGTGCAAGTGATCATCAAAACCGCGTATCCCGGCCAAGCGCCGCAAGTGGTGGAAGATCAGGTTACCTACCCGTTAACCACGGCGCTGCTGTCGGTACCGGGCGCCACCACAGTGCGTGGCTACTCGTTTTATGGCGATTCGTTTGTTTACGTCTTGTTTGACGATGACACCGATCTGTATTGGGCGCGGGCGCGGGTGCTGGAGTATTTAAGTCAAGTGGCGCCCAATTTACCGCCGCAAGCGCGGCCGCAACTGGGGCCTGACGCCACGGGGGTGGGCTGGGTGTATCAATATGCTTTGGTCGATAAAACTGGCCAGCATGACTTAAGCCAACTGACTTCACTGCAAAACTGGTTTTTAAAATATGAATTACAGATGGTGCCGGGCGTATCGGAAGTGGCCACCGTCGGCGGTATGGTGCGCCAGTACCAAGTTAAAGTGGATCCCAACAAACTGCGCGCCTATGGCGTGCCGCTAAGCCACATTCAAACCGCGCTCAATAATGCCAACCAAGAAACTGGCGCCGCCGCGATTGAATTGGCGGAAGCCGAATACATGGTGCGCGCCAATGGCTATTTGCAAAACGTGCAAGACATGGCCGCCATTCCGCTGGGCAAATCAGTGCGCGGCGCCAGTCTCACGCTGGGCGATGTGGCGGAAATCACCACAGGCCCGCAGATGCGCCGTGGCATTGCTGATTTGAACGGTGAAGGTGAAGTGGTGGGCGGCATTATCGTCATGCGCTATGGCGAAAATGCCCAGCGCACCATTGATGGCGTTAAAGTGCGCTTAGCCGAGCTGAAAAACAGCCTGCCGGACGGGGTGGAAGTAGTCACGGTGTATGACCGCTCCAGCTTAATTGAGCGGGCGATTGCTAATCTGTTTAGCAAGTTAGTTGAAGAATTTGCTGTGGTGGTGCTGGTCTGCTTGGCCTTCTTGTTCCACTTGCGCTCTTCACTTGTGGTGGTGATCACCCTGCCAATTGCTATTTTGGCGGCATTTATCGTCATGCACTGGCAAGGCATTAACGCCAACATTATGTCGCTTGGCGGTATTGCCATCGCCATCGGCGCCATGGTTGATGGCGCGATTGTCATGATCGAAAACGTACACAAGCACATGGAGCGGGTGGCGCTAACCGATGATAACCGCTGGCAAGTAATTGCAAAGGCCAGCTGCGAAGTGGGGCCGGCGATTTTCTTCTCGCTGCTGATCATCACCATGAGCTTTTTGCCGGTGTTTGCGCTCGAAGCGCAAGAGGGGCGCATGTTCCACCCGCTGGCGTTTACCAAAACTTACGCCATGGCGGCCGCGGCGATTTTAGCCGTGACCTTGGTGCCGGTGATCATGGGCTATCTCATTCGTGGCCATGTGAAGCCTGAGCAAGCCAACCCGCTTAACCGCTGGTTAACCCAAGGCTATATACCGCTGCTTAAAGGTGTGTTGAGCTACCCTAAAACCACCTTGAGCTTGGCGCTGGTCGTCACCGTGGTCGGTTTTTGGCCGCTAGATAAATTGGGCTCGGAGTTTATTCCGCCGCTCGATGAAGGCGACATCATGTATATGCCGACCACTGCGGCCAATATTTCGATTGGTAAGGCGCGCGAAATCTTGCAGCAAACCGACAAACTCATTCGCACCGTGCCTGAGGTGCAAAACGTGTTTGGTAAAGCCGGTCGCGCTGACACCGCCACCGATCCGGCCGATCTGGTGATGATGGAAACTAGCATCCAGTTAAAGCCGCGCGGCGAGTGGCGCCCAGGCGTCACGCCACAAACGCTCAAAGCTGAGCTCGATAGCTTGATCCAATTTCCCGGCCTCACCAACTCATGGCTGCCACCGATCAAAACCCGCATCGATATGCTAGCCACGGGGATTAAAACGCCGGTGGGCATCAAAATTGGCGGGCCCGATCTGAAAGTGATTGAGCGCATTGGCCAAGATTTGGAAAAAATTGTTGGCAAGGTGGCGGGCGCCAGTTCGGTGTATGCCGAGCGCGTGGCTGGTGGCCGCTATGTGAAAGTGGATATCGATCGGGCCAAAGCGGCGCGTTATGGCTTAAACATCAGCGATGTGCAAAGTGTGCTGGCCACCGCCGTCGGCGGCATGACCATGGGGCAAACCATCGAGGGGCGTGAGCGTTACCCCATTAACGTGCGCTACCCACAAGCCTATCGTGACTCGGTAGCCAACTTAGAGCTGCTGCCGATCGTCACCGCCGATAACGCGCGCATTGCCTTGGGCGATGTGGCGCGGGTGTATATCAGTGATGATGCGCCCATGCTGCGCAGTGAAAACGCGCGTTTAGGTGGCTGGGTATTTGTGGATATTCGTGACCGCGATATTGGCTCATTTGTGGCCGATGCCAAAACTGCGGTGGCCAAGGAGCTCGTATTGCCGGCGGGTTATGCGCTGATCTGGTCTGGGCAATATGAGTACATGGAGCGGGCCAAAGCCAAACTTACCTATGTGGTGCCGTTGACCGTCGCCATTATCATTTTGCTGCTGTATTTAGCGTTTCGGCGCATGGCCGAGGTGCTCATCATCCTCACCACCTTGCCACTGGCGGTGGTTGGCGGCATCTGGTACCTGTGGCTGGCCGAATTTAACTTATCGGTGGCCGTGGGCGTGGGCTTTATTGCCTTGGCGGGGGTGGCGGTGGAAACCGGCGTGCTGATGCTGGTGTATTTAAACCATGCCTATGACGACGTGTGCGCGGCGGGCACGCCCACCCGCGAAGGGTTGTACCAAGCGGTGATTGATGGCGCGGCGCTGCGTTTGCGGCCAAAAATGATGACCGTGATTACGGTGATTACCGGCCTTTTGCCCATCATGTGGAGTGATGGCACCGGTTCAGAAGTGATGCAGCGGATTGCCGCGCCGATGATCGGCGGCATGGTCAGTGCGCTGGTGTTGACCTTGCTGGTGCTGCCGGCGGCTTATTTTCAGTGGCGCCAGCGTGGGCTGGCGTGAGTTAACCCGTACGTTCATTAATTACGAAGGAGCATATATGCAAAAATCTCTGTTAGCGGCCAGCGTAGCGGCCCTGTTGACCCTGACCTCGGGCAGTGTGCTGGCCAATGCCCATGCCGCAAGCGGCCATCAGGCCATGCCTGAGCACGACATGGCCAAGCACGATATGACCGGGCACAGCATGGCTGAGGGCAAAGCGATGGCGGCGGTGTTGACCAAGGCCGAAGTGGTGCGCGTGGGTATGGACGATGGCAAGGTGTCGCTCAAGCACGAGGCGATTAAAAACCTCAATATGCCAGCGATGACCATGGGCTTTGCCGTAAAAGATAAAGCGCTGTTAAATGGCCTTAACGCGGGCGATAAGGTGCAATTTAGCGCGGAAATGATGGGCGGCAAAATGGTCGTTACCCACATCGAAAAGGGCCAATAAGCCGGTCACAGGTGTGAAAGCTAAGTAAAAAAAACGGGGCCTTAAGCCCCGTTTTTTTATGGTTGCCGCGCTTAGCTCGGCTGCGCGTCCTCTGCACGCCACAGACAACAGCCGCCTTTTTTGGTGACTAAATCGAGCCGCGCTTCGTGGGCGATGAGCTCGCTGGGACTGGCTTGGATGACTTTTAAGCGCGGGCTGCTGCGCTTAACCGGCTGCATGCCTTGGCCATTGAAGCCGGCGTTGCCCTCTTGTGCCAGCTCTAAATTGGTCTGGCCGCCGGTCATCAGCAGATAAACATCGGCCAAGATCTCGGCATCGAGCAAGGCGCCGTGCAAGGTGCGGTGCGAGTTATCAATGCCATAGCGCTCGCACAAGGCATCTAAGTTATTACGTTTACCCGGAAACAGATCCCGCGCGAGAACCAGCGAGTCGGTAATGCTGCATAGCTCGGTGGTTTTTTGTGGCAAAGCTAAGCGCGCCAATTCGCTGTCGATAAAGCTGACGTCAAACGGCGCATTGTGGGCAATTAATTCCGCGCCTTGGATAAAGGCGATAAATTCATCGACGATGTTGGCAAACGGCGGTTTATCGGCCAAAAAGGCGTCAGTGATGCCGTGCACTTGCATCGCTTCAGGGTCGACTAGTCGATCGGGTTTGATATAGACATGAAAATGGCGTCCGGTCAGTTTGCGGTTAATAACCTCGACCGCGCCGATTTCAATGATGCGGTGGCCTTGATACACCGGGCCGCCGGCGGTGTTCATACCGGTAGTTTCGGTATCAAGAATGATCTGGCGATTGGTTTGCGTGATTGGGTTCATAGGTCAAAGTGTGTCAAACTGCGGTTTTCGCGCAAGTTTACCCCAAAGCTCATGTTAAAACAGATTGATTTATATACCGATGGCTCCTGCTTGGGCAATCCAGGCCCCGGCGGCTATGGCACTGTGCTGGTGTATGGCGGCCATCGCAAAGAGTTCAGTGCCGGTTTTACCCTAACGACCAATAACCGTATGGAACTAATGGCGGCGATTGTGGGCTTAAAAGTGCTCAAAGAGCCGTGCCAAGTGCGCCTGACCACCGATAGCCAATATGTGCGCCAAGGCATCACTCAATGGATTAAAGGCTGGAAGCAAAAGGGCTGGATCACCAGCAGCCGCCAGCCGGTAAAAAATATCGATCTTTGGCAAGAGCTCGACCGCCAAGCTGCCCGCCACCAGATTGAGTGGTTGTGGGTCAAAGGTCACTCCGGCCACCCAGAAAACGAGCGTTGCGATACCCTAGCGCGCGATGCTGCCAGTGGCCCGTCGCTACATAACGATAGCGGCTATCAGCCTTGAAGCGCCATGCCCGTGGCGATCTCGGGGCTTAAGCTGGGCAGCGGCTGCCAGTGCGGCCGCGCCGGCGTTAGTGGCACGCGGCGCTTTTGCGCCGCAATAAAATAGCTGCTGGCGCATAAAGCATCGTAGCGCAGCAATAGCGGCCAGCGCGCGCACAGTTGTGGGCACAGCGTCATTAAGGTGTGGCCTAAACGCACATCGCAGTAAATTTCAAAGCCAAGCAATTGCAGCCAATCAATAATGCGCTGCGGGTGATAGAGTCGCGCGCCCAGATCCAAGCGCTGCTGATTAAACGGCGCGTAGCGTTTCACGCTCACCCAACCGAGCGGATTAAAGCCCGTGATCATCAGCCAGCCATCATCTACCAGTACCCGCTCAATTTCCCGCAGCACCGCATGGGGCTGTGGCTGCCACGCCAGCTGGTGGGCGAGCAGGCAGCCATCTAACGCACCATTTTTTAGCGGCAAGGCGCTAAAGTCACCATATAAATCGCACGGCGCCGGTTCGGCATGCGGGCTGGGCAAAATCGCCAGTCGCTGGGCGCTTGGCGGCAGCGGCCACTGCAGTTGCTGACTTAAATAGCCTAAGGTGGCCAAGCGCGCGTGTGGGCTAAACGGCGGCAATTGGGCCAGTTGTGCGCTAATTTGCGCACTGAGCCACGGGCCGAGCGGCAACTGCGCCCAGTGGCTGGGCGCCGGCTTGGCGCGTGGCGCAAACGGGCGCATGGAAAACCATTGCGGTGGGCACATGCTGGGCTCCTTTGACCCCTATCACCGCGTTAATACAGCACGCTTGTGCGGAGTTCGCTATGCAAGTCATAACAATTTGTGCGTTAGAAACTAATTACATTTGGCTGATCGTGCAAGGTCAAGCCGCGTGGGTAATTGATCCTGGCGTTGCGGCGCCTGTGTTGGCGCGCTTGCAGGCGCTAAATTTATCGCTCGTCGGCATCGCCGTGACCCACCATCACCACGATCACATCGGTGGGGTGAGCGGCTTGTTAGCCGTTTACCCTAATGCCGAGGTGTATGGCCCGGCGCAAGACGCGCTGCCCGATCTGCCGTGTGGCCGCGCGTGGACGCGGTTAAACGGCGGCGAGTCACTGCACTGGGGCGCGCTGAGCGTTGAGGTGCTGGCACTGCCGGGCCACACCTTGGGCCATATTGGCTATGTGCTGCGCGAGGCCAATGCGCCGGCTGCACTGTTTGCGGGCGATACCCTGTTTTCTGGCGGCTGTGGTCGCTTATTTGAAGGCAGCGCCGAGCAATTGTGGACCTCACTACTGCGGTTGCGCCAATTGCCTGCTGACACGCAGCTCTATTGCGCCCATGAATACACCTTAAGCAATTTGCGCTTTGGTTTGAACGTGACGCCGGACAACACCGCAATGCAAGCGGCGCTGCGCCAAGCGCAGAAGCTGGCACAGCAAGGGCTGCCGAGCGTGCCCAGCACCTTAGGGCATGAAAAATTATGCAACGTTTTTTTACGCGCGGATGAGCAAGAGGTAACCTTTGCCGTGCAAAAACACGGATTAACATGCGGCGAAAATGCATTAAAAACATTCACTTTACTGCGCCGCTGGAAGGACGAATTTTGAGCAAGCCTTGATCCGACGGGGTGAAAACTCTATGATGGCCGCTGTTTTTCACTAAAAAAAATGAACCAAATGAAGCTACGACTGAGCTTGTTGGCTGCGCTGGTATTAACCGGTTGCCAACAAATGAATCATGCCGAGCGGGTTGGGTCAGGCGCTGCCAGCGCAAGCCATCTACGCAGTGGGAGCCACAAGCTTCCTGCCCAGATGACCTACGTCAACCCAGCGTTCTTAGCCAAGCCCACCACGGCAGGTGAGCAAATGTCGCACGCGGATAAGGAAAATCTGTGGCAACGCATTAGTGATGACATGCAGTTAGGCATGCCAAGCAATGCACTTATCGCCGCGCAGCGCAAGCGTGTGCTACGCAGCAATCGTCATCTGGCCACCATTGCCAGCCGTGCTGAACCTTACCTCTATTTGATGGTGGAAGAGATCGAACGGCGCGGGCTGCCAATGGAGCTGATCACGGTACCGATGATCGAAAGCATGTTCGATCCGCGCGCCCGCTCCCAAGCTAACGCGGTGGGACTGTGGCAATTTATGCCCAAAACGGGAAAAAGTTTTGGCTTAAATCAAACCGGTCACTACGACGGTCGACAGGACGTACTCGCGTCCACCCAAGCGGCGCTTGATTACCTTGAGTACCTCAACCGTATGTTTAATGGCGACTGGCTGCACACGCTGGCCGCCTACAATGGCGGTGAAGGGCGCATTTTGCGTGCGATCAAGCGTAACCGCCGCTTAGGTAAATCCACCGACTATTGGTCGCTGGATTTGCCGGGTGAAACGCGCCAATACGTGCCCAAGATCTTGGCGATGGCCGATGTGCTAAGCAATGCCGAAAAATATGGCGTGCGCCTGCCGCATTTGGCGAATCAGCCCAAGCTCAAGGTGATCACCATTTACGGTCAGCACGATATCCGTGCTGCGGCGCGTTCGGCGGGGCTTAATTTTCAAAATATTAAGCGCGTTAACCCGGGTCTAAAAGGCAACCTGTCGCCGCGTAACCGCAGCTATCAGTTGCTGGTGCCGCCGTCAAAAGTAGCGCCGCTAGAAGAGCAACTGGCACGTATGTTTGCCGTGGTGCGTAGCAGCATGACCGCGGCTAAAGTGCCAGCGGTGACCGCGCGCAGCGCGCCATCGCAGTTTGCTTGTGCCAATACGCTGACTGCGATTGCGCAAAAATATGGCGTGAGCGAAGAGGCGTTGATGGCGGCCAATAACTTGACGCCGGATAGCCTCTGCTTTGGTAAGCGCTTTGTTATCCCAGCGCGCACCGCGCAAACCGCGCGGCCCGTGCAGCAGCCCCACGTGGCAGCGGTGGCTCCTGCCGCTACGCCGGTGGTAAGCACGGCTAGCGCCGTGGTCACCGGTGCCCCCGCGCCGCGCCGCGACACGCCAATCACGCCGCGGATCCGTGCGCAAGCCTCGCCCGTGGCCCCCGTGGCTGCGGTGATGGCGGCCAACGTGCCGCTGCCGGCCTCGCCCACGGTGCACGCCGCCCCCGTGGTGAAGTCGCCGGCCGTAACCGCGTCAGTGCGCTCGCCGCTGCTGGTCACGCCGCCGCTGCCTGCTTATAAAGCGGTGGCTGCGGCCAAGAAAACACCGATCTTAAAGCTCGACAAGTTGGAGCACCGCGTAAAAGCTGGCGATAGTTTATGGCGCATTGGCCGTAGCTATGGCGTAACCCATCAGCAGTTGGCGCAGTGGAACCGCATTTCGACTCGTTCGATCTTGCGCCCAGGCATGACGCTGGTGGTTTACCCTAAAACGGTAAAAAACACCACGCTGCTCAATGCTATGCAAGTTGAATTTGATTAAGCGCAGGTAAACCACCGCTTAAAAACCAGCCACAGGGCGCACTTCGGAGCGCCCTGTTTTTTATCGGCCGCAAATAACCGTCACATAGCGGCGGGATGACGCAAAATGCGCAAGCGCTGGCACCTCGCACCTTGCGTTACCTCTATTTAACCTACCGCGGCCTCCCTCAGCGCACTCTGGCGTTGCTTGCATTTGCCACACTTTTTTCTTCGCGGTAAGTAGCGCAGCACCGCGCTAGCTTACCGCCACGCATTGGCACATTGATTTGCTGTGAAAATTTCGCTGTGCAAATTAAGGCGCCGTCAAGGTGCGAAAAAACACCTAAAAATTTAACATTTTTCAAGTTGTGCGCCAGATCGCATTTATGCCCAGCGCCGTTAACCTTGCGCTAAAGCCTTGCCAGCACTGCATTTGCTTAAATAACTGCGTTACGTGCGGCCAAGGGCGCTAAATTTTGCACTCGGTCATAGTTTTGCAACGTCAAGGGAACTTTTGTTTGATATTTCGCGGCGCAAACGTACTCTAGCGCTATCCGCTTGCCAAGTCGGATACACATATAACAAGGCGTAAAAACGCCAGCCCTCACCCTCAGGTGCAAGACCGGGCGAACAAGATTGCAACAACTTTCGCCGTGGCCTTGGCCGCGCGAACTTAAATGCTAAGTCCATTGTTTTAGGAG
>JBOFMA010000169.1:0-2263 GCA_051658125.1 Aeromonas sp.
CCGCCGATGATCTTAGCGCCTGGCACCGGCAGACGGTACTCAACCCCATACAGCTCAGCTTTTGGCAGCACGCGCTGACCAATCACGTTAGCAAACTGGTTCCACTCTTTGTTCATCAACGCTTGGTTAACGAAGGTAGTGGTACCTGAGAACTCACGGCCTTTGACATAGTTGAGCTCAAAGCCGGCTTTATGCCAGGCGCGCTCAGCTAAGGCGAACAGACGTGGGTAGGTCATGTACTCATACTGCGCATCGGTGCGCACAACTTCACTCCACTGCTGGCCAGACATGCCTTTAAATGGCACGGCATCATGCTCGCCTTTCACGGTAAATTGATTGCCATCGCGATCCACCGAGATTTCGGCGTTTTGTGGCAAGTTTTCTGGGGTGAATTTGAACACTTTACGCATGTCATTAACGCGCGTGGCCCAGTAGTAACCGCGCTCTTTTGGATGCACTTCGTTCGGGAAGTCAAAGTAGAGATAATCTGGGTTAGACAGCACTACGTCGTAGCCTTTTGCCGCCCAGTTGGTGGCCTCAACCGCGCCGCCCCAGTATAGGGTGTCCCAGAAGTTCACGACGGTCTTCTCGGTGGCGAACTCTTTGACATCTTTGACGTATTTCAGGCCATCTTGCCACGCTTGCAAGGTGGTCATGCCTTTGGCTTTAACCAGTTGGCTGACTTCTTTAGCAAAGTAAGACGGCAGTTCTTGCGCGTCAGTGATGACTTTATCGCTGATCATCTTCTGGCACAGCGGTGATTTGGCAAACGGCTTATCTTGCTTGGTTTGGTCGGTATTGCCGCGCCAGCCGACTTGCTCTTCTTTTTTCACCGTGGTCGGATCTTGGTAACCACCGCCGAGCATGATGTTTTTCGCTTCGTCACCACCGTAGTGCCATGCGGTCAAAGGCTGGCCTGCGCTTTGGTGCAGTTTGGCCACTTCATCCATGACTTTAGACACAAACGCGGTGGCACTCGGTTGGCATGGGTTGATAAAGCTCATCTTGTCGTAGAACTGTACCGAGGTGATATTCGAGGTGTCATTAGGGTCAGTTAAGCGGAACTCGTTGGCCTCAGCGGTTTTGCCCGCCGCACTTAAGCGTTTAAAGCGGGCTTCCATCGATACCACAGCGGCGCGGGCGTGCGCGGGCATGTTGATTTCAGGGATCACGGTCACGCCACGCGCTTTGGCATAGCGCACTAAGTCAATGTAATCCTGCGAGCTATAAAAACCGCTGCCCATGCTGGCGGTAGTTGGGCCTGAGCCTAACTGTGGCAGCAAGCAGCTGGTTTCGGACAGATCGTGACAGCGCTTGGCACCGACCTCGGTGAGTTCAGGCAGGCCGGGAATTTCAAGGCGCCAGCCTTCATCGTTGGTCAGGCCTAAGTGCAAGGTGTTGAGCTTGGATGCGGCCATTTGGTCGATAAGTTTTTTTATCGTCTCTGGCGCGCGGAAATGGCGCGCGACATCGGTATGCATGCCGCGATAAGCAAAGCGCGGCGCATCTTCGACGTGCATCTGGCTGACTAACTTGTCGTTAGCGGTCAGCAACGAAATCAGCGATTGCACGCCCCAGAACGCGCCTTGGGCATCGGCACCGGCAATCACCGCGCCTTGGCCATCGATGTCCATCTCATAGCCTTCGGCGTCTTTGACTTTGCTACCGAGCTTCACGGTCACAGGATAACCGTTATCGCTGAACTTCACGCCCAGCTTGCCCAATTGCTCTTTTACCACTTGCAGCTGAACAGTTGGTAGCGCCAGCGCGGTCAGCTTGATGCTAGACAGGTCAACTTGCGCGCCTTCTTTAACGATTTGCTCGCGCGGTGTCGGGAAAATGGCGTTTTCTACTTCAGCCACCGGCAGCAAGGTGCTGGTGCTATTGGCGTCAAAACGGGTTTCGCTGGTCATCAGGATGTTGTTGTCATCCTTGGTGCGCTTCCAACCATCGGCAGGCATCGACTTGATGTAGCTGCTGGCATCATTGATGTCCGTCATGCTGGCGAGGACTTTAGGTTCAGCACCGTCGGCCGCTACATACCAGTTAGGAATAATGTCAGTTTCAAACAACACCCAATATTCCACCACTAACGGCACTTCTACCGTGGTGTTTTTGGCAAAACCTTGGAATTTGTCGGTAGGGGTTAAGCGATACAGGTCACCGGTCAGGTGTTCGATGGTGAACTGGTCGTTATCCACGCGCTGAATGCGGCGGATAGACGACACATACAGGCTCCAGTCTTTGCTGGTGACGTCTTTAC
>JBOFMA010000170.1:0-14800 GCA_051658125.1 Aeromonas sp.
ATGGCTGGCTTGTTCACTGCGCACCAGCAACCAGCGCTGCGCGACGCCGGCATAATGGGCGGATTGCCAACGGCCATGATAGCCGTTGCCCAAGGCGGTCAGGGGTTGCGCGCTTATCGTTGCCACCGCCTGCTTGGCCTCGTTCAACGTGACCGGCACCTGGGTAACAAACAGCTGCTGCTGTTGCTCCAGCAATTGCAAGGTCTCGGCACAATAGAGCGCGGCATCACCGACCAGATAACGGCAATCCTGCGCGGCCTTGAGGCTGCTCAGATGGCGACGAACAGTCTGGGCAAAGGCTTTGGTGCCGTTACTGTTGCCGCTCAGGGCCTGCATATAAACGGGTAGGCCAGCCTGATTTTCACAGATGAGTTCCAGGCTCACTTGGTTTAACTCTGGCCGATGATCACGACTATTACCCCGTACCAGTTGCAGCTTGCCGATCGCGTCCCCATCGGCGCTGTCATAGGCGCCATCGACGTGGAAGCTAGTAATATCAAGGTGCACTGCGGTGCTTTTTAGCCCCAGCCGCTCAACGACTTGCGCCGCCATCACCTGATAAAAGGCGCTGACATCGGCCTTAAACAGCGCATCAAGACAGCGCCCGAGCACATCATCATTAAGGTCATCGGCACAGATCCCGGGACCAATCAGGCGCTCAACCGGCTATTAGCGAAAAACTGCGGGAACATGTGCAGGGTGCTGCTGTGAAAGCCGAGGCCGTTCACTATCATGGCGACCAAGGCTTCACCGTGTGAGACCTTGAAAGGCGGTGTTTTTGGGAGCATAGCATCAATCATGCGGGCAATGCCGAGCTCTTGGCAGAGTGCGGCGACCAAACCAAGGTGATCGAGGTTACGGATGGAGATAGCGGGAGCGGCCATGATGATCTACCAGCAAAAGAGAGTAATAGATCAGAATGGCCGATCGCCGTCAAGCATTGAAAAAGCCAAAATTAGGTGCGAAATGACGGCTAAAGCATTGATTTTAAATTGATTATTTTTGCCTAGTGCTAACCTCACCTCGTGCTGGGAGCTTTCCTTTACTCAAAAGGCATGGCTTGCCATGCTTATGCTAGAAAACAGGGTCAAACCAAACCTTTAGGGTTGGTAGCGCATCTCGAATTGAGCAGCAGTGTGACTGCCAGCCATAAGAAAGCTAGTTTCTGCTGTTATCATTGCTTAAGGAAGGTGCGAACAAGTCTGTGATATGAGATCATAGTGTTCATCCGGAGCTGCACTCTTGGGGGGATCATGAGCTATCAACTGACCTTCGCCGAAGGTGAATTCAGCAGTAAGCGTCGTCAGACCAGAAAAGAATTTTTTTTGTCCCGCATGGATAAGAGCCTGCCATGGCAAAACATGCTGAAAGTCATCGACTCGTTTTATCCCAAGGCTAGTAATGGCCGGCGGCCTTATCCGCTTGAAAGCATGCTGCGTATTCACTGCATGCAGCATTGGTACAACCTAAGCGATGGTGCGATGGAAGATGCTCTGTACGAAATCGCCTCCGTGCGTCTGTTTGCTCGGTTATCCCTGGATAGTGCCTTGTCGGGCCGCACCACCATAATGAATTTCCGCCACCTGCTGGAACAGCATCAACTGGCCCGTAGATTGTTCAAGGCTATCAATCGCTGGCTGGCAGAAGCCGGTGTCATGATGACCCAAGGCACTTTAGTCGATGGCACCCTCATTGAGGCTCCCAGCTCAACCAAGAACAAAGAGCAGTAACGTGATCCAAATAGGCACCAGACCAAGCAAGGCAATCAGTGGTACTTTGGCATGAAGGCGCACATGGGTGTCGATGCCAAGAATGGCCTGACCCACAGCCTCGTCACCACTGCGGCCAACGAGCATGACCTCAATCAGCTGGGCAATCTGCTGCCTAGAAAGAAATAATTTGCTTCAGCCGATGTCGGCTACCGAGGAGCTCCACAGCGTGAGGAGCTGGCCGAGGTGGATATGGACTGGCTGATCGCCGAGCGTCCCGGCAAGCTAAATACCTTGAAGCAGCATCCGCGCAAGAACAAAATGGCCATCAACATCGAATTCATGAAAACCAGCATCCGTGCCAAGGTGGAGCACCCATTGCGCATCATCAAGCGGCAGCTCGGCTTCGTGAAAGCCAGATACAGGGGGCTGCTGAAAAACGATAACCAACTGGCGATGTTATTTACCCTGGCTAACGTGTTTCGGATGGACCAGATGATACGTCTGTGGGAGAGATTTCACTAAAAACCGGGAATAAGGCCTGCAGCGGCGAAAAAACGGCCTAAACAAGATGCTTTTTGGTACTTAGGGGCGAAAAAATCGGTTCAAACACGCGAAAAATTAATCGGTGCGCCAATTTGGTAAGAAATAATCCACTTGTTCGCACCTTCCTTAGCTTTGCGATAAAATCGGCTTATACATGCACTCATGAAGATGAGTTGGCGCTTGGTAAGCCATCGACCAAGGCTGTCACCCCGGCAATCTGCTGTAATTAGCTCATCACAGCAGCTTAAATTTTTAAGGCGATCCTATGCTAAATCACAAAACAGTGCTCATCACCGGCGGTACCGGTTCGTTTGGCAAGCAATTCATTAAAACTATTTTGGCTTGCTTCCCCTTGGTGAAAAAAATCATCATCTTTTCACGCGATGAATTGAAACAATCCGAGCTGCGCTTAGAGTACCCGCGCGCTAGCTACCCCCAACTGCGCTTTTTTATCGGTGATGTGCGCGATCGCTTTCGCATGGAGCAAGCCTGCGAAGGTGTGAATGTGATCATTCATGCCGCAGCCATCAAGCAAGTCGACACCGCAGAATACAATCCGACCGAATGCATCCGCACCAACGTGGATGGCGCAGAAAACGTCATCAATGCAGCCTTGCGCTGTGGCGTGCGCGATATTATTGCCCTCTCTACCGACAAAGCTTGCGCACCAATTAACTTATACGGCGCGACCAAATTAACCTCAGACAAGCTGTTTACGGCCGCTAACAACATTCGCGGAGCGAAAGATATGCGCTTTAGCGTGGTGCGTTACGGCAATGTGATGGGGTCACGCGGGTCGGTGATCCCGTTTTTCTTAAAAAAACGCACAGAGGGTGTGCTACCTATCACCCACCCCGAAATGACACGCTTTAACATATCCCTGCAAGCTGGCGTGGATATGGTGCTGTATGCACTGGAGCACCATTTAGGCGGAGAAATTTTTGTACCGAAAATCCCTTCTTACCGAATTTTAGATATTGCGGCCGCGATTGCTCCGCAATGCAAAATTGAAGTCGTAGGCGTGCGCCCAGGAGAAAAATTACACGAAGAGATGATTACCGATACCGATTCGCTAAATACAATTGATCTTGGCCATTATTACGCCATCTTGCCTTCGGTTTCGTTTAACCATTCAGAGAAAAGCTATATTGAGCACCATAAAGCGCAGAAGGTACCTTTTGGTTTTCAGTACAATTCGGGTAGCAACACGCAATGGGAAACTATCGACAGCCTGCGTGAACAAATTAAGCTACACGTTGATGCTAATTTTGCAGCGTGATCGGTATGTCTAAGCAACTTATCCCTTACGGCCAGCAAGAGATCAATCAGGCAGACATCGACAGTGTGCTTGCTGTGCTGCAATCAGATTACTTAACCCAAGGGCCACAAGTGCCGGCCTTTGAGCAAGCACTTATCGCGCATACTCAAGCTAGTTATGCGCTGGCGGTAAATAGTGCGACCTCGGCACTGCATATTGCCTGTTTAGCCTTAGGCCTTGGCCCAGATGATTGGCTATGGACTACACCCATTACGTTTGTCGCCTCCGCAAATTGCGCACTATATTGCGGGGCAAAAGTAGATTTCATTGATATTGATCCAGCAACTTATAACCTGTGTCCCAAGCAGCTTGCAAAAAAATTAGCCGCCGCCAAGTTAAGCGGGACATTACCCAAAATCTTGGTGCCCGTGCACTTATCTGGCCAACCGTGTGCGATGCAAGAAATAAAACAATTGGCCGATGCCTATGGCGTGCGCATTATTGAAGATGCGTCCCATGCGATTGGTGCCCGCTACGCTGGCGAGCCTATCGGCAATTGTCGCTATAGCGATATTACGGTGTTTAGTTTTCATCCGGTAAAAATTATTACCACTGCTGAAGGCGGTGCCGTGACCACCAATGATGCTGCGTTAGCGAATAAAATGGCGCTGCTGCGTAGCCATGGAATTACCCGAAATCCGGCACAAATGCACGGCGCCTCCGATGGCCCTTGGTATTATCAGCAAATAGCGCTGGGCTTTAACTACCGCATGACTGAATTGCAAGCCGCATTAGGCGTGAGTCAAATGCGGCGCCTTGGGGATTTTGTTAGTGCACGCCACAAGCTAGCAAAGCGCTATAACGCGCACCTTGCCACATTACCGCTGACATTGCCCTATCAATTGCCTAACACCTACTCAGGTTTGCACCTCTATATTATACGCTTGCAACTTGATGCGATTAGTCTCTCGCACCTTGAAGTATTTAATGCCCTGCGTGAACGCGGCATCGGAGTTAACCTACATTATATTCCGGTACATTTGCAGCCTTGGTATCAACAAATGGGGTTTAGCCTCGGCGATTTTCCTACTGCAGAACAATATTATTGCGAAGCGATATCCTTGCCACTCTTTCATGCCATGACAGAAACGCAACAAGACCGGGTCATTGCTGCACTTGAATCTATTTTATTGCCCGCCGCAAACGTTAAAAAGGCTTAACATGTCAAATTTTATTACCATTAATGGCCGAAAAATTGGCCCGGATTTTCAGCCCTATATTATCGCCGAGTTGTCAGCTAACCATAATGGTGACATCAATCGTGCATTTGCGATCATGGCGGCGGCAAAGGCGGCTGGGGCTGACGCAATTAAGCTACAAACCTATACCCCCGATACTATCACCCTAGATTGTGATCATGAAGAATTTCAAATTCATGGTGGCCTTTGGGATGGGCAATCACTATATCAACTTTACCAAAGTGCTTACATGCCTTGGGAATGGCATGAACCGCTATTTACGAAAGCCAAAGAACTTAATTTAACTATCTTTAGCTCGCCGTTTGATTTTAGCGCAATTGATTTGCTGGAATCCCTGAATGCGCCGGCGTATAAGATAGCCTCCTTTGAGTTGGTTGATTTACCTCTTATAGCTAGAGCCGCACAAACCGGCAAACCGCTGATCATGTCAACCGGTATGGCCGATGCCAATGAAATTCAAGATGCGATTGATACGGCTCGGCAGCATGGCTGCCAAGAACTCATAGTACTGCACTGCGTCAGCGGTTATCCGACACCCGCTGAGCAATATAATCTGCGTACAATGGTGGATATGGCGCAGCGTTTTAATGTAATCACAGGCTTATCTGATCACACGATCGAAAATGCTACGGCCGTTGCAGCCGTAGCACTAGGAGCCTGTGTGATAGAAAAGCATGTCACATTGGATCGTAATGGTGGTGGTGCAGATGATTCCTTCTCCCTAGAACCCAGAGAATTAACTGCCTTATGCAACGATGCAAAAACAGCATGGAGTGCCTTAGGTGGTATGATTTATGAGCGAACTGATGCAGAAAAAGGCAATGTAAAGTTTCGCCGTTCATTATATGCAGTAAGAGACATCAAAGAAGGTGAATTTTTCACCCATTTTAATGTAAAAAGTATCCGACCAGGCTTTGGCCTAGCCCCAAAACTACTAAATGACATAATTGGGCAGCAGGCATTAGAAAATATTCCTCGCGCAACACCTTTATCAAGGAAACATTACAAATAAAAAAGTCGGCTCACGCCGACTTTTTTATTACTTAGAATGGTTCAACTCTTTGTCAATTTTTTCAATTATTTCAGTAAGTTCAAACTCTAAATAATCATACATTCCTACCCAATCATGACGCTCTTGACAAGCTAGCATTTCTTTAGAAACAATAACAACTTGCGTTCTTAGTTCATCACTCAGAAAGGCCAACAATGGGATCAATTTTTTCAATAAATCGCTACAATACAGGCATGCTGTTTCATCTTTACCCAATCGTAAGGTATTTGCGAGCAAGATAGCTCCCTTCACAAAGCTTGGCTTATTAAAAATCATTTACGCAAAATCCTCGTGGTAAGTAGTCCCGAGAATCCGAGCGCCTTCTCGGCTTGCATTAAAGAACTTAACGTGCGGATTCATTCGAATCAAATGCTCCATTGAATTCAGGAATATAGTAAAACTCATTAGCGTTTTCACTGGTTTACCATAGCCATTTGGCAACGCTTTTTTACCATATTCTTTTTTAGATCCCAGCACACCATCATCCCAACCAGCATGCGTTTTATCATAAGCAAAGGAAAAATCAGCACCGAATAATGTTATCTTTGATGCACCCATTTTTATGGCAACATCAGTAGCGGGATGAATAACGCTGCCACCACGGAATAATTCACCACGTGGTAATTCATTTTTGTGAATATTATAAACATCATTTTCAATTTCATAAGAAGCATAACGCTTTCCTCGCCATGCTAATAACGTTGTTTTAATTGCCATCGGATTATAAACAAGTGGCAAATCATCCGACCATTCTGGGTTCAAAATACCTTGATGGATGTTTTTATCAATTGTCATAACTAAATCTGGTTTAATGCCTGCGGCCATTAATGCTCGCATCGCTGTGTCTACAGCAATGAAAAAAGGCCGCTTTACTTGCTCTCTAATTTTACGTAGCTTATCTAAGTGATCATTTAATGTAGGACCGGCAGCAAAAACATAAACCTCTCTGCCTTCAAGGGTATTATATAAGTCCGCCACATCAGCATCTTGCCGAACAAGATCCATATTGCTAGCAATTCTATCTGTAATTTCTTTCGAATCATAATATGCATTGTAATCATCAACACGGCTTTGGATTACCACCCTGTCTCTTATTTTACAGGAAACCTCATCTGCCAATTCAAGCTCTGGCATTAGGTATATGAATGGGGATATCACAAGGTCGTTTTCTTCTGGTGTTACCAATTTAACTCTAGGATCTTTTAGCCAATCCATCTGCTCTGTTAGATGAAGCACTAAAGAAAAAATTGCTGCATTCATTATTACAACATGTAGTAATTTTATTGTTTTTTTCTTTAAAAGCTCACGTTGCACATCCCCTAAGCCGGTGCCATATAAACCGACGGCAGTAACATTTTTATCCACCATAGTAATAATTCGTTGCGCATCTTTTATTCTATCGTGTCTACTAGTGAGCTGAATTCCATTAATTGAAATCGTTGAACATAACCCATCTACTAATACCGCAGGAACTGAGTCAACATCTTGCTCTTTAATATATTTCAATATTTGTGGCCAGCGGCGGCCTATTATTTTTGCGTTATCAGAAAAGTAATTCATACCAAACCTCATAATAAAATGCGCACAATATGTGCGCATTTTATATTTTGTTACTATTTAATTTAATAATGCAACAACACCTTGCCGCGACACATTAGCTTGCGCGGCCAATGTTGATAGCGTACCCATGAAGCCACCATCCTTTAGCTGGGTGGATAAGCGCTGCTGCAACTCACCCACTTGCTCTGAGCTCGCCATTGAGGTTCGCGCTCGAACCTGCGCGAGCTGTTTCGCCGATTCTAAGCGAAAGGCTTTCAGTTCGCGTATAGAGCGTTCAATTTCCTGCATCATTTTTTGCAGGCGCTGGCGCTCTTGCGCAATTTCACCGGCACTGATGCCGTTACCGAGTTGGCTGAGTTGCCCTGGGGTTTGTTTAAACTGCACCGGCACAGGGTTACCTGCCGGCACGCGAATGCCCTGCCCACTCACCAACACCGGTTCATCTAATTTACGCCGCTGGCTTTCACTGACCGAGAGCTCTAATTTACCCAGTTCATTGATGCGTGCTTGGATTTGCTCTTTGCGCAGTGACTTGTCGATGCTCTTTACCGCTTCAAGCGGGGTGCCGTTGGCCGGTAAATTGATTTCTTGCGCGCTGCCCGCGGACGGAAATGCCATCACTAAGCGCTCAGCACTGCTTTTCGGCGAGACTAAATCCAGTTGCTCGGCGCCATAACTTAAGCGCTGACTGTTGGGCGCTAATAACATACGCGGCTTTAACGCCGCGGTTAGCGGGCCCTTCGGCGCGGTGACATGGGCTTCAAGTTGTTTTAACCGATTGGCGACCTGCTCACCATTCACACCCTGTCGCTGCAATTGCTGATCTAAGCGCCGCAGTTCGAGCATGACTTGACCCAACGCCTTTTCACTGCCTTGCGCATCGGCAATTTTTTGCTGTGCGCCGCCGATCAGTGACCAGCGGTCTAGCCGGTTGACATCCGGTCGCCGCGCGGCGCCCACTGTTTGATTGGCGTGCTTGGCTTTTTTATCTTTGCCGCTGCGCCCTTGCAAGGTGGGTTGCGTTTGGGTTTGGGTTTCATTCACGCTACCGCTACGCGTGGCAGGTATCCTCATTTCGGCTCCTTCTGAAGCGTTATCTCATGTAGTCAAACAGACTCAAATCATTCATTTTCACAAACGCCTGCTGTTGAACTTGCAGTGCCGCCATTACTTGCGCTTGCTGCGAAATTGCCGTGGGAAAATCCAACGAACCAATTTGAATACTGAGCTCTTTGCTATAGGTATCTTTTTCCGTGTGACTTTCTTTCACTTGATCGAGCAAGTTCATGCGCGCACCAATCGTGCTGACCATATCACTGACATCATTCTGCAGCGTAGTGTTGCGTTCCATCATCGCCAGTGCTTGATCTTGCGCGGTCGGGTCACCCGTTTCCATGGCGGCAATCATATCATCAAGCTGCTTGAAGTAATCGCCGCCATTGATAAAAAGCCGATCCGCGGTTTGGTTCATCGGCACGGTCACGCCATTAGCGATAGTCACTTCACGCTCTAAGTTATCGCCTTGATAGGCGTAACTGCCATCGGGATTTTGCACGATGGCATCTTTATCCACTTGGCTACCAGAAAACAGGCTCGAACCGTTCTCGTTGCGCGTGTTAGCTAAATCCAACATCCCTTGCTTGAGCACTTTTAACTCCGAGGCGATCGCTTGGCGATCATCTTCGGTGACTGAGCCATTGGCCGCGATTTGCGTGATCTCATCCATGCGCAGCAGCATGTTGGTCATGCTGTCGAGCTGAATTTCACCTTGATTTAACTGGCTGTTGGCGTTTTCAATATTTTTTTGCCACTGCGCAATTGAGCTTTGCTCTTTGGCTAAACCCATCAAGCGCACGCTGCCGACCGCATCATCGGAAGGCTTAACAATGCGTTTTTGCGTGGCAATTTGCTGATCGAGCTCGGCATAACGGGCATAACTCTTTTGCATGTTACGCATCATGTTGGACTGGATTTGATTGGTACTAATACGCATAGTCGAACCTGTTAAAACATGTTGATGATGGAGCTAAACAGCTGATCAGCCGTGCTGATCACTTTGGCATTAGCTTGATATAGTTGGGTATAAGACATGATCTTCATGCCCTCTTCATCCAAGTTCACGCCACTAACGCTGCTCAAATTTGCCGCTTGCTGCATCTCCATATTCATATCCGCTTCCATCACTGCACCCGCTTGCCCGGCTTTCACCGCTAAATCTCCGACCAATTTGGTATAAGCATCATACTGACCATCTTTAATCGTCAGCATGTTTTGCAGATTGCTGTTATCGCCCGGGCCACCGCCAGCTTTGGCAAAGGCCAGATCTTCACCTTCAAATCCATCGGCGATCTTTAGGCTTCCGGCGGGGTCAAGCGGGTCGTACTCAAACATCGGTTTGCCCGGGTTGCCGTTAAGATCCACGCCAGCGGTTTGCATGGCATTAAATTCATCGGCAATTTTCACAGCCATGGCATCGAGGTCAGCAAACAGCGGTCCTAAGGTGTCATCACGGTATTCAATGATCCCTGCCATCGAGCCGCTATGAATCTTCGGCACGTCGAAGCTTTGCCCGTTGAAGTCGAGCTTTAAATCATTACCGGCTAATTTCAATTCACTCGCCGAGCTACCGACAACCAACGGTTGGCCTTGCGGCAGGCTTAACTCGTAAGTGCCATCTTCCAAGCGATTAACGCGCACTTCCATCAAGCTCGACAATTCACCCACGGCTTGATCACGGCTGTCTTCCAGCGCAGCGGTGTTCACGCCTTGGCCTTTTTGCTCGGCGATCTGCTTGTTCATCTCCGCGACTTGTACCAAATAACTGTTCACCTGCTTTACCGAAGTGCCCAGTTGCTCATCAATCTGGCTTTGCTGGCCAACTAAACCATCTTCAAGCTGGTGAAAGCGGTTGGCCAGTGCATTACCCGAGCTAATAATTTGGCTACGGGGAGCATTCGATTCAGGGCTGTCCACCGCTGCGTTCAGTGCACCAAAAAAGCTATCAAAGCCTACCGTTAAACTCATCGACTCGCTGGCAAACATCTGCTCGGCGGTGTTGAGGTACTGGTAGTTGGCATACGAGGCGCCAATTGACGAAGTGCCACGCCAGTGCTGGGTGACTAAATACGGGTCGGTGATCCGGCTCACACCGGTCACACCGACGCCCATACCATTATCTAACCGGCCAAAGCCTGCCAGCGCACCAAAGGTCGCCTCTTGGCGGCTGTAGCCGACGGTGTTGACGTTCGCAATGTTTTGCGCTGTGACGTTGAGCGCGACCTGAGCAGAGGTTAAACCGCTCATGCCAATGTTAAGTAATGATGACATCAGTCAACCTTTTTAATATTTGCTGAGTTTAGCGGCTGACTAAAGGCCACTAAACTGTGTTGGGTGTTATGAGGATTAGAAGCGACCGCGCCAGCACTATTCTTTAGTGTCGGGGCTAATTGCTGCACCATCTGATCGCGCAAACCAATGCCACCGCGTTTGGCCAAACTCATCGCCAGTTGGCTATCGTACATATCGCGATATAAACCATTCTCTTTGATCAATTTGTCTTCGTCGCCCACTAAGGCATCGCTGGCGCTGCGCATATGTTTGAGCACGGTTTGTAAAAAGTTCACCTCAAATTGACCGGCGGCAGCTTCCAAGCCGGCGCGCTGATCGGGGTTACTTTTGATTTTTTGCAATTCATTGAGATCTTGATAGAAGCTCGGCTCTTGCATGGTGGTGATGCGCGTCATATTTAATCCTTAAATAACTACTAATTCGCCTTCAAGGGCACCGGCTTCATCCAGCGCTTGCAAAATGGCCATAATGTCATCCGGCGTGGCGCCAATTGAGTTCACCGCCGCGACAATTTTGTCGAGCGAGGTGCCCTCGGGCCACAGGAACATGCTGTTGCGCTCGCGATCCACTTGGATCTCGGAGCTGGGCGTGGTGGTGGTTTGGCCGCCAGAGAACGCATTCGGCTGGCTGACATTTTTGGTTTCACCAATAGTCACGGTGAGCGAGCCGTGAGTCACGGCCGCGCGGCGCACGCGCACACCTTGGCCCATCACCACTGTGCCGGTGCGGCTGTTAAACACCACCCGCGCGCGGGTTCCGCCCATTTCCACTTCCACTTCCGACAGCAGCGCCATAAACGCGGTGCGCTTACTATCATCTTCCGGCGCCAGCACTTCAATACGGCCAGCGTTGATGGCGCGAGCCACTGGGCCCAACTGGCCATTGATTGCCCGCTCAACGTTGCGCGCGGTTTTAAAATTGGCGCGGCGCAGGTTTAAGACCACTTCTGGTTTTTTACCAAAACTGGTCGCTACTTCCCGCTCGATGGTGGCACCACTGGGAATAATGCCGGCGGTAGGGATGTTAATGGTCACTGACGAGCCCGACTGCCCTTCTGCCTTCACGCCGCCGACGATCAAGTTACCTTGTGCAATGGCATACACTTCGCCATCAATACCCCGCAGGGGTGTGAGCAGCAGCGAGCCGCCCCGCAAACTTTTCGCATCGCCAATCGAGGTCACCGTCACATCCAGCGTTTGGCCTTTACCGGCCATGGCCGGCAGCATGGCCTGCACAGAAACCGCCGCTACGTTTTTTAGCTTTGGATCCATATCTTCCGGCAACTGCACCCCAAACTGCTTGAGCATGTTAGCCATTGACTGGCCGGTAAATTTCACCTGCCCTTTGTCACCGGTGCCAGACAAGCCAACCACTAAGCCGTAACCGACTAACTGGTTGGGGCGCAAACCTTGCACATCAGCAATGTCCAGCAGCATGCGCTTGTTTGGCGTCGCTGGTGCGGCTAAGGCCTGGCTTTGTGCCAACCACGGCAAACACAGCGCCAGCACAGGGAAAAACCATTTTTTCATGTCAGACCTCAAAAGGGCGCGAACGCAGAGCTAAAGAAGCGCGCCGCCCAACCCATTTGGTTGCTATCAGCTAAGGCGCCACGGCCAGCATAGGTAATGCGGGCATCCGCAATCCGTTGTGATGAAATGCGGTTGGTCGGATCGATATCTTCTACCCGTACCATGCCACCTAAGCGGATGTATTCATCGCCTTGGTTAAGCCGGATCCACTTCTCACCTTTAATCACTAAGACGCCGTTGGGCAGCACATCCGCGACGGTCACGGTAATCGAGCCCGACAAGGTGTTTTGCTGGCTTGAGCTGGCCGCGCCGTCAAAATCGCGGTTGGCATTCATGCTCCCAGAAATATCATCGTACACCTTACCGGCAATGGTCGGCGCCAACACGTTGATCGCACTGTCTTTATTCATGCTGGTGTTAGCTTTTTTACTCGATTGCGTCCGTTCATCGAGCACCACGGTCAAGATGTCACCCACCCGATACGCACGGCGATCTTGAAACAGGGTCATCATGTAATCATTGCGGTACAGACTGCCGTCTTCGTACTGCGGCATGAAACTCTCTTTGGGCGCTGACGGCGCCCAATCGTCTTCACCCGGTGAGGGCGGCTTAATTTCATAGGTGGCACAACCACTAACCGCCAGCACCCATACCAAGCCAATAAAACGCAACCAAGACTTCATCATTATTACAGCGCCTGCGTCACAAACTTCAGCATAGAATCGGCCGCTGAGATAACTTTCGCATTCATCTCATAAGCGCGTTGCGTGCTGATCATGTCCACCATCTCTTCCACCACGTTCACATTCGAGGCTTCCAGTGTGAACTGCTTAATCGAGCCTAAAGCTTCTTCACCGGGTGTGCCTTCTACTGGCTCACCCGATGCGCCCGTAGCACGGTACAAGTTACCACCCAGCGCTTCTAAACCGGCGGGGTTAGCAAAGTTAGTCAAGGTGATTTGCCCCAGCTCCACCGGCTCTTGCTGGCCTGGCACGCTGGCGGTCACGGTGCCGTCGGTGCCAACAGAAATACCGGTGGCGTTATCTGGAATGGCAATCTGCGGCACCATTGGCAGGCCTTCGGCGTTGACGATGCTGCCTTCTGAGTTCAGATGCCACTGGCCGTTACGGGTATAAGCGGTTTCGCCATCAGGACGCTCAACACCAAAAAAGCCATCACCGACTACCGCCATATCCAGCTCTTGTCCGGTGTTTTGGAACTGACCAGAGGTAAAGATTTTTTGCGTGCCCGCAACGCGCACACCGTTACCCAATTGGATACCGATAGGGGCCTCGTCTTCTTGGTTTTGCTGCGCGCCTGGTTGACGCTGCACCTGATAAAACAGGTCTTCAAACGCCAAACGCTCGCGCTTAAAACCAATGGTATTCACGTTGGCGAGGTTGTTAGAAATGCTGGCCATCTTGGTGTCTTGTGCCGATAGACCGGTCTTACCAACCCATAACGCTGCGTGCATCTTTTATCTCCAATTCTTGCAAAATGTCGCCTTGCTAAGGCAAGGCGATGAACTCTATCTATTAGCGACCGGCGATGAGCTTGGCGCCTTGGCGCGCTTGGTCATCTGCGGTTTTCATCAATTTAACTTGCAGCTCAAAGTTGCGTGTCAGTGCCATGCTGTGTACCAGCTCATCCACCGCGTTAACGTTCGCACCTTCTAAGTAACCTGAGGCAATGGTGACGTCTTCGCTCGCCTCGGCGACTAAGCCCTCTTGCTGCATACGAAACAGGCCATCGGGGCCTTTGGCTAACTCACCGACGCCAGGGTTAACCAGTTTCAGCGTGCCAATTTGCATTTGGGCACCGCCACCCGGTGGCGTGATACTGATGGTGCCGTTGCTGCCAAAGGATAAATCTTTGTGCGGCGGAATAACCATTTCCCCACCGTCACCCAGCACGGGACGGCCATTGACCGTCAGCACACCTTCCGGATCGAGCTCAAAATTACCGGCCCGGGTATAGGCTTCACCGCCATCACCGGTTTGCACCGTTAAAAAGCCCTGACCACGCACGGCAACGTCTAATTTGCGCCCAGTTTGCATCAGTGGGCCCGAATCAAAATTCGAGCCAGCGTTGAGCTCTTTGGCTAATACGCGACTGTGGTAGCCATCACCTTGCAAGGTATGTGCCGAAACGCGCTCAAAATCCGCCCGAAAGCCGGTGGTATTCACGTTGGCCAAGTTGTTGGCACGGATCTGCTGCGCCATCAAGGTGTGCTGCGCGCCCGACATGGCGGTATAGATGAGCTTTTCCATTCGCTAGCCTTAGAAGGAGTTAAACAGGATCTGGGTCATTTTGTCTGACGCACTGATAGTTTTCGCGTTCGCTTGGTAGTTACGCTGCGACGTCATCAGGCTAACCAGCTCACCGGTCAAATCCACGTTAGAACCTTCATAGGCACCGGCCGCTAGATCACCTAAGGTGCCTGAACCTGGTACACCGATGGTTGGCTGACCTGAGCTGTAGCTCTCAATCCACGTGGTGTTGTTGGCTTGGATCAGACCGTTTGGGTTGGCAAAATCCGC
>JBOFMA010000171.1:0-2991 GCA_051658125.1 Aeromonas sp.
AATAATGATATTAAAGTCATTGCGCGCAAAGACTGGCAAAAAGATCAAGTAGCCTTGATCTGCGGTGGCGGCTCAGGCCATGAACCAGCTCACGCCGGTTTTGTTGGCCAAGGTATGTTAACAGCGGCCGTGTGTGGCGATTTATTTGCCGCGCCGAGCGTTGATGCGGTATTAAATGCGATTGTGCACGTGACGGGCCCTGCTGGTTGCTTGGTGATTATTAAAAACTACACCGGCGACCGGTTAAATTTCGGCTTGGCCTGTGAAAAAGCCAAAGAAATGGGCTTGAAAGTAGAAATGGTGATTGTCGGTGATGACATCTCTATTCCTAACAATCCAAAACCACGCGGTATTGCGGGCACCTTATTTGTGCACAAAATCGCCGGTCATTATGCTGAATCCGGCGCCTCGCTGCAGGAAGTAAAAATGGCCGCTGAACACGCGATGCAAAATATTGCCAGTATGGGCGTAGCCTTAAGCAGCTGCTCGCTGCCAGGCGATGATTCGGATAACCGAATTGCCCAAGGTAAAGCTGAATTAGGTTTAGGCATTCACGGCGAAGCCGGTATTGAAACCATTAATTTGGCCAAATGCCGTGACTTAGTTGCCATGATGAGTGAGCGCTTATTAATCGCCAAGCCAAGCCAGCGTCATGCGCTATTAATTAATAACTTAGGTGGTTTGTCACCGATTGAAATGAATGTGGTCGCTAAAGCCGTGCGCGAAAGCCAATTAGGCGAGCAGTGCCAATTTATTATCGGCCCAGCACCGCTGATGACCGCGATTGATATGAAAGGCTTCTCGCTGTCGTTATTGCGCTTAGATGACGCCACAGCCTATGCGCTGACCAGCCCAGTGGCGACCGAAAGCTGGCCACAAGCGGTGAGCATGCGCGCACTTGAACCGGTAGCGGCTCGTAACTGTGCACAAAAAATTAGCTTTACCCCAAGCCAAGATGCGCCGAATGCACAAGCCGTGCGCACCGTGTGCAGCACGTTAATTAACTTAGAAACCGAATTAAATCGCCTCGATGCCATTGTAGGTGACGGCGATACCGGTTCTACCTTTGCGGCTGGCGCGCGCAAAGTATTAGCGCAATTAGAAGCCAATAATTTGCCCTTAGCCGAACCGGCGCAATTATTTAACGTCATCGCCGAGAATTTAACCTCGGTGATGGGTGGTTCGTCCGGCGTATTATTCTCGATTTTCTTTACCGCGGCCGGTCGCCATTTTGCAGCGCACAACGATTTGGTCGCCGCGCTGAAAGATGGCTTGGCCCGCATGATGCAATATGGCGGCGCCAAACCCGGGGATCGCACCATGATTGATGCGCTGCATCCCGCATTAAACGCTTGGCAAGATCACGGCTTTACCATTGCCGCTGCGGCCGCCCGCGAAGGCGCGGAGTTGACCGCTAGCATGCAAAAAGCCCATGCTGGTCGCTCGTCTTATTTAAATAGCGACAGCTTAAATGGCACCCAAGATCCAGGCGCCTTTGCCGTAGCCAGCGTGTTTACCGCTTTAACTAAATAAGCTTTTAAATCACTTCGTTTTTATTTCATGGGCGTATTCGTCGCGGTAATAAAGCCGCGCAGCGCCCACTCTTTCTCACAGGATGCAGATCATGGATAAGATTATTATTTCTCCGAGCAAATATATTCAAGGCGCCGGCGCATTAAATAATATTGGCCAGTATGTGAGTGCGTTTGGTAACACCGCATTTGCCATTGCTGATGAATTTGTTAGTGGCTTAGTAGGCGATACTCTGTACACCAGTTTTGCCGCGCAGCAATCTGAATTTAAATTAGAAAAATTTAATGGCGAATGCAGCCGCCCTGAAATTGAGCGCCTGTTATCGTTAAGCCAAGCTATGCAAGCGGATGTAATTATCGGTATTGGTGGCGGTAAAACCTTAGATACTGCCAAAACCATCGCCTATTACGCCAAGCGCCCAGTCGTTGTAGTGCCAACTATCGCCTCGACCGATGCACCGACCTCCGCGCTAGCGGTGATTTACACCCCACAAGGTGAATTTAGCGAATACCTATTATTCCCAAGCAACCCCAACATGGTGATCATGGACAGCGCCATTATTGCCAAAGCGCCAGCACGTTTATTAGTCGCCGGCATGGGCGATGCGCTCTCAACTTGGTTTGAAGCTCGCGCCAATATGCGCTCGGGCAAAAAAACCATGGCCGGTGGCGCGCCAACCCGCTCAGCACAAGCGCTGGCCAAATTATGCTATGACACTTTATTAAGCGATGGCGTCAAAGCTAAAGCGGCGGTCGAGCAAGGCGTGTGCACCACCGCGGTGGAAAATATTATCGAAGCTAACACCTATTTAAGTGGCATCGGCTTTGAATCGAGCGGCTTAGCTGGCGCGCATGCCATTCATAATGGCCTGACCAAATTAGACGAGTGCCACCACTTGCTGCACGGCGAAAAAGTCGCCTTTGGCACCTTGGTGCAACTGGTCTTAGAAAACGCCGACTTGGCGGAAATTAATACCGTAATCGAATTTTGCCGCGCTGTGGGTCTGCCGACCAACTTGCACCAGATGGGCGTAAAAACCTTAGATCACGCTAAATTAATGGCAGTGGCCGAGGCCTCTTGCGCAAGTGGTGAAACCATTCACAACATGCCCTTCCCCGTGACCGCGCAAAGCGTCTATGCCGCCATTTTGACCGCGCACCAACTGGGTCAATAACTCAGGCGCAAGGGTGAGTCTTACCGCCTATCGCCGCAAATACGGCCGCCGCGCATCTGCTGGCGGCCGTTTTTTTGTATTTTAGGCGAACGGTTGCCTTATCACGGCAAACAAGCTATTAGCAATAGGCTTATTTATCTCCAGAAAGGAAGCCAGATGTCATTTGCTGACAAAAAAATCGTAGGCCTGCGTGAAGTCGCGCTAGGCGATGGCCAAGATCGCTACCGGCATTTATTGGTCAATGGTGAAAACGTGGTGCTGGAATATTGTTCAGTGCGCGATCG
>JBOFMA010000172.1:0-3474 GCA_051658125.1 Aeromonas sp.
GCATTGATCCCACAGCAAGATTGAAGTGAGCCATAAATAAGATCCTTGTGGATGAGTGGCAGAAAGGATCCTATTTTATCGGTAAATCATGTGGATAAGTAATGATCTTTCGCGTGGTAAGTGGCGGGATCTTTTTTTCGATCGCCCACAAAGATCGGCCTGCAGGCAGGGAAAAAATGTAAAAAAAAACCGAGTGGTCTCGGTTTTTGGAGAAAGTGCGCAGGAGTTTAGCGCAGTGGCGACAGGCACAAGCCGCTCGCGGGGTGGTTGCAGCGGGTTACGTAGCGGCCTTAACCGCGGGTGAGCACCCCATTGATCTGCGTGTTGGGCTAATTTTCGGGACATTTAGGCCTTTTTTCGGGCTATTTCCCGATACGCGTGTTAGTTATTTAACATAAATTGTTCAATAACTTTCGCCACCCCCTCATCATTGTGATCGCTGGTGATGTGCTGGGCGATCGCTTTTAGCTCCGCAGTGGCATTGCCCATCGCGACGCCAAGGCCGGCGTAGTCGAGCATATGCCAATCATTGCCCGCATCTCCCACGGCAATCACTTGCTCTGCGGTTAAGCCTAAATGCTCGGCCAGCGAGGCGACCCCCACGCCTTTGTTGCTGTTTTTGTGCAAAAATTCCAAAAAGAACGGCGCGCTTTGCACCACGGTATAGTTTTCATGGAATGCCGCAGGCAGCTTTGCGATGGCTTGGCTTAATACCTCGGGCTCATCGATCATCATCACTTTCATGATCTGCTCATCGGCCGGCAGGCTGGCAAAATCGATCAACGTGGCCGACATGCCGGTTAATTTCGCCTCATGCTCGGTATATTTGCTCATTTTTGGCGCAATCAGGCCATGGCGTACGGAAAAGCCATGCACATTTACACCTAACGCCGTGGCCTGCGCGGCGATCAGCTGCGCATCGAGGCCGGTCAGCAGTTGGCTGCGGACGATGGTTTGATCGGCGACACGCTGCACCAGCGCGCCGTTGTAGCAGATAACATAGTCCTGCGCGCCGTGCATGCCCAAGGCGTCTAAGTAGGGGGTCATGCCTTCGAGCGGGCGCCCAGAGGCCAATACCACGTGCAGGCCTTGCGCGCGGGCGGCACTGATGGCGGCGTGCGTGCGTGGGGAAATTTGGTGTTGGCTATTGAGTAGGGTGCCATCCATGTCGAGCGCGATCAGTTTATACATAAAGTACCTAAAAGTGAGTTTTAACGCGTAATCTGTGCCGATTTTAGCCGAAATCGGCGGGGCAAGCTTGGCGCTAACGCGGATTTGTCTCTCGCCGTGGCACAGATCGCCTGAAAAAAGTGAAAAAGTATGCAAAACGAACCGACGAATTTATTGCCGCAGGTGGTCATGCTGGTCGCGCCTGGATTTAGCCCCCTGCACTGCGCCATTCCGAGCCTGATGTTTGGCGATATTTTGCCCGAAAAAGCCTTGTTTAAGCTCACGCTGTGTCGAGTGGATGCGCCGTTGGCGCCAAGTTTAGGGGCGGCGAAGGCAGAGGATGACGTGTCGCCTTCGCTGCTGGCTGGCCAAGGTGGTTTTTGGCTGCAAGCACAGGCGGATTTGCAGCCACTGGCCCATGCCGATTTGATCATTGTGCCGTTTTGGGATGATCCACAGCGTGAGCCAGTGCCTGCGGTGCTGGCAGCTTTAACGGCGGCGCGGCAGCGCGGGGCGCAAATCGTTGGCTTGTGCCTTGGCGCGTATGTGCTGGCCTATGCAGGGCTGCTTGATGGCCACCGCGCGGTGACGCATTGGCAATATGCGAAAGATTTTGCAGCACGCTTTCCTCGCGTTGCGGTGGAGGTGAATGCGCTGTATATCGATGACGGCGGTTGCGTCACATCGGCGGGCACGGCCGCGGGACTGGATTGCTGTTTGTATCTGATCCGCCAGCGCTATGGCGGTGAGATCGCCAATCAGATCGCGCGGCGCTTGGTGGTGGCGCCCTACCGAGAAGGTGGCCAGGCGCAGTTTATTCAGCAGCCGTTGCCGCACTCTCGGCGCGATAGCCAACTGAGCGCTTTGCTGGCCACGCTGCCCGAGGAATTAGCCGAGCCGCATAGCATTGATAGTCTGGCGGCGCGTTTGGCGCTGAGTCGGCGTAGCTTTACCCGCCGTTTTCGCTACGCAACCGGAGGTTCTTTAGCGCAGTGGCTGATCAGTGCCCGCTTGTACCGCAGCCAAGAATTGTTAGAGATAACCAGCCATGACATTGAACATATCGCGACCTTAGTGGGCTTTAAAAGTGGCAATGTGTTACGGCAACATTTTAAGGCCCGTTTTGGGGTCACGCCGCGGCAATGGCGCCAGCAATTTCATCTGCAGCTGGTGCCCACCCGTTAAGTGCGTGTTTCACGTGAAACACGTGGGCTAAATTTTGCGATAAAAAAAGCCGATCACAGGGATCGGCTTGGCATCTTGATTGCGTTTTAGCTTGGCGTAATTAAACGTCGAGGTTTGCTACGCGCAGCGCGTTGGTTTCGATAAACTCGCGGCGTGGTTCCACAGCATCACCCATCAGGGTGGAGAACAGTTGATCGGCACCAACCGCATCTTCAATGGTCACGCGCAGCATACGCCGCACTTCTGGGTCCATGGTGGTTTCCCACAGCTGCTCAGGGTTCATCTCACCTAGGCCTTTATAGCGCTGGATATAGATGCCGCGTTTGCCTTCACCCATCAGCCATTCCACTGCTTCGACAAAGCTCGCAACGGGTTTGATTTTCTCGCCGCGCTTGATGAAGCCGCCTTCCTCGATGAGATGGGCAATTTCTTTACCCAGCTCCACCAGTTGACGATATTCACCCGATTGCAGGAAGTCGTAGCTCAGCGGATATTCACGATCCACCCCGTGCTGGCGCACGATAGCATGCGGCACAAACAGGCTGCGCTCTTCGTCACGGCGCACTTCCAGTTGATACTGGATGCCGTGGTTGCTTTCGTTGAGCACTGCCGCCATGGCTTGGCACCAGGCGCTTAGGCCGCCTTCATCGCGCAGCAGGGCTTCGTTTAAGGCTGGCTGGTAGATGAGCTGCGTCAGCACGGCTTCTGGTGCGCGGCGCGACATACGGCTGATCAAATGCGTCACATTGCGGTGCTGATTGAGCAAGCGCTCCAGCGCTTCGCCGCCAATCGCCGGCGCCGACTCGTTCACATGCAGGGTGGCACCATCTAAAGCCATGGCGGTTTGGTATTGCAGCAGCGCATCTTCATCTTTCAGATACTGCTCTTGCTTACCCTTTTTCACCTTATACAGCGGTGGCTGAGCGATATAGACATAGCCGCGCTCGATGATTTCTGGCATCTGGCGATAGAAGAAGGTTAGCAATAGGGTGCGAATGTGGGCGCCGTCGACGTCTGCATCGGTCATGATGATGATGTTGTGATAGCGCAATTTGTCTGGATTGTACTCATCGCGACCGATGCCACAGCCGAGTGCCGTGATCAGCGTCGCGACTTCTT
>JBOFMA010000173.1:0-2437 GCA_051658125.1 Aeromonas sp.
TTGCCGCCGCGCTATGTCGAGGCGCTGCGCGTGCTTGGCCAGCACACACAAGTGCATTTACTGGTCACCAACCCATGCCGCTATTACTGGGGCGATCTGCTCGATCGCAAGACCGTGGCGCGCTTAAGCCAGCGCTTAAAACCAGGCACCGATCTCGATGCGTTCGTTGGCGCGACCAATCCGCTGCTGGCCTCGATGGGCAAACTTGGCCGCGATTATCTGCACCAGTTAGCCGAGATTGACCCGCCATTAATTGAAGCCTTTTGCGCCATCGAGCCGAGCAATGTGCTGCGCGCCGTGCAGCACGATGTGTTAGAGCTCAATGATCGCGGCGCCGAGGTGATGGATATCCGCCACAGTGGGCACAAAACCCCGCTGCCGCCCACGGATCGCTCGCTGCAAATTCACGCCTGTCATGGCCCTGTACGTGAATTAGAAGTGCTGCACGACCAACTGCTGGCGCTGTTTGCCGCCGATCCTACGCTCACACCCAAAGATATAGTGGTGATGATGCCGGACGTGAATAGTTACGGCCCTTATATCCAAGCGGTGTTTGGCAAAGAGATCCCCGGCCAGGAGCGCAGCGGTAAACCCATGATCCCGTTTGCTATCTCTGATCGCACCGCGCGCCAAGAGAGCCCGCTGCTGCAAAGTTTTTTAAACCTATTGCGTCTGCCGCACAGCCGCTTGGGCGCCGGCGAGTTGTTGGCCATTTTGGAGGTGCCAGCCGTGCTGCGCCGCTTCGCGCTGGATGAGGCGGATTTTAACGCCTTGCGCCAATGGGTAGAGGAGAGCGGTATTCGCTGGGGGCTAGATGAGGCCTTTGCCACTCGCTTTGATCTGCCGGTGCAAACCAGCAACAGCTGGCTGTTTGGCCTGCGCCGCTTGCTATTGGGCTTTGCCATGGGCGAGGGCACACCGGTAGCTGATATCTTGCCTTACAGCGATATCGAAGGTCAGCAAGGTGCCGTGCTGGGTAAGTTGGCTTGGTTTGTCGAGTGCATTGCTAACCTGTTGCCGTGCTTGCAGGGACAGCAGGCACTGGCGCACTGGGGCGAAGTGCTACAGCAGTTGCTGGTAGATTTTTATCTACCCGATGAAGACGAAGAACGCCAATTAGAGCTGATCCGCACCACGTTAGATAACTGGCAAACGCAGATAGATGAGGCCTATTACCGCGAGGCGATTAGCAGCGATTTGCTGCGCCACTATTTGACCCAAGCGTTGGAGCGCACGCGCTCGAGCCAGCGCTTTTTAGCCGGGCAAGTTAACTTTTGCACGCTGATGCCGATGCGCTCGATCCCCTTTAAATGGGTGTGTTTGCTGGGCATGAACGATGGTTTGTATCCGCGCACCGTGCCGGCGCAAGGCTTTGATCTGATGGCGCTGGCCGCGCGCCGCGGCGATCGTAGCCGGCGCGATGATGACCGCTATCTGTTTTTAGAAGCGCTGTTGAGTGCGCAAGCGGGGCTGTATATCAGCTATCAGGGCTTTAGCGCGCAAGATAACAGCGAAAAAGTGCCCTCGGTGCTGCTGGCTGAATTGATGGATTACGTGTGCCAAGGCTTTGTGCTCGCGGGCGATGAGGCGTTAAGCAATGAAGCCTCTAGCGCTCGCCTGCGCGCAGCGCTCGTCACTGAGCACCCGCTCACCGCCTATAGTCCGCGCTATTTCTATCCCGACGATGCGCGGTTATTTACCTATGCCGCCGACTGGCTGCCGGCGCTTAATCCAGTGGCCGGCGCGGCAAATTTTCAGGCCAACCCGTTGCCGCTGCCGCCAGAATGGGGGCAAGCTAATGGGTTGGAATTAGCCGAGTTGCTGCGCTTTTTCCGCCAACCGGCGCGCTATTTTTTAAACCGGCGCTTAAAAGTGTGGTTTGAGCCTGGCGATGGCCAGTTGCTCGAGCACGAGCCGTTTGCCCTCGATGGCTTGGAAAATTATCAGCTGCGCGAGCAGTTGCTGAGCGCCTGTTTAAGTGCCAGCGATGCCGAGCTGACCCAGCCGCTGCGTTTAAGTGGTCGCTTGCCGCAGGGCAGCTTTGGCCAGCTGTTGCTGGCCGAGCAAAGTGACCTGATGCAGGCGCTGGCGGCGCGCGCACGGCCTTGGCTTGGCCAAGGCGAGATGCTGCGGGTGGAAGTGAATGCGCCGTTTACCCAAGGCCGCTTAGAAGGCTGGCTGGATTTGGCTGTGAGTGGCGGCGTGGGTCGCTTGGTGCGGGTCAAAGCCGGCACTTTGGGCGGCCGCGATTTTTTACAAAGTTGGATTTTGCACCTGTGTTTGTCGCTCAGCGCTACGCCCAGCGACAGTATTTTGCTCGATATTGACGGCGGTTGGCGCTTAGCGCCGCTGGCGCCAGCGCAGGCGCGTGCTTACTTGGCCGCCCTAATGGCGGCGTGGCAGCAAGGCATGCAGCGGCCGTTGCCGTTGTGGCCGA
>JBOFMA010000174.1:0-4228 GCA_051658125.1 Aeromonas sp.
GAATGGCGCGCTAACGTGGCCGCGTTAGCGGTAGGCAATAGCCGCCTAGCCTTTGCCCTATCGCTAGCCTTTGCAGCGCCGCTACTGCGCTTGGCGGGCATGGATGGTGGTGGTTTTCACCTGAAAGGCGACAGCACAGACGGCAAAACTACAATCATGCTAGCCGCCGCCAGTGTCTACGGCGAACCGCGCCGCTTTGCGCAGACATGGCGCGCCACAGGCAACGCGATTGAAGGGATCGCCAGCCACCGCAATGACGCGCTTTTGTGCCTTGACGAGCTGGGCGAACTGGACGGGCGCGAAGCGGGCAAAACGGCCTACATGCTGGCGAATGGCCAAGGCAAAGGCCGCAGCAAACAGGACGGCGAATTGCGCGCGCGCAAAGCGTGGCGACTACTGTTTTTATCTACAGGTGAACTAAGCCTAGAAGACCACGCCGCCAGCGCAGGGCAGAGCACACAAGCGGGCATGGACGTTCGGACTACACAGATACCTAGCCGCGTGGGCGACTACGGCGCATTTGAAGTTATTCACGGGCAGGCCACCAGCCAAGCCTTTGCCGATCACCTCAAAGCCGCCAGCGCGGCGCACTATGGCACAGCCTTCAGGGCGTTTATCAGCACACTAAGCCAAGACCTAGAAGGACATGGGCAGGCGCTACGGGCGGAAATTAAACGCATTAGCGGCGAGCTAGCACCCGAAGGCGCCGCCAGCCAAGTGAGCCGTGCCATTAGCCGCTTTGCCCTAGTGGCCGCCGCTGGAGAACTTGCCACCAAGCTAGGTGTAACGGGCTGGCCAGAGGGCGAAGCCACACGCGCCGCCCGCGCATGTGCTAGCGCATGGATCGCCGAACGTGGGCACGTGGGCAACCGCGAAAATGAAACACTATTAGCGCAAGTAAGAGCCTTTTTTGTGGCTGGCCAATTTAGCCGCTTTGCCGACTGGAACGACACAAGCCACCGCCCCGCCAGCATGGTGGGCTATCGCCGCGTGGATGCCGAGGGCGTGCGCTTTATCGTGCTGCCGAGCGGCTGG
Source organism: Aeromonas sp. (assembly GCA_051658125.1). Classification (GTDB taxonomy): domain Bacteria; phylum Pseudomonadota; class Gammaproteobacteria; order Enterobacterales; family Aeromonadaceae; genus Aeromonas. Next base: position 1,036 of record JBOFMA010000174.1, read on the forward strand.
GCAGAGATCACCAAAGGCAAAGACCCCAAGCGCGCCGCGCAGTTGTGCAAGGATGCCGGATGGCTAATGGCTAGCGAAGGCCGACAACAGCGTAAGATCCGTTTACGCGAGGGCGGGGGCAGCGTTTGGGCATATGTACTTAATGAATCCGTGTTGGCTGACATTTCAGCCGACTAAAACGATCCAACACCCATGCCAAGAAAACTAAGCACAGGCCACCTACACAGGTGGCTTTTTTTTGCTCACTGGCTCCCCATAAAGCACAAAAAAGGCCTGCCAGAGAAAGGCATTTAGCTTTACCTTGGCTGGCTTTTTTTTGCCTATTTTTTAGCGATAAGCAAAAACCGAATACGCTACATAACACTAACAAGCGTTTAACAGTCGCACGTGCGCGCACGCGCACAAGAAAAAACACTGGGAACAGTGGGAACACTGGGAACATATCATTCAAAGCCTTATAAACACTGGCTTTTTATGTTCCCAGTACACAAAAAGAACTGGGAACAAATTGGGAACAGATTGGGAACAGATTAGCGATTTAATAGCCGTTCCTAGTTGTGTTCCCAGTGCCTTAGCCGCATTGGGAACAAATTGGGAACACAGAAAGCCAGTAATGGCGCGGGCTGGGCGGGCATGTTCCCAGTGTTCCCACTGTTCCCAGTGTTTTTTTTTATATTATTGCGCAGAGGAAAAAATGGGGTATGTGAGTGTTGCTGAAAAGTTTACTTTTTAACAATTCAGTAACGCCGCCACGCACCTAGATGAATTGGTTGAATGACTACCCGACCAAGTGCCATTGGCTGGCGTAAACCACAGAGCTCAAAATTGAGCTTTGCGAACCGCTCCCATTTGGCTGGCCATGGCAATCCGTTAGCCCAAAATTGCGCCCACGTGTTAACGCATTGATTCAACAGCAAACCTTAAAATTAAGGGCTGCAAACAGGCGTTTTTTTACAGGGCTCAATTTTGAGCTTTGCCCCCAAAGCAACTAGAGAAACTATGCACTAGCGTTGGCCGCCTTAAATTTCAGGTCATTAAGCGCGGAGTAACTCAGCCGCCCGCACCATTTAACGGGCTCAAAATTGCGCCCGTTATGCGAACGCAGGCACCACAGACGAATTTAGCGCGGAGTTTGCGCAGCGCTGGAACGCGCACGGGCTTTACCTTGGCGGGCAGTCTTAACGAGTTAGGCGCGGAGTTAGGCGCCTGTTAAAACTCACCTACAGGCGCCAGAACTGCAACAACGGCAGGCACTCAGCCCGCCGTGCTGGCACAATGGACACAGGCACAACATGGGGGGCGTGGCGTGATACCGGACAAAAAGAAACAGGCGGAGCTATTGCGCAGCATTGGCACGCGGCTACGTGAAGCGCGGGCGATTAGCAACATGCAGCAACAGGACGCCGCTAGGCACCTAGGTTATGCAACCTCAGCGCGCTTAAGCAAAATTGAACAAGGCGGATACGCAGCCAATATGCCGTTATGGGTCATAGTTCGCGCGGCAAGGCTATATGACGTCTCAGCCGATTACATTCTAGGGCTATCTGACAACTACGGCGCAGCGGGAGACCCTGAAGGTCGGGAGGTTCATTCATGGCTAATGGATACATGGGAAGCACACCGAGAGCGCGATCTAGTGGTGATGCGCGAGCTATGCAAGCGCCAGCAAGCAACCGCACAAGCGGTAAAGCGCACGAGCGCCGCGATTTTGGAAGCCGCCGCCGCTATGGCGCGCTTTCGCGAACTGAACACCATGTTTGATGATATGCGCGGAGGCAACCGACTTGTTTCCGCATTAGCAAGAGCCGAGGCCGAGGCACACGGCGCAAATAGATTACTAAGACATACAGCCGCCGCCGCGCCATTGGTTAGCGTCAAAAATTGACGCATGAATAAAGCCAGCATTAAGCCGAGGGCATGGATGGTGGTAGGAGGACAAAAACGAATTAACCAAGTAATTGAGCCAGCCCGCTAAAAAAAATAAACGCATTAAATTCAATGCTTTAGAAAGGTATCTATTATGACCCCGGAACGTTTTGCCCGCATCACCACCTTGCTGGCCCAGCGCCAGCTAGATTTAACCGTCTGCATGGAAGAGGTGCACAAGCCACACAATTTGGCGGCCATTGTGCGCACGGCGGATGCGGTGGGCATCCATCGCGTGCATGCGGTGTGGCCACAAAACACCATTCACAAGCGCAAAGGTACGGCGCGTGGCAGCCAAAACTGGGTGGATGTGCAACTGCACAGCGATATTCAAGCGGCGGTGAGCACGCTTAAAGCCAGTGGGATGCAGATTGTTGCCACCCATTTGTCGCCCACCGCCGTGGATTTTCGCGCGATTGATTACACGCGTCCGACGGCGATTTTGGTCGGCCAAGAGCGCCTTGGGATTGGCGAGCAGGCGTTAGCGCTGGCCGATCACCACATCGTCATCCCGATGGTTGGAATGGTGCAATCATTGAATGTCTCGGTGGCCGCCGCGGCGATTTTGTATGAAGCGCAGCGCCAGCGCGCCGCCGCCGGTTGCTATGCCCGCGGCTGCCCGCTCAGCGCCGAGGAGCAAAACGCCATCTTGTTTGAAGGCGGTTATCCGGTGTATGCCCAGTTATGCAAAGAAAAAGATCTGCCGTATCCGCCGCTGGGGGCTGCGGGCGAGATCTTAGCCGATGAGGCGTGGTGGACACGTATGCAACTGACGCGCCAAGGCTGGCACGCGCAGCAAGGGGACGCGGATGTGGCAAAGGATAGCAACGCTTAAGCCATGGCTTTGGCTCGGGCTTGTGGTCAGTTTAGGAGCACATGGCATGGCGGCAACGTATCATTTGAGTCAAGAAACGGCGCTGGCGGACAATCAGCCGGTTATTCAGCGGTTTTGGCAACAAACGGCCCAAGAAGGCCACCTGATCGCCACCGATGGCGTCAAGATAGCCTATGCCGCACTTAGGCAAAGCGCGCCGGCACCGGCTATCTTGCTGGTTAACGGTCGGGTGGAAAGTTACCGCAAATACCAAGAGTTGGCGTGGGATCTGTGGCAGCAGGGCTACAGCTTGTACCTGATCGATCACCGCGGCCAAGGGCGCTCGGATCGCTTGCTCAGTGATCCGCACAAAGGCTATGTCGCTGCGTTTAGCGATTACGTCACGGACTTAAAGCAGCTGCAGCGTGAGGTAATTGCGCCCGATCAGCCGAC
>JBOFMA010000175.1:0-1672 GCA_051658125.1 Aeromonas sp.
CCAGCGCGTATTGCGCCCAAAGGCAACCTGACACCGCTGCAAGCGGGCATGGTGCTGTCCAATGAGCCGGGTTATTACCGCGCCAATGCCTTTGGCATTCGCTGTGAAAACTTGGTGGTGGTGCGTGAGCAAGCGCCATGCGGTGAGTTACCGCTCTTGGGCTTTGTGCGCCTGACCCAAGTGCCGTTTGATGCGCGCTTAATTGACCGCAGCTTACTGGCTCCTGCGGAATTTCGTTGGATCAACGAATACCACGCCGAAGTGTATCGCAGTTTAAGCCCGCTGCTTAGCGGTGATGATCTGGTATGGCTGGAGCAGGCCACCGCGCTGCTGTAAGCACGCAAAATGGCCAGCTAGAAAAATCGGGGAGCAAGGCTTCCCGATTTTTTTAGCCGCGATGGTGCGGTTACGTCTTGGCCGGTGCAGGCTTGAGTCATAAAGCCGCCTTGGCTAGGCTTAGGCCACAAGCGCTCGCTTGGCAGATAGGAGAGGAATGCTATGTTAAAACCGAGTGGATGGGCCGTGCTGGCGGCCTTGGCAGTGACCCTGACCGGCTGTGCCAACAGCGATATTTATTCCGGCGATGTGTATACCAGCGATCGGGCCAAGCAGGTGCAAACCGTGACCTACGGCACCTTGCAGTCGGTGCGACCAGTGAAAATCCAAGGTGAAAACTCGCCTTTGGGCGCCATTGGTGGTGGCGTGCTTGGCGGTTTGGCCGGTAATGCGATGGGTGCTGGGCGGGGCAGCGATATTGCGGCGGCTGGCGGCGCGATTTTAGGCGCCATGGCGGGCAATGCGGCGGGCAATAAGCTCAATCAAGTCGACGCGGTGGAGTTAGAAATTCGCTTAGACAGTGGCAACGTGATTGCCGTAGTGCAACAAGCCAATCCGGCCTATACCCCCGGCGTGCGCGTGCGCATGACTCAAGGCGCTAATGGTAGCGTGAACGTTTCGCTGGCTAACTAAGCTTGGGCCCACGGCCTTCACGCTAATTACATGCCGACATGACATGTTCGTAAACTAAAAAACCACAGCCTAAGCTGCGGTTTTTTGTTACTCGGCGGGCGGTTTAATCTGCCATGCACTGGCTTAGTGTCACGCCATCAAAGGCGCATTCGAGCTCAACCCATTGGCCGCGATAGGCATTCAGGCTAGCATCATGGCTGGCATAGCCCCATAGGGTGGCATCAGGCGTGACTTCACCGCGCAAATCTAGCCCCTCACGCATGGCCTCGGCTGCTTGGCCAAGTTCGATTTCACGCACAAGGAAAGTCGCTGCGCTGTACACGCCATCAATCTCAAGCCATTGGCCATCTAAATCCGCTTGGCTGATGCCTTCATACTCGGTGTGCTGATTTAAGCTCAGTGGCAGGCCATTGATGCGTAACTGCGCACCGTCCCACTGTGCACGGCCGGCTAATTCAAATTGGCGTACAGGGAACGTGTCTGGGGTGCTGCTTGCATCATCATCGACCTCGTCGCCTTCAATATGCCGTGCTTGTTGCCCTTGCGTTAAGGTGACATCAACCCAGCGCCCCGGCGTGAAATCTGCGGCGCGGCAGGCGCGGGGCGCCTCATCATCACCACAGCGGGTGGCTTTGGTCACTTGCACAACGCGCTGGCGATCTAATTCCAACCGGCCAGTGTCGGCATTGAAATAGTGAATTTG
>JBOFMA010000176.1:0-12583 GCA_051658125.1 Aeromonas sp.
CGTGCTAATAAACGCACTACGGCCACCGGATCGGGGCTGGTCCACGCGCCTTCAATCCACAATTCACCAGCGGCAATGCTGCCGCCCATCAGCAAACGGCGATAAAAACTGCCCTCTTGCACCACAATTTTAGCCAAGAGATCGCTGGGCTCACCTAAGCGGTAATGTTCATCACCTTGCGACAAATCTAGCTGGCCGCCAGATAAATTAGCCAGCAACGCCAGCAGCGTGCGCTTGGCGCTGCGGTCAAATAACGTCAACGTTAAGGGGGTTTGCACAAGTTCCATACGAGTTCCTTCTCTGCGGTCACTTTGGTTATCGCGGTGTTAGGCCCGCGTGTTTGATCAAGTTCTAGCTGCGCGCCGGCGCCGAGGCGTTAGCCGCCAAGCACCTAAAGCTCGCGGGCTGGGTGGCCAAAAAAGGTCGCGCCTTTACGCCATAAACGCCACGCTTGCTGATAAATGCCAAGCAAAATTTGTCCGCCCAGCCAGGGCAAGCGCCGCAACGCAGCGCAAAGAACCGGCGCGGTAAGCGGCGCATAGGTCAGCTGCAACGTGGCGCAAAACGCCGCCTGCTCGGGCGCGCTATTAGCATGGCTAGCAATACTGAGCGCTAACGCCTGTTCGGTGAGGTTCACCTGCCAGTGATAACGCATAGCCAAGGGCATAAACGGCGAAACATGAAAAGTTTTGGCGTGCGGGGTTAACTTGGCCAGATCCAGTAAATAGTAATGCCGCTCACGCCACGGCGTATTACTGACCTCGGCTAATAAATAGCGCGGCGCGGCGCCCTGATAGCAAAAATAAAAATTCACCGGACTAAAGTAGAGCCCCAAGGTGCGCACTTGGCCCATGAACAACACCCGCTCCGTGGGGGTGGCGTGGCCGCCTAATTGCGCCACTTTTTGCCACACCGCCGCTTTTAGCGGCTCGGAGCCACCGCCTAAATAATCGCGGCGGCGAAAGCTCAGCCAGCCCCAGCGCTCAACCGCAAACCAGCGCCCGCAATCGGCCGAGGTCAAAGCATCTAGATCCAGCCCGCACATAAACAGCGCATAGCGAAAACTATGCGCCGGCGTTTCGCGCCCATGCCACACCGTGCCTTGCCACAGGCCATGGCCAGCGGGGGCCGAACTAGCATCGTCCGCCGTGGCGGGGAAAGCGGTGGGCGCACTCATAATTGGCCGCCAAAGCGCAGCGCCACGCTGAGCGCACTGACCACGCCATCTTCATGAAAACCGTGACGCCAATAAGCTCCACAAAAATGGGTGTGCTGCTGGCCACAAATTTCGCTGCGCCGTGCCTGCGCGGCCAACGCTGCGGCGCTAAATTGCGGATGCTGATAGGTAAACTCCCCCAGCAGCCCTTGCGGTGGTATGGGCAAATTTAAGCTGACACAAAACGGCATCGGCGCGGTTAAGCCTTGCAAAATATTCATGTTGTAACTGAGCTCCGGCAGTGCGCTTTCATCGGCGCTGAGCTGATAATTCCAACTGGCCCAGGCGGCGCGGCGCGTCGGCAGCACGCGGCTATCGGTGTGCAATTGCACCTGATTGGCGCGATACGGCAGCGCGCCTAAAATCGCTTGCTCTTGGGCGCTAGCATCGCGCAGCAGCGCCAGCGCTTGATCGCTGTGGCAGGCAAAAATCACTTCGTCAAACGGCGTATCGCCTTGCGCGGTGGTCACCACCACCCCCTCGGGGGTGCGGCGTACCCCAAGCACGGGGCAATTGAGGCGGATGTGCTCCTGCCAGCCGTGGGTGATGGGAGTTAAATAACCTTTCGAGCCACCAGGAATGACAAACCACTGCGGCCGCTGGCGTAAGTTGAGCAAGCCGTGGTGGGCAAAAAAGCGCAAAAAGAAATACACCGGCATCTGGCGCATGTCGCTTAAGCTCGCTGACCAAATCGCCGCGCCCATCGGCAGCAAGTAATAGCGCGCGACATCATCGCTTAAGCCTTGCGCGGTTAAAAACTCCCCCAAGGTTAACGTTGACGCCGCTGCGCGCGGCGTTTCCAGCCACGCCAGCCCCGCCCGATTAAACCGATAAATTTGCCACAATAGGCGATAAAAACGCGGACGCAGCAGGTTACGCCGCTGAGCAAACAAACTGGCCAACGAGTGGCCGTTATATTCCAGCCCCGCTGGCCCCCACGCGCCATCGGCCTGCTCGGCGGCTAATTTAACCGAAAAGCTCATTTCACTGGGCTGCTTGGCCACGCCAAGGCGCGCCAGCAAACGCAAAAAATTGGGGTAGGTTTTATCGTTAAACACAATAAAACCGGTGTCTACGCTGTAGCGCTGCCCCTGTTGCTCAACCTCTTTGGTCGCGGTGTGGCCGCCAATCTCGGCATTGGCCTCAAACAAAGTGATGGCATGCTGCTTATGCAACAGGTAACCGGCGGTCAGGCCCGAGATGCCCGAGCCAATAATTGCGATCCGTTTAGCCGTCATGCGGGCCTCCTTGCGGCGTGGAGCCACTGCTTTGCGTGCTGGAAAGATCCACTTTTTGCCGCAGCGCCAAACTTAATTTCAGCCACGCCCAGGTGGGCAAGGCGCCAAGTAAACGCAATAGCCAGATAAAGCGCCGTGGGAAGTGAATAGTGTTGGCGCCGCGATCGAGCCCGTGGCGAATATGCGTGGCCGCCTCTTGTACTGTGATCAGCGCCGGCATGGGGAAAGTGTTTTTCGCCGTGAGCGGCGTAGCGACAAAGCCGGGCCGAATAAGGCTCACTGCTATATGCCGCTTGGCTAGATCTAAGCGCAAGCTGGTGGCTAAATAGTTCAGCGCCGCTTTTGAGGCGCCATAGGCCTCAGCGGTGGGCAGCGCTAACCACGCCACTGAGGAGCTGACAATGGCAATGCGCGCGCCGGCGAGCACTTTAGGCGCGGCCGGATCAAGCAGTGCCTGCAGGCAAAAGCCCACCGAATTGACATTGCTGTGCATAATGCGCGCCAAAAGCGCGCCATCAAAGCCGTGCGCCGTGTCGATATACTCGCAGGTGCCGGCATTTAAAATCACCAAATCAAACGTTGGCAGCGGTGCTAACGCCGCACTTAACGCCGCCGGCGAGGTGACATCCACCGCCACCGGCGTCACGCCTAGCGCTGCCAGCGCGCCTAAGCGTTCGGCATCGCGCCCCGCCCCCCACACCTGCCAACCGGCAGCGTGATAATCGGCCGCCAGCTGCCGGCCAATGCCGGAGGTGGCGCCGGTAATAAACACTCGTTGACTCATCGCAAACACTCCCTGTCTGATAAGCGCTCGCCGCTAAGCGGCTAAGCGCGCTTTTAGTGCGCGGATCAGGCGCCCCAGTAATGGTAACTGCTCATAGAGCATGGCCCCTAAATCAAAGTAATCTTGCTGCGTGCGCACCTTGCCGCTTGGCGCCCATTGCAGCCAGCTAGCACCGACCAGCTGCACCGGCGCGCCGCCGTTTAAGCGCGAATGGCGTAAGGTTAGCTCCCAGCGCAGCCACGCCTCGGCGCCTGCCGTGCCCACGCTTTCAGTCACACCAATCACTCGCACCTGACAGCTTTGTGTGCGCTGATACAGCCCGGCAAAATAGCGGGTTAACGCCGCTAGCCCCTCCATCGTATGAGCCGGATCGGTAAAGCGCACATCGGGGGCATAAATCTCGCCCAGCCTTGCCACACCTGCGGCATCCAGCGTTTGATAAAAAGCGATAAACTGCGCCACCAGCGGCGAAACGGGCAGTTCTAAGTGCATTAAAACTCCTCATCGGATGCGGCGTAATCACTGAACGGATCCCCGCGCTTAGGCGTGGCCAACGGCGGCGCTTTTAAGGCAGCAAACATGGCAATGGCCTGCACCCGCGCCACGCGGTGATCGACCAGCGGTGCGGGATAAGGATTGCTAGGATCGTGCGCTAACAGCCAAGTACTGGGTGCGTGCAGATATTTCAGCGGCACATGGGCCAACTCCGGTAGCCAAGCGCGGATAAAGCTGCCATCGGCATCAAAGCGCTGGCCTTGGGTGGTGGGGTTAAACACGCGAAAATAGGGCGCAGCATCGGCGCCGGTGCCGGCGGCCCACTGCCAGCCACCGTTATTGGCCGCTAAATCGCCATCAATCAGTTGGCGCATAAAATAATCTTCGCCTAAGCGCCAATCGAGTTGCAGATCTTTGGCCAAAAAACTGGCCACCACCATGCGCAAGCGGTTGTGCATCCAGCCGGTTACGGCCAACGCGCGCATGGCGGCATCGATGATCGGAAAGCCAGTTTGCCCCGCTTGCCATTTAGCCAAATCGGCCGGTGAGTGGCGCCACACCAGTGCGGCGGTCTCTTGGGCAAAGGGTAAATTTTTTGACAAACGGGGTGTGAGTGCGAGCAAATGGCGGTAAAACTCGCGCCAAATCAGCTCGTTTAGCCAAATAAACGCTGGCTGCTTGGTTTCGGGCAGACCGCCGCAATGAGCAATCAAGGCGCGCAAACAGGTCACAGGGCTAAGCACTCCCGCCGCTAAATACGCTGACAACTGCGAGGTGCCCGCCAGCGCTGGAAAATTGCGCTGCGCCCCGTAATCGGCCACCTGCGTGGCTAAAAATTCACTCAAGCGTTGCTGCGCGGCCACTTCCCCCACCGGCCAGTGCGCGCGGTCAAATTCAGTTAGCCAAGGCGCAAATTCAGCCCGCTCGGCCAGCGGCTGCCAAGGCGCCGCCGGCGCATGATTAAAGCGCGGCGCACTGACATATTGCCCCCAGTCGCTCAACGCCAATTGCCGCAGCCACGCGCGGCTAAATGGAGTGAAGACTTTAAACATCTCACCGCTACCGGTGCGCACGCTGCCGGGCGGCAAAATGCAATCGCCACTTAGCCAGTGACACGCAACGCCGTGTTCAGCCAACGCTTGACTGACCGCAGCATCACGGCCGCGCTCATTGTATTCCAGCCCTTGATGGGCAAAGAGTTGGCTTACCTGCTGCGCGCGGCAAAATTCAGCCAGTGCCGTGGGGATCTCGGTAAAGGTGGGCGCTAAGCGCACATGCAAGGTAACGCCCCGTGCCGCTAACGCGGCGCCAAGGGCATCGACGTGGGCGAGTAAAAAGCCACGACGTACTGGCGCCATGCTGTGCTGCTGCCATTGGGCGGGGCTGACAAAAAAGATGGCAGCTAGCGGCTTAGCCGACTCGGCGCTAGCGGCCAACGCGGCCGCCAACGCCGGATGGTCAGTTAAGCGCAGATCGTCACGAAACCAAAGCAGTTGCATACGCTCTCCTTGGCCCGATTACAGGCCGTAACGCAGCTTTAAGCAGGCGGGATGGGGGCTTAAATAGACCTGCTGGCTTAAATAGCTATGCGGATATTGGCGCAGGTAGTGGCGGATCAGCGTGAGCGGCGCCAGCAGCGGCATCAGCCCCAGCCGGTACTGCTCGATGCATTCGCGCAACTCCTGCTTTTGGTCGTAGTTTAGCTGCTGCTTAAAATAGCCCTGCACATGCAGCAGCACATTGGTGTGGCTGCGCCGGTTGGCATGCTTGCCCAGCGCTTGCATAAATTGCTGGCCATAGTGGCGGCACAGCGGCGCTAATTCGACTTTACCGGCATTGGCCAGCAATTTACCCAAGCTGCGATAGTGGCTGGGCGATTGCGCCATCAGCAAATATTTGTAGCGCGAATGAAAGGCGATCAACGCGCTGGCGGTGACGGGGCTGGCCTGTAATTTTTGCCAATCGCGATAAGCAAACACGCGCATGACAAAGTTTTCCCGCAGCAAGGGATCGCACAGGCGGCCATCTTCTTCCACTGGCAGCAAGGGATTGGCCGCCATCAGGGCTTGAGCATACAGCCCGACGGCCTCTTTGTTACCGCCACCGACTTGGCCATCTTGGCCCGCGGTATACAGTTTGACCCGCTCCATACCGCAACTAGGCGATTTGGCGCACAGAATATAACCACTTAAGTGCCCCAGTTGCTGGGTTTGGGTTTGGCTAAAGGCGATGAGCTTATCGGTGACATCAAAGCTGCCGTTACTGGCTTCGGCATGAATGACTTCGCCGCGCTTAACTAAGCGGATGGTCGGCCGTGGCGTGCCAAGGCCAATGGCCATCTCTGGGCAAATCGACTGGTAGTCAAACACTTGCCCGAGCTCTCGCTCGCAATAAGTAGAGCGCTTGTGTCCGCCATCAAAACGTACTTGGTGCCCAAGCAGGCAGGCGCTAATGCCCACGGTGATCTTTTCTGAACCTAATTCCATCGCGCCACTCCTTGGCTGTGAGATAAGTTCATCTTTGAGGAAAAAAAATCGTTTGCCAACTATTAATCACGCCGCCGTGCGCTTAAAAAAAAGCCACGCCCAACAGGGCGTGACTTTTTACTGGCACAGGGGCGGCCAAATGGACTCAGCAGCGCGCCGTTTGGCGCTGGCCTAACTAGCCTAGTTAGGAGCCTTGCGCTTGCATAAAGCCCTGTTCGGCCAAATTGACTTTGTACAAATAGCGCCGCGCTTCAGCCTTTGGGTGGCGCTCGGTGAGCACTTGATACACCTTTTGCGGACTTAAGCGATTAATTAGGCTCGGCGCCGCTTTACGGTCGGCAGAAAAGGTGTTGAGCACGCCCCCCGCGCCGCCGTTATAGGCCGAAATCACCGCGTAGCGCCGTGACGTGGGGTGGCGAATATCGGCTAAATAACGCGTTTGCAACAAATGTAAAAACGCGGTACCCACATCGATATTAAACGCCGGATCAAACAGCTGCTCGCGGGTCGGTTGGCCGCTGCGCTTTTTCACCAGATTAAACACATCGCGCCCGGCGGTGGCCGGGATCACCTGCATCAAGCCATAGGCATTGGCGTGGCTGACGGCATACGGGTTAAAGCTGCTTTCGGTTTTAATCACCGCATAAATCAGGCTTTCATCCACGTTATAACGCCGCGCCGCTTGCGCAATCAGCCCCGCGTATTTATAGCCGCGCTGCGATTCGTGGTTGGCCACCATCGGCAAATCGACATAAAAAATCGTGCGCATGCCTAAGGTGCGCTGCCGCATGCCTCGGGCGAGTAAGTAATCGGCGTAGCGCTCCGCGCGCCACACAGAGCGAATCGGCTTACGCTCGTTGTCGAGCACTTGGCCATATAAAAATGGGCGGCCATCGGGCTCGATATCTCGATCCGAATAGAGATCGACCTGCGCCGGATCATCGGGCGTGAGCAAGGTTTCCACAATCGCGCGGCGCAAGTGCTCGCGCGGCGCTAAGCCAGACAAGGTTTCCACCGTAATGCGGCCGCTGGTAAAGTTAATATGCGCGCGGCTTTTGTACTGGTCGCTGTATTTGACGTAGTCCATTTTGCCGGCAAACAGCGCTTCGCGGCCCCAGATCTCTTGCACGCTATGCGATAGCGCGCTGATCATGTGCTCAAAGCCACGGGTATCTTTACTGGGCTGGGCGCGCCGCTGCGCCTCGGGCGCTGAGGCGCAGCCACCTAGCCACAGCGCCGCCAAGCATACGGCGGCCACGCGGGCCGCGGATTTTTTTACCAAACGCATCATCACCGAACTATTTTTCACCCAACGTTTCACTTAACTTTTCACTCAACATGCGCGCAAGACACTTTCGCACCCCACCAGCGCGATTAAGCCGAAGGCGGCGTGTAGCCCTCAATTTGCACATCGCCATCTTCAAACAAGTAGTTAACCATCTCTTGCTCGAGCCACTGCCGATGCTCAAGGTTCATCATGTTGAGCTTTTTTTCATTGATCAGCATGACCTGTTTTTTTTGCCACTCGCTCCAGGCTTCTTGGCAAATGTGAGTAAAAATGCGCTGTCCCAGCTCGCCGGGATAAAGTTGAAAGGCAATACCTGGCGCCTGTTTTTTCAAGCGCTGACAAAAAACCATCCGGCTCATAGGACTCTCTCTACGTTAATGGATCAGGGATAGGCGCCAAGCGGGCCACGGCAGGCTCGGCCAGCAGGCGGGCGGTCACCGCCGCCAAGCCCACTTTGGGCGGGCGCCGCAGGTTATACCAGAGACGGCTAAGCGGCGCTATGTTCGGCGCGCTTTCATCCGTATTGCGCGCCGCCCAAGCATCGGGGCGATGGGGCAAGGTTAGCAATAGCGGCCGCACATCTAAATGAAAATGGCTAAAGCTGTGGCGAAAACCGGCCAGTGGCTCGGCGCTTTGCGCCAAATGCGCCGCATCTGCCATGCCAAGAGCGCTTAAACAAGCGCTCAGTTGCCCGGCCTCATCTAACTCAAGAAAGCCATATAAACCGCCCCACAAGCCATCGGCTGGGCGTTGCTCAAGCAGCAACTCGCCTTGATAGGTCAGCAGCAGTAAAAAACGCGTACGCACCGGCAGCGCAGCTTTGGGCTTAGGTGTGGGGTAGCGCGTTTGCGCCTGCTGCGCGTAGGCTTGGCAATCGCTTTGCACTGGGCAGCGGGCGCAGGCCGGTTGGCTGCGAGTGCACAAGGTGGCGCCTAAATCCATCATCGCTTGGTTATAAGCGTCGGCCGCCGCTGGGGTATAAGCCTCGGCTAACTGCCACAGCGCTTTGTCCACCGCCGCCCGCCCAGGCCAGCCGGCAATTGCGCCATGGCGGCAGAGCACGCGTTTCACGTTGCCATCTAAAATGCTCGCGCGCTGGCCAAAGGCCAACGAAGCAATCGCGCCCGCGGTCGAGCGGCCAATTCCAGGCAGGGCGCATAGCTCGGCCACCGAGTTTGGAAACTCGCCCGCGTGCTCACGACACACTATTTGCGCCGCGTTATGCGCATTGCGCGCGCGGGCGTAGTAACCCAGCCCCGTCCACAAATGCAGCACTTCATCAAGCGGCGCCGCCGCCAGCGCGCTAACCGTTGGGAAGCGAGCCATAAAGGTCTGATAGTAGGGGATCACGGTGGCCACTTGCGTTTGCTGCAGCATGATCTCTGACAGCCAGACCTGATAGGCGGTTGGCGCCTGCTGCCAAGGCAGGTGCGTGCGCCCATAGGTGGCAAACCACGCCAACACGCGGGCCGCAAAATGCGCGGCATCCGGCAACGGCGCCACAGGCGCAGAGAAAGCAGGGGCAGCCGGCCTATCGGCTAACGACGGGGGCGAGCTAAGCGCGGACATAGATCTCCTGTGCACAAAATAACGCCAAAAAGGCGCGCACGATAAAAGCAAACCGGCGCGATGTAAAGCGCGCCGCACCGCCCGGTACGATTGCTTTATACTGGCGGCCTTTACCGTCAATTTTAAGCCTGCGCTGGGGCTCTTGGCCCACGGCGCTAAGTGATAAGGGCAAACATGCAGATCTATTTAGTCGGCGGCGCCGTGCGTGACGCCCTGTTGGGCCTTCCCTGTGGCGACAGCGATCATGTGGTGGTTGGCGCCACGCCAGAGCAGATGCTGGCGCAAGGCTTTAGCCAAGTGGGGCGCGATTTTCCGGTGTTTTTACACCCAAACAGCCATGAAGAGTATGCGCTGGCGCGCACCGAGCGCAAAAGTGGTCAGGGCTACACCGGCTTTATCTGCCACGCCAGCCCCGAGGTCACCCTTGAAGATGACTTATTGCGCCGCGATCTGACCATCAATGCCATAGCGCAAAGCGCCGATGGCCACTTGCACGATCCCTACGGCGGCGTACGCGATCTTAACGCCCGCGTGTTGCGCCACGTATCTCCAGCCTTTAGCGATGATCCGCTGCGCGTGCTGCGCGTGGCGCGCTTTGCCGCGCGTTTTGCCGCCCAAGGCTTTACCATTGCGCCAGAAACCTTGCAACTGATGCAGGCAATGACCGCGGCCGGCGAGTTAGTCCATCTCACCGCCGAGCGCGTCTGGCAAGAGATTGAAAAAAGTTTACTCGGCCCCAGTCCACGCCGATTTATTGAAGTGCTGCGCCAGTGCGGCGCATTAAAAGTGCTGCTACCGGAAATCGACGCCCTGTTTGGCGTGCCCGGGCCTATCAAATGGCACCCAGAAATTGACAGCGGCGAGCACACCTTGCTGGTTCTGACACAAGCGGCCGCCCGCTCACCTGCGCTTACCGTGCGCTTTGCCGCCCTGTGCCATGACGTGGGCAAAGCGGCCACCGATCCGGCGCACTGGCCAAGCCATCATGGCCACGGCCAATTGGGCTTGCCGCTGATCCGCGCCCTGTGCGCACGGTTAAAAGTGCCCAATACGAGCCAAGCACTGGCGCTGCTCATGAGCGATCTGCACGGCAAAATTCACACCGCGTTTGAGCTTAAACCAGCTACCTTACTGCGCGTGTTTGATGCCGCGGATGCTTGGCGCAAACCGGAACGCTTTAATGAGTTGCTGCTCTGCTGCCAAGCGGACTTTTATGGCCGCTTAGGTTTTGCTACGCGTGACTACCCAGAGCCGGCGTATGTGGCGGCCATGCTCGCTGCGGCCCAAGCGGTGCCGGTAGCCGATATCATCGCGCAAGGGTTCACAGGCCCAGCGATCCGCACCGCGTTAACCGAGGCCCGCTGCCACGCCATTCGCGTGGCCAAAGCCAACTGGTCAGCCGCTTAAATCACAACGCCGATAAAAAAAGCGCCCAACGGCGCTTTTTATCGTGTCACCGGCCAATGCGGCGGCTTACTCTTCGAGCGAGATGCCGATATTTGACACGCCGTCTTGCGCGGCAAAGGTGCGAATCGCCAAAATGCGCGCGCTATCGCGCTCAAAGGCCACTCGCTTTTGCAGCTCCACTTGAAACTCAAGTTCCGCTTCCATCAGCTCGTGCTCATACAACTCATCGTCGCTAAGCTCACGCTCTGCCACTAGCTCGATAAAGCCGGCCACGGTGCCCACCGAGGCATGGCTCGCTTCAGCGGACTCTTCACCAATGCGGCAAATCACCGAGTTATACGCACAGCCAAGCGCCACACAGGCATCAATGGCCGGATAAACGCCGTAAGTGCTGAATTTACTTGGCTCTGGGATCTGCGCTTCAAGCTCTTCTAAGATGGCGCTTAAATTCACCCGCGAGCCTTTGACCGTTAAGTATTGCCACAGCTCATCTAGGCTTTTGCGAAACACCTGCACGCTGCCAAAACCGGTGGCTTGGCAAAACAAGGCGTAATTGGGGTACATGCGCTCGGCCAGCGCGAGGGTATAGACCGTTTGCTGCCACGGCTGCAGCTCAGATAACCGCTTATAAAATTTGTCACCAAACACGGGCGTCATCCTTTAAAAAAATTGCGCCCATTGTAGCCTAAGCTGCCGCCGCCGCCCACCGGAAATCTGGCGCCAATCACACCTGCCGGCAGACAAAAAAAATTAGCCCCGCAAAGCGGGGCTAATTTTGGCCAACTTAACTGGCGCCAAGGGCCTGGCGATAAGAGCCCACTTTGGCCATAAACTGGCGTTTTTGTTTGCCTGACAGCGGTTCGGCCATGGGCAATTTAGCGGTCATCGCGTTGATGGGGCGACCGTTAGAGCGCAATTCATAGTGCAAATGCGCGCCGGTTGAGCGGCCGGTGTTACCCGATAAGGCAATTTTCTGCCCCGCTCTGATCTTTTGCCCCGGCTTAACCAGCAACTTACTTAAGTGCAGGTAACGCGTCTCTAAGGTCCGCCCGTGTTTAAGCACGATATAGATCCCCGCCAGCGGGTGGCGCATCGCCTTTAACACCACGCCATCACCGGTAGCAAAAATCGGTGTGCCCACTGGCAGAGCAAAATCGGTGCCCTCGTGTGGCCGCACGCGCCCGGTCACCGGGTGCTTACGCGTTGGGTTAAAGTTTGAGCTCACGCGGTAACGGCTGTGGGTTGGGTAGCGACGAAAGCCGCGCTCCAAGCTGTTGCCGTCACCATCGTAATAGTTACCATCGGCCGATAACCACGCCGAGAACGACTCTGTTTTATTCTGCCGAATAATTTCTACGCCCAGTAACTGGCTGGTGCCCGTACGCTGGCCTTCAACCGTCTCTTGGCGTAGCAACACGCGAAACTTATCGCCTTTACGCAGATTCTTGGCCAAGTTCAACCGCCACTGGAACAAGTTGGCGATTTTTTGGATGTGCCCTGGCGATAAACCCACACGGCGCGCACTGGCGGCAAAGCTGCCATTGACCATGCCGTGGACCTTGTGCTCTTGCCACTCGGTCTTTTTGACGATCATCTCACGCGTATAGCCTTGCTCGCCGCGAGTCAGCGCCAAGGTCTGCTTGATGTTGACGCGCAGCTTTAAGCCCAGTAACTCGCTGCTGCTATCGATCAGCACTTCCAGCGTTTGGCCCGGCTTGAGCTTAGTCAAAAATTTATCGTTATCGACATCCAGCACCCGATACAGAGTGTTAGAGGATAAGCCTAAATCGTTAAAGATGGTGGTCAGGGTCTGGCCGCTGCGCACCACATAATCTTGCCACTGCGGCGTGACATCGACAGGGATGTCATCTTCCGGTGCGGCTTGCTCCACCAATTCGTGATCGGGGATCTCGTTAAAATCGGTATGCACCTCTTGCGCCTCAACGGGCGCTGCGGCCTCAATGGGTAACTCAAGGCGTAAAGGGCGTTCAAGTATATCGCCTGGCGCGGGCAAAATGGCGACCACCGACAGGGTTGTTGCCATCAATAGCGCCATCGCGTACAGATGTTTGCGGGGAACCGAGGGTTCCCAATTGGTCG
>JBOFMA010000177.1:0-10563 GCA_051658125.1 Aeromonas sp.
CCAAAGCGATGGGCATGTTTGGCCAGTGCTTCGATATCTTCTAGGCTGTTGCCGGCAGCGCTGCGGGCACCAAACGCGGGGCCACCGACATACACCGCATCGGCGCCGTGATTAATGGCTTCAATGCCATAGCTTAAATTTTTTGCCGGCGCTAATAACTCAAGGCGGTTAGAAGAGAGAAAAGGGGCAGGGGCGAGCAACATAAAGCGGATCCGGCAAGAAAAATGGGCGCCATTTTAGGCGATTTCGCGCCGCGCTCAAAGGCCAAAGATCACTGAAAAATAGATGATTAAGCTCGCCACTGCGCCACGCAAAAAAAAACCGGCGCCCAAGGCGCCGATTTTAGCAGGCTAACACGAGGTTAGGCTGTTGGGGTTTGCTCTTCACCCGCTACAGGCGCCGCAGCCACTTCGACTGCGGGCGCGCTGCCTTCTACCGGCGCGGCTGGCGCGTCAGCGACAACAGGTGCGGCGTCAGCATTGGCTTCTTTGATCGACAGACGCACACGGCCCTGACGATCCACTTCCAATACTTTCACTTTCACCATGTCACCAATGGTCAGGTGATCGGCGACGTTTTGCACGCGGGCATCCGTGATTTGCGAGATGTGCACCAAGCCATCTTTACCGGGCAGGATGTTCACAAAGGCACCGAAATCAGCCAAACGCACCACTTTACCTTCGTAAATGCGGTTAACTTCGATTTCTGCGGTGATAGCTTCGATGCGGCGAATGGCTTCTTGCGCCGCTTCGTTAGCCACCGCAGAGATACGCACGGTACCGTCATCATCTAATTCGATGTTGGTGCCAGTCTCTTCGGTCAGCGCACGGATCACCGAGCCACCTTTACCAATCACATCTTTGATCTTCTCTGGGCTGATCTTGATGGTGTGGATACGCGGGGCAAAATCCGAGATCTCTGCACGCGGCGCTTGCATCGCTTCATCCATAACGTTCAGGATGTGCAGACGGGCATTGCGCGCTTGCTTGAGCGCAATCTCCATGATCTCTTTGGTGATGCCTTCAATTTTGATATCCATCTGCAGCGCAGTGATACCTTCAGCAGTACCGGCCACTTTAAAGTCCATGTCGCCTAAGTGATCTTCATCCCCTAAGATGTCCGACAGCACGACAAAGCCTTCTTCTTCTTTCACCAGACCCATGGCGATACCCGCCACTGAGGCCTTGATCGGCACGCCGGCATCCATCAGTGCCAGTGAAGAGCCGCACACCGAGGCCATTGACGAAGAACCGTTGGATTCGGTGATTTCCGATACCACACGCACCACATACGGGAATTCAGCGGCCGTTGGCATCACCGCGGCCACGCCACGCTTAGCCAGACGACCGTGGCCGATTTCACGGCGCTTAGGGCTGCCCATCATGCCGGTTTCACCCACGCAATACGGTGGGAAGTTGTAGTGCAGCATAAAGCGATCGGCGCGGTTGCCGGTCAACTCGTCGATGTTTTGTGCATCGCGCTCGGTGCCCAAGGTGGCAACGACCATGGCTTGGGTTTCGCCACGGGTAAACAGGGCTGAACCGTGGGCACGCGGCAGCACGCCGGTCGCGACATTCAGCGCGCGCACCATCTCTGGGCTACGGCCGTCGATACGCGGCTCACCGCGCACCACGCGACCACGCACGATCTGGCTTTCCAGCGCGTGGAACACTTCGCCGATCTTCTTGGCATCGGTTTCGATGCCAGAGGCGATCACCTGCTCGGTAACGCGGGCAGCCAGTGCACCGATAGCCGCATAGCGCTCGGCTTTTTCGGTGATGCGATAGGCTTCACCTAATGGCGCGCTGGCCAGTTCGGCTACCGCGGCTTTCAGCGCGGCGTTAGTGGCCGGCGGCGTCCATGCCCAAGGCGCGGTGCCCACTTCTGCGGCAAATTCATTCACCGCGTTGATCACGGTTTGCAATTGCTCGTGACCATACACGACCGCGCCGAGCATAACGTCTTCAGGCAAGATGGCGGCTTCAGATTCCACCATCAGCACCGCATTGGCCGTACCGGCCACCACCAAATCCAAATCGCTTTGTGGCAATTCGGTGGTGGTGGGGTTGAGCACATACTGGCCATTCATATAGCCAACACGCGCCGCGCCAATCGGGCCATTAAATGGAATGCCAGAAGTAGCCAGAGCCGCCGAGGCACCGATCATGGCCACGATATCAGGCGAAACAGCAGGATTAACCGACATAACGGTTGCGACCAATTGCACCTCATTGAGGAAGCCTTCCGGAAACAGCGGGCGAATTGGACGGTCAATCAGACGCGAGATCAGCGTTTCACCTTCGCTCGGGCGGCCTTCGCGGCGGAAGAAACCACCCGGAATGCGGCCAGCAGCGTAGGTACGCTCTTGGTAGTTCACGGTCAGTGGGAAGAAATCACGGCCGTGATCGGCCTCTTTCTTACCAACAACGGTCACAAATACGCAGGTATCGTCCATGCTGACCATAACGGCCGCAGTGGCTTGACGGGCCATCACTCCGGTTTCCAGTGTGACGGTGTGTTGACCGTACTGGAATGACTTTACAATAGGATTCACTTGAAGTTCCTTTTTACTGTTTAGCGCTTAAAAATCGCCGCCAGTATACAAGAAGCCTTGCTAAAGGTAACCCGTGACTGGGCATAACTTGCGGCCGAAACTGCGCGTCTTGGCGCAAAATAGGCAAAAAGGCGCCGAACTAACCCCCGCCTTGCGGCCATAAAAAAAGGGCAACCCGAGGGTTGCCCTTGCCGTGCTAAGCGGTCGATTAACGACGCAGACCCAGCTTGGCGATCAGTGCCGCGTAACGACCGTGATCTTTGCGCTTCAGGTAGTCCAGCAGCTTACGACGCTGAGAAACCATGCGCAGCAGACCGCGACGACCGTGGTGATCTTTTGAGTGCTCTTTGAAGTGACCTTGCAGGTGGTTGATCTGAGCAGTCAGCAGAGCAACCTGAACTTCAGGAGAACCAGTGTCGTTAGCGCAACGTGCGTTGTCAGCCACGATCTGGGCTACAGTTTGAGCATTTAGAGACATTTTTGTACTCCAAGTAGAGTGAATAAAATCACAGCCAATCTCTAATTCAGCCGTGACAAGAAGGCGGCATGATAATGATCCCGCCGCGCTTTAGCAAGCACTTGCACGCAATCATCTGCGCGCCAAGCCCTAGCCCCAGCCGTAATCAGCGCGCAACAAACAGCGTATCGGCGCCTTCGGCGGCATAACGCACGAGGCGCTTGGGCGCGACGCGGCCATCGGCATCGATTTCACCCATGCCAATAAACTCGCGCGCGGCGCCAACAGTGATGCGCACTGGGCCGCTAAGCGGCGCGCCAGCAACTTGCACCGCTTGCCCCTGCTGCACATACGCATTGAGCAGCTCCGAGATATTGACCTCGGTGACGTTACTCACCGCGGTATCCATCGGCAGCAGCAGCGGATCAAGCAGCTCCCGCGGCGCTTGGTCTTGCGCTTTGGCTTGCTCAAATAAGCATTCGAGCTGTGGCAAAGTCAGCATACGCGCATAAGGGTACTCAGCTACCTGCGTGCGGCGCAGCTCGGTGACATGGGCGCCGCAGCCGAGCAGTTCGCCTAAATCATCCACCAGTGAGCGGATATAGGTGCCTTTGCTGCAGTGCACGTCTAAATGCACCTCATCGCCTTCAAAGCCTAGTAATTTCAGCTCGAAAATCGTGATCGGGCGCGCGGGCCGCTCGATGGTGATGCCTTCGCGAGCGTACTCATACAGCGGGCGGCCGTTGTGTTTGAGCGCAGAAAACATCGACGGCACCTGCATGATCGGGCCTCGAAAGCTATCGAGCGCTTCAATCAAACTGCCGAGCGCCACCTCGACTGGCCGCGTCGCGACAATCTCGCCTTCGGCATCACTGGTCGTGGTACGCACGCCCAATTTGGCCGTGACTTGATAGCGTTTGTCGGCATCGAGCAAAAACTGCGAAAACTTGGTCGCTTCACCTAAACAGATCGGCAGCATGCCGGTAGCGAGCGGATCCAGCGCGCCGGTGTGACCAGCTTTGTTCGCGTTATAGATACGCTTGACCTTCTGCAACACATCGTTTGAGCTCAAACCTAACGGCTTATCGAGCAAAAAGATGCCGTGTACGCTGCGGCCTTTAAAACGGCGCGCCATTTACGCTTCATCCTCAGCAGCAGGCTTAACCGGTGGCAACTCCTCTTCGCGGCCGGCTTCGACCATGCGCCGCTCGTCGTTGCGAATGGTATTGGTCACGAGGTTAGATAAGCGCATACCTTCAACCAAGGTCTGGTCATAGAAAAAGCGCAATTCAGGCACCACGCGCAGGCGCATCGCGCTGCCAAGCAGGCTGCGGATATAACCGGCAGCTTCAGTTAAGCCTTCAAGGCCTTGCTTAATGCGCTCAGCGTCAGCATCGAGTTGCAAAAAGGTGACGTAGATTTTGGCGTAGTTCAGATCGCGCGAAACTTCCACATCTGACACAGTGACCATGCCGATACGCGGGTCTTTGACTTCACGTTGCAAGATCAGTGCGATCTCTTTTTGGATCTGCTGGCCGACCCGGCGGGTGCGGCTAAATTCTCTGGCCATGATTTTTCCTGTAATAAAAGGGGGCTCGCGCCCCCTGTTTTTATCTGCTTGGTTTACAGTGTCCGTTTGATTTCTACGGTCTCGTAAACTTCGATCTGGTCGCCTTCGCGCACATCGTTGTAGTTCTTCACCGCGATGCCGCACTCGTAGCCATTTTTGACTTCGTTAACGTCATCTTTAAAACGACGCAGCGATTCGAGTTCGCCTTCGTAGATCACCACGTTTTCACGCAGCACGCGGATACGGTTCGAGCGCTTGACCACGCCCTCGGTCACCATGCAACCCGCCACCGCGCCAAATTTTGGCGATTTGAACACGCTGCGCACCTGCGCCAAACCGATGATTTCTTGACGATATTCTGGCGCCAGCTTACCGCTCATCGCCTGCTTAACTTCGTCAATCAGATCGTAAATTACGGAGTAGTAACGCAGATCCAAGCTTTCAGCTTCGATCACTTTACGGGCCGAGGCATCGGCACGCACGTTAAAGCCAACCAAGATAGCGCTAGAAGCGGCGGCCAAAGTCGCGTCAGTTTCGGTGATACCACCGACGCCTGAACCGACGATCTTCACTTTCACTTCTTCAGTCGACAGCTTAACCAGCGCGTCGCAAATCGCTTCTACCGAGCCTTGCACGTCCGCTTTGATTACCACGTTCACTTCTGACACTTCGCCTTCGGTCATGTTGGCAAACATGTTCTCCAGCTTAGCTTTCTGTTGACGGGCCAACTTCACTTCGCGGAATTTGCCTTGACGATACAGCGCCACTTCACGGGCTTTCTTCTCGTCACGCACCACGGTCGCTTCATCACCGGCCGATGGCACGCCAGACAGGCCTAAGATTTCCACTGGCAGTGATGGGCCGGCTGCTTTGATCTCGCGACCTAATTCGTCACGCATGGCGCGCACGCGGCCATATTCCAGGCCACATAGTACGATGTCGCCTTGGCGCAAAGTACCTTCTTGTACCAGCACGGTCGCTACAGGGCCGCGACCTTTGTCCAAGAAGGACTCGATCACTACGCCATTGGCCATGCCGTCAACCACAGCTTTCAGTTCTAAGACTTCAGACTGGATCAAGATAGCTTCGAGCAGATCATCGACGCCGGTACCAGCTTTCGCAGATACATGCACGAACTGGCAATCGCCACCCCAATCTTCTGACATCACTTCATAGCGCGCCAGCTCGGTTTTCACCCGATCCGGATCGGCTTCTGGCTTATCCATTTTGTTCACAGCGACCACTAACGGTACGCCGGCCGCTTTCGCGTGCTGGATAGCTTCAACGGTCTGTGGCATCACGCCATCGTCGGCAGCAACCACTAGCACCACGATATCGGTCGCTTTGGCACCACGGGCACGCATCGAGGTAAAGGCGGCGTGACCTGGGGTGTCTAAGAAGGTGATCATGCCGCTGTCGGTTTCAACGTGGTAAGCACCGATATGCTGGGTAATACCACCGGCTTCGCCTGAAGCCACTTTCGCTTGGCGAATGTAGTCCAGCAGCGAGGTTTTGCCGTGGTCAACGTGACCCATGATGGTAACGACCGGCGCACGTGGCTTGGCTTCAGAGGTTTCATCACGATCGGACAATACCGCTTCTTCCAGCTCGTTTTCACGGCGCAGCACTACTTTGTGCCCCATCTCTTCGGCCACCAGTTGCGCTGTCTCTTGGTCGATGACTTGGTTGATGGTCGCCATGGCGCCCATCTTCATCATCACCTTGATCACTTCCACGCCTTTTACCGCCATCTTGTTAGCCAATTCAGCCACAGTGATGGTTTCGCCAATCACGACGTCACGGTTAACCACGGCCGCCGGCTTGTTAAAGCCGTGCTTCATGGCGTTCGGGGTGGCCATCTTGCCGCGCTTACCCTTACGGGCGCGGGCATTGCGGTCGTTGCGATCATCTTCGCGACGTGGGGCCTTTTTCGGGCCCTTGGCCGCAGCGGCGTTGCGACGGCTGGTCTCTTCCTTACGGTCGAGCTCATCTTCTGCCGCTTGTGCGTGCTTATTGGTGGTCAAGTGGTAGTCGCTGCTCTCTTTAGCGCGCGCGGCTTCCTCTTCAGCCCAACGGGTAGCATTTTGCTCGGCCATTTGCTTGGCCTCTTCTGCTTTCTTGGCTGCCAGTTCTTCTGCTTTTTGCAAAGCGGTTTGTTCTTGTTGGCGCTTTAACTCTTCTGCTTCGCGCTTGGCCATCTTGTCTGCCTCTTGCTGAGCCTTGTTTACGGCGGGTTTAGCCTTTTGGGCTGGCTCCGCCTTCTTTTGTGCCTCAAGGCGCGCCTTTTCCTCAGCGTCACGACGAGCCTGCTCAGCCTGTTGGCGTGCTTGCTCTTCGGCTGCACACGTGGCCGCTTGGGCTTCGCGTACGGCTTTTTCTTCTGCTTCTAACCGCGCTTGTTCTTCGGCTTGTGCTTGGCGCTGCTCTTCTTCGAGCGCCGAGCGACGTACATAGGTACGCGATTTACGCACTTCTACCTGCACTTCCTTATTTTTGCCGCCCGAACTTGGCACGCTAAGCGTGCTTTTAGTCTTGCGCTGTAAGGTCATACGTGCAGGCGTGGCGCCCTCTTCGCTACCATGCTGTTTTTTTAAGTGAGCGATCAGCGTCTCTTTCTCCGCCTCGCTCACCACATCTTCGGCCTTGCTCTTTTCGATGCCGGCCTCGACAAATTGCTCAAGGAGTCGATCAACCGGTTTGCCGATGTCAGTGGCCAGTTGTTTTACTGTGACGTCTGCCATTTATTATCCTCCGTTGATCTTAACTTACGAATTTGCGTCCCCAAACCAGCAGATATTACGCGCGGCCATGATCAGCTCACCCGCCTGCTCATTGCTTAAGCCTTCGATATCGGCTAAATCATCTACGCCTTGCTCAGCCAGCGCTTCCAGATCGCTGATACCGCGAGCGGCTAAGGTAAAGGCCAGCTCGGTAGTCATCCCGGCCAGTTCTTTGAGGTCATCACTTGGCTCGACGCCATCAAACGACTCTTGCTTGGCCAATTCCAAGGTGCTTAGTGCGGTTTTCGCGCGGGCACGCAAGGCTTCCACCATCTCTTCATCCAAGCCGTCGATGGCCAGCAATTCAGCCAGCGGCACAAACGCGATCTCCTCTAAGGCTGAGAAGCCTTCGTCGATCAAGACACCGGCGAACTCGTCGTCGATATCTAAGTGCTGGGTAAACAGAGTCAAAATTCGATCGCTTTCGGCTTGGTGCTTGGCACGCATGTCGTCGACGGTCATCACGTTGAGTTCCCAACCAGTCAGCTGCGAGGCTAAACGCACGTTTTGACCGTTACGGCCAATCGCTTGCGCCAAGTTAGCCGCTTCCACCGCGATATCCATGGTGTGGGTATCTTCGTTAACGATGATCGACGCCACTTCCGCTGGGGCCATGGCATTGATGACATACTGCGCTGGATTGTCATCATACAGCACGATGTCGGCGCGTTCGCCGCCAAGTTCTGCGGAAACCGCCTGCACACGCGCACCGCGCATGCCAATACAGGCACCGATAGGGTCAATACGACGATCATTGGTTTTCACCGCGATCTTGGCGCGTGAACCTGGATCGCGCGCTGCGCCCATGATTTGGATCATCTCTTCACCAATCTCAGGCACTTCGATACGAAACAGCTCTTTAATAAAATCAGGGCTTGAGCGACTGACAAACAGCTGTGAACCGCGCGCTTCTGGGCGCACTGAATAGAGCAGACCGCGAATACGGTCACCGGCACGCACCATTTCTCGTGGCAGCATGTCGTCACGGAAGATCACCGCCTCGGCATTGCTGCCCAGATCTAAGATGATATTGTCGCGGTTACTCTTTTTCACCACACCACTGATGATGGTGCCTTCTTTATCTTTAAACTGATCAACCACTTGTGAACGCTCAGCTTCGCGCACTTTTTGCACGATCACTTGCTTTGCAGTCTGGGTGGTGATGCGGTCAAAAGTCACCGAATCAATCTGATCTTCAACATAGTCGCCGAGCTGGATCTCTGGCTCTTCGATTTGCGCCGCTTCTAAGGTAATTTCGGCGTACGGGTTTTCCATGGCCTCTTGATCTGCCACCACAACCCAACGACGGAAGGTATCGTAATCACCGGTCTTACGATCGATTTCTACGCGAACTTCAATTTCACCTTCGTATTTTTTCTTAGTGGCCGTGGCCAACGCGGTTTCCAATGCTTGGAAGATTTTTTCGCGGGGTACTGCTTTCTCGTTAGACACAGCGTCAACGACCAGCAAAATCTCTTTATTCATATCCGATAGCCTCGTTAACCAAAGTTCGGCACTATGTTTGCTTTTTGGATGTTAGTAAACGCTAACACCTCATCCTTACCATCGACGGTCAAAGTGACCATGTCACCTTGCACGCTGTTAATAACACCTTTGAATTTGCGGCGGTTTGCAATCGCCATGCGCAAGGTCACTTGCGCTTCTTGCCCCACATACTGAGCAAATTGCGCCACGCTAAACAGCGCACGATCCAATCCCGGTGAAGAAACCTCTAAGTAGTACTCTTCAGTGATGGGATCTTCTACATCCATGATGGCGCCTAGCTGGTGACTCACCTCGGCGCAATGCTCCACTGTGATGCCGCTTGGGCTATCAATATACACGCGTAGCGTCGAATGTTTACCTGCGCGGATAAACTCAACGCCCCATAATTCAAAGCCTAAGGCCTCGACCGGTGCGCTAAACAGTTCGGTCAATCGTTGTTCCAAGGTTGCCAAAGTCACCCTCCGCAAAAACAAAAAAAGGGCATTAAGCCCAGTGGTAATAACTTCAACGTAAAACGCATATGACAAAAAGCCCCGATATCAAATCGGGGCTTGGACGCTTTACCCTGATTGTCGCCTCGCAGCGACCGCTTCCTGAGCTTAGGAAGACGTGAAATTTGGTTGCGGGGGCCGGATTTGAACCGACGACCTTCGGGTTATGAGCCCGACGAGCTACCATGCTGCTCCACCCCGCGTCCGAATCGTGCGAGATTATAGTCAAGTAACTGAGGATAACGAGGTTACTTGACTATAATTTTCCTTGCTTGGCTGATTAGCTAGCAAGGTTACTCTTAACTGGTGCCGTGGGCGGGACTCGAACCCGCACACCCTAGAGCACTACCCCCTCAAGATAGCGTGTCTACCAATTCCACCACCACGGCTAAAACTCTTATTGTGGTACGTCTGTGTCTTTCTTCACAGGCGCTGCTTGCTCAACGGCCGGAGCCTGCTGCAAGTTTTCCCACGCACTACCTGGTTTTTCTTTGTTGCTAGAGAGGTTACCTAACAACAAGCTAATAACGAAAAACGCAGTAGCTAAAATCGCTGTTGTACGGGTCAAGAAATTACCTGAACCGCTGGAGCCAAACACAGTGTTTGACGCGCCGGCACCAAAGGAGGCACCCGCATCAGCCCCTTTACCTTGCTGGATCATAACTAGGCCAATTAAAGCCAAGGAAATCAACAGGTAAACGACTAAAAGAATCTCGTACATTTAGCTTGCCCTTCTGCCGTAGCAATCACTTTTTGTTCCGTCTTGCTACTTTGTAAGCTTTCTGTGCTCACACAGGTCAGCAAATCAATTTCAACATGCTCGCTTTTTTGCTAATGCCTTGATTTTATTCAAGTCTTAACGCTGCATACTGAAGGCTCCCTTGCGAAAGCGAGGCGATAATAGCTAGCTACCATGCCACCTGCAAGCACTTTTTTCCTTTTTTAACGCTGTTTGCGCGAAATAGCAACAAGGCGGCTAAAAAGCCGCCTTTTTTAAAGTAACTGACACCGGCCGAGTTAGTGAACGGCCTTAACGCACGCGGCAATTTGGTCTGCCAGCGCGCGTACTTGCACTTCATGCTCGCCTTCGACCATCACACGCACTAACGGCTCGGTACCCGATTTACGCAACAGCACCCGCCCGCGGTTGCCAAGTTCGGCCTCGGCCGCCGCCACCGCCGCCTGCACCGCGGCATTGCTGAGCG
>JBOFMA010000178.1:0-13017 GCA_051658125.1 Aeromonas sp.
TTACGCCAAGCGTAAAACTGGCTGGGAGATAAATTGAGTTGCTTGGCCGCGCTGGTTACACCGATCTTGGCTGCGAGTTGCAGGGCTTCGGATTTGAACTGCTCGGAATGCACGATCCTTGGTTTGCGATGGGTAGTCACAGGTCACCTCGTTAGGAGATTTTACTCTCTTAATCTGGTGTCCAGTAGATAGGGATCGGATCAATTTTTTGTTTGAGCTGTGCCCCATTATCTTGCAAGCGCTCGGCGTGATAAATTTTTACCAGCACATTTGGCTTGTCTTGTAACGGATAAACCGAACCTTCACCGCCTTTGGCTAATAACGCGCCTAACTCAGCAGGCGTGCCTTGTGCATCAAATACACTCAATGTCTCTGCTGTCGCCATCGCCTGTTTGGCACGTGGTAAAGGTTTACGAGCAGGCGCCGATGGTTTATCCGCATGATGAATGGCCGAGAGCATGTTCACTATGTTAAAAAAACTCATGGTTTTTTCCTTAGGTTTAACGATGGCTAAACAGTAAAGGAAAAATAGTCCCGCTTTGACTTGACCATTTTGTTAGCTTTTTTCTGAGGGCAATTTGCGATAGCTATTCACACACAATTGACATCCTCCCCCACCTTCGCGCGCGCGTCTCAGGAGGGGCATTACTGGGTAATCGCTGCTCGCGCAGGCAGCCAAAAAGCCCGACGCAGGCTCAATCGCTGCGCACCGTAATAGTGCGCGGCACATAATGCACTGTGTTAGCTGGCATATAGGTAGAGGTGGGGTTAGTGCGCGCGGCGACTCCACCTGCCGCAGTGCTGGCCGTGCGACTAATGTTGGGCTGATTTACCGTAGCCAAGTGCAACTCTAGCCACGCCGCCCAGCGCGTGGCTTTTTGCATCAAATCGGCGCGATAGATGGCATTAAACCGTGGTGTGCGTGAATGATAGTTGGCCGCTTTGCGCCACATATCGCCTTCGTCATAACGCAGGTGCTGTCGCAAACGCCAAGCGGCTAAATTAAACGCATAGCAGCCCTTAGCCGCGACATCCTCGGCACGTATGCCATAGCGGGCTAAGTCTTTTAAATACTGCGTGTTAAATTGCATGGCGCCGACATCGTGCGTGCCATTTTTGTTACGCACCCACTGCCCGGCCCGACCGGACTCTTTTTCGGCCACCGCTAACATTAAGTTAGCTGGTAGGCCATAGGTCATTGCCGCCGCCACAGCACACACCACCGCCTCTTGCCGCTCTGCCGGTAATTCTGCTGCAACGAGCCACATGCTCTCCTCCTTGGCCCTTGGCCACCTGCGTGACAAAAAGTTTCCCCAAGCAAAAATTGGCCTACAGGCCTTGCAATTACTGGCTTTGGCCAAATAATTTCAAGCTGAAATCCCCAAAATTTCAGCCCATTTACAGGCAACGTTGCGCGGATATTCAAAGCGCAAATAGCCATTTAGGGTGCGGGCTCGTTCGGTGCATCCTTTTGCACAAACTGCGCGGCTTCAGCATTGCGTTCCTGCTGGCGCGTTTGCACGTAAGTCACATAGTCATCCAGCGTTAACTGGTTATCTGCGCTGCGTTTTTGCCATTGCGCATGGGCGGCACGGGCCTGCTGTTGATCGGCTGTAGACAGTTGACTAAAACCGCCCTGCTGATTAAGCCAACTGGCATCAGGACCCAACTGGTTGCCACTAAATTCAGTTGCGGCACGGGGGGCGCTAGCGCGTATCGCTGCCGCCATTTTGCCCCCAGTAGTTTGTGCCACGCGTCCAGCCACGCTGTCAGCGCCCGCTTTAGCGACGTCTCCTGCGGCTTTAACCAGTAAACCGCCGGCTTGCGCGCTGATTTGCCCAGCTTTGGCTGCTTGCGCCATAAAACCACTGCGCTCAGATTTTGCTGCCGGCGCTGTAGAAGGGGAGTCCGCGGCACTGGCGGTGGTGTTATCCATGCCCGCCGCTTGCGCAAATGGGGTGGCATCCGCTTGTGTTTGGCGGGTAGTGGCCTCAGCACGCGGAGTCGCATCTAGCGTGTCACCACCTTGGTTAGCAAAGTTGGCACTGGCTTGACTAAACGCAGTCATCACCGCTTGCATACCGCCCGCGGCCGCCGCCCCGCCGCTAGCCACAGCAGCACCCGCCACACTGGCGGCCGCCGCCAATGTGCCTAGGTTGACCATATTGCCAATGCCCGCACTGCCTAGCGCCGATCCGGTCACAATACTGGCCAGTAAAGGCGGTAAGCGCGAGCTCAGCACAAACAGCACCACGCTGGCCATTAAGAGCGCGGCAATAGATTTCAAATTGGTTTGTGCAATATCGCCCTGTAAGGCGCCGTAGTATTGATCTAAAAATGTTTTGCCGATGCCAATCAATAGCACCATCGCCAAGATCTGGGCGGCCAGGCCGAGTACGGTTTTGTAGTAGCTTATCGCCATCTCCGAGGTCCAACGTGAGCCGCCAAAGCCCAAAAAGAAGATGCCGGCATAGGCTAAAAACCAAGCCGAGACCAAGAGCAACAGCATGTTGATGGCGATCAAACATAGCAACAGCAAAATACCCAACCCCATGAGGCTACCTAGCAAGCTCAGCGGCAGCCGATCGGGCCACAGCGACATGTTGTCGACAATCGCGGCAAAGATTGCAAAGCCAATATCGACAATCCCCGAGGGCGTCATGCCCAGCTGGCCACTGGCTAAGGCGACGCCGCCCGCTTGCGCGCCTAATTTTGCCAGTGAATGCATTATTGCCAATGACAGTGCGGGCCCATTGATCAGCAGCCACCAGTAAAAACCGGTGAAGATCGTAAAGCGCACCAGTTCGGCAAAAAACTCGCCGATATCCGCCCGCCGTAGTGCCATCATGCCAAACGTCCAGACCATGGAGATGACCACCAAGGTCCAAAATAGCCACGAGGCCGCTTGCGTGATCACTGTTTGCCAGCCAACCGCGGCGCTTTGAAACTGGCGCAGTATCTCGTCATAAAAACCGATATTGCCGCCACCGGGATCGGCCGCCCACACTATCAACGGCACGCCATAGCCCAACACCGCTAGCAGCCACTTGCATCCCGCGTTGCCATATCCGCGCATACCACCTCCTACCTGTCTGCGGTCTAGTTTCTATAACGTTTTCGTGTCAAACAGTGCTCAGAAGGTCTCTGGCGGTGGCATATAGTATTCGCCTTGCGTCATGTTGCGCTCCATCGCCTGATCGCGAGCGGCTTGATCTTGCTCAGCGGCACTTTTGGCGGCCAGTGCATTTTGCTGAGCCAGCAGCATGGCGCGGATCTGCAACAGTTGATTGGCCTGCTGGCTGGCGAGTTGGTTGGCATAACCGATGGCTTGCAACTGGCCGCTGGCACTTTGTGCGCTGCTTTGTAATTGCTGCAAACGCGTCGCATCATGGCTTAAGGCGGTTTGCTGCTGATCTAAGCTGCGAAACAGGGCGTCATTGGCGCGCTTTTGACTTTCATTGGCTAAGCGGCGATTTTCCTCCATCGCGGCTTTTTCCGCTGCCGTACAGCCACCGCTACCGTTATAGCAAGGCGAACTGCGGTAATACGCCACGTTTTGATACTTGCTTAAGTAGTCATCCAAGCTTGAGAGCTGCTGCTTGTAATAACTCAGCGTATCTTGCGCCAGCATCAGTTGTTTGATTGTGGCTTGCGCCTGATCCCACACATAGGCCGCCGGCGCTAAGGTGTTTTGCAGCATGTTTTCATACTGCTGCAACTGCGTCTGGTATTGCTCAATTTGCTTAGCGGTTTGCGCCACCGCCTCCATCGCCGACAGTACATTTTGCGCCAAGTTACTGCTATCGATCACCGCAATGCCCGCTTGCACGCTGGTTAATGGCGCGACGCTATACAGGGCTGCTATCAGCAGAACGTTGATCGCAGCAAACTTTGCTTTCATGGCTCACTCCTTGGCTAGGGCGCCGGCGTTAGTAGTCAAACGCTTGGTAGGGTTTTGAAAACGTTAGATCTTTGGTCACCATGACGTTAAAGCGATAACCCGGCCGGATCGCCAGCGTGGGGGCGACGTTCATATTTTTTGCAATCAATTGCGCGGTAACCTGACCGAGCTGCTGACCGAGCGCTTCGGTTAACGCGCTCGATAACGTGGGCCGCCCTGTATCTGCGCTCGCGCCATCGTCTTGGCTTATCGCCACACCGGCGGTAACGCCAGAGAGTAATAAGGCCGAACCAAACAGACGCACATAGTGGTTGTTAACTTGATCGTTAAAACCGGCATACCCCGCGCCATCGGCCCCCGGCATGGCGCCAATATCCATCGCCTTACCATCGGGAAAAACAATACGCTGCCAGGCGATCAGCACCCGCGACTGTCCATAAGCCACGTCACTGGCATATACGCCAATGAGGCGTGCACCTTGTGGGATCAATAGATACTTACCGGTTGCGGTGTCATACACCGGCTGGCTCACTTGCGCCATCAGTTGCCCCGGTAGCTCAGAGTTGATGCCCGAAATCAACGTGGCAGGCAGTACAAAACCAGCACGCAGCTCAAATGGCGAACGCGGCGCTTGCACCTGACTGTCTAGTTGCCAGCGATCGTCCGTGGCCGCTAGTGGTGTGGCACCGGCCGCGGGAGCGGGCAACGCCAGCGGCTCAGGTGGCGTGCCCGATAACTGGGCTAACTGTTGCTGGTAGCGATTAGATCGATCGTCTGCCGCAGCAGGCTCAGCGAGCGTTTGCCGTACGGCAGCAAGCTGCGCCGCGATAGTGTTCGGCTCAGCGAGCGCCTGCGCTGTCACTAAGGCCCCGCGCCCGCTACTGCGCGGTGCCACTATCGCAACCGCCGTCTTGGCTTTGATGGCATCTTCGAGCATTTGCAGTTTGATCAAGCGAATACGTTCCGCACTGCTATCGGCCGGCGGCGCGGATGTCGGCGGTAAAGGTGGCGCATCGAGCACATCTGGGGTAGCTATGAGTATCGGCTCTGCCACGGCGACCTCCGCCGCCGAGGGCATCGTCAGCGGTTGCGCCGTAGCCGGCGTAAAGAGTGCCGGGACCTGACCATCGCGCTGCTGCCCCACAATTTGCTCGGCAAATAGGCGACTATTGCCCGCTTTGCTCGGTGCCGCACTACTCGTGCGTGTTTGTTGGCTTGCCCGATCCATCGCGACTAAAGCCATGACTAACAAA
This sequence comes from Aeromonas sp., assembly GCA_051658125.1. GTDB lineage: Bacteria > Pseudomonadota > Gammaproteobacteria > Enterobacterales > Aeromonadaceae > Aeromonas. Next base: position 5,155 of record JBOFMA010000178.1, read on the forward strand.
AACAGCGCGGCCACCGTGGCAAAAAGGTACATAGGTAGATTATTGACTCGCCGCACACCGCTAGATTTGCTCACCGAATTAGGCGAGGCGGCAGGAGTCATCTGCTCTGCTGGAATGCTCATGCTTACTCCTTGCGCACCCAATAGCCGACAGGAACAAACTCACCCCCGACCACTTGGTAGGGGCGCGTCATCGATTGCACGCCGATCTGCAAACTCAAGCGATATAAGTTGCTCTCTCCGGCCTGATCAAGCAGGTAGTTCAAGGACGTCACGCCGGCAGCCACCGGCGCGACTGGGGTCGCGGTTTGCTCTAGGGCATAGCCGCGGGCGCGTAATGCCGCCAGCAATGCCGTACCAAAGGCATCATCGCTGGGCTGTTGCACTAGCCAGCGGGTGGTCGCGGGGGGATAAAATTGCGCCAATTGCTGCGCGGCCGCTACCGCTAATGCACTCGGCTTGGCGGCGTCTTTGACAAAATTGCCATACTGCGGCGCACTGACGCAGCCGGTCAGCCACAGGGGTAGCAGGGTGATAACGAACATCGCTCGCATGATTATTGCCCCCGCGTAATAGTTACCCGGTTTTGGCGACGGCCAACCCCGGCGATGAGCATGGCTTTATCAAATACCGTATCCACGATATAGCGATCGCCTTGTACGCGGTAATTCACCATCACCGTCTCAGCCTCACGCCATAAACTACCCTCGCGCCGGATGACTAATAAGGTCGGCGCTTCGGTCTGGGCCATCACCGCCGGCATTTGGATAATAGTTTTACGTCCATCGTTAAATACCCGCACCGGTTTCCACGCCGCTGCGCCAGTTAGGGTGTAATCAAACGATAAGTCACCGAGATACTCCCCTGTCACCGGTAGGGTGTTATCGCGCCGGTGCTGCGTTTTCTCCGCTTGTAGCGCCTGCCATTTGGCCTGCGCATCTTCCGGATAAATGAACGCAACCTGCGGCATAAATTGCGTGCGGTGCGATCTGAGTTTGAAATGATAGGTGCGTCGATCAGTGGTCACCACGGCACTGGTTTCCAAGCCCACATCCATTGGTTTAATGATCAAATGCTGTCGCTCATTGCCGCCGCTGCCCGTCACCGCAGGCTCAATGGTCCAACGCGCGGTATCGCCCAGATGGATAGAGTTGACTAATTCGCCCGCTTGCAAAGCGATATCGCATACCTGCAATACAGCACAGACCACACTCGGTTGTTGGGCGCCATAGATAAATTTAATCGCGCCGTCTTCACCCGCTACCGGCTTTAAGCCTGTCGCCGAACCTGCCTCCCAGCGTTTAGCGATCGCTAACGCGGCTTTCTCTTGCGCCGTCAGCACAGGATTACTGTTGGAAAAAAACTGCTCACTCAGATCAGTGGTCGCGTGGGTCTGCGGCAGCCACCCCAGCCCAACACTCAGCCCTAGCGCAAATAACAAATGCTTCATAGCCATCACCTCATCTTCACAGCAGGCGGGACCAAGAGAAATCACGCACGTAAATCCCGAGCGGATTGTTACGTAATTGCTCATCGGTGGTTTGTGCATTCGGTGGCACGGTATAAACCGTGATCAGTGCCCGCATCGGCAGCGTACTTTTGAGCACGCCTTGCCGGTCACGGGTCGTTTCAGTCCAATCCACTTGCCAGGTATCCGGTGACTCAGGGATCACCGAGGTCACATCAATACTTACTGTTTCCTTACTGGCGCGCTTAAATGGACTGGCCTCCGCACTGGCATTTAGCCACTCATTCATCTTCACCATCGCCGGCTCATTGGCCGATAACACAGCGTAGAGCCGAAACACCGCTTTACGCTGCAAAGCGACATCCGGTGTGACCAAACGGGCGTTTTGGATAAAGTCGGCCACCGTGGCATGCACAATGCGTTGATCAACCTTATCTGCTGCCGTTAATGGCCCCAGCGCGACGGTTTGCCCGCGCTTGTCGACTTCAACGATATACGGGATAAATTTCGACTGGCTACCGATATGGATGATGCCGCCCACACAGGCCAAGGCGATCAACAGCGATAACAGGCCAATCACTTGCCACGTCTGCCGCGCGGTGACCAAGCTACTGACATGATCATTCCATGTGCGTCGCGCTTGCAGATAGGGGTTAGGTTCCGCCTTTGCCGACTCGGCCGCTAACGGGGCCTGCGGATGGCGCTTAAACCAGCGAGATAAACTCATGCGGCCTCCTGTGTGGGGTTAAGGTGTAAGCCGTAACCGGCTAACCACTCATCGAGCCAGGCATCGCCGAGCTTGGCCTCTAGGCTTTTAATCGCGGCAATCGAGCTTTTATCTGACGCCCCGAGCACGGCTAACGCTAACGGTCCGAGGGCCAAATCGTATAAGCGGCGGCCATGCTCCGACATGTAGTAGTACTGACGCTTAGGCACGGCGCTAGCCAATAACTCGATTTGACGGCCGTTAAGGCCTAAGCGCCGATACAAGGCAGCGGCCTCTTCATCCCGCGCATACAAATTGGGCAGGAAGATTTTGGTCGCGGTCGATTCGACAATGACATCCAAAATGCCACTGTTGGCCGCATCCGAGAGGCTTTGCGTTGCCATCAGCACCAAGCAGTTGGCTTTACGCAGCACTTTTAGCCATTCTCGAATTTTGGCCCGAAACACCGGGTGGCCCAGCATCAGCCACGCTTCATCTAAGATAATCGCCGCCGGTTGCCCGAGTAAGGCGCGATCGATGCGGCGAAAGAGATACAGCAGCACCGGTAGGGCAAATTTCTCGCCCAAGGCCATCAACTCTTCAATTTCAAACACGGTAAAATCCGATAGCGATAAGCCATCTTGGCTGGCATCCAGCAGGTGGCCCATGCTGCCGTCCACCGTGTATTGTTTAAGCGCCTCACGAATCGCCTCATCTTGAATGGTCAAACTAAATTCCGATAAGGTTCGCGCGCCACTGTCGTGCAGGCTAAAAATGGCATGGCTAATCGCGTTGCGCTGCAGTGGCGTTGTTATGACGCCATTAAGTGCCAGTAAGGTGTCTATCCACTCCATTGCCCAGGCACGATCCGCTTTTGTCGCTAAAAATTGCAGCGGGCAAAAGGCTAGCGCGTCATCATCGGCGGTGACAGTAAAGTGCAAACCACTTTTGCCTTGGCTAGCGGCGCGGATCCCCGCAGCCAGCGGATACATTGACATGCCTTTATCAAATACAAATACCGACATATCCGTGTAACGCCGCAGTTGCGCTGCGATCAGGCCAAGATGGGTGGATTTGCCCGCACCCGTGGGGCCAAACATGAAGGTGTGCCCCAAGTCACGTACATGCAGATTTAAGCGAAACGGCGTAGCACCTTGCGTGACGCAGTGCATCAAAGCGGGGGCGGCCGGCGGATAGAGCGGGCAAGGCGCGCTAGCTAACCCAGTCCAAATCGTGCTGGTCGGCAGTAAGTCAGCCAAGTTCATGGTGTTGAGCAGCGGCCGGCGCACATTCTCCACCCCATGCCCAGGCAAGCTGCCAAGAAAAGCATCCAAGGTATTTAACGTTTCTACCCGCGCGGCAAAGCCCAACCGATTAATCGCTTTTTCTACCTGCCGCGCCGATTGCTCGAGTTGCTGGCGATCCTCGGCCATCAGCACCACCAAGCCGGTGTAATAACCCATCGCGACCAAGCCGCTGTTCACCTCCGCCATCGCCGCTTGGGCATCGGCAACCATATTGAGCGCATCTTGATCCACTGGGCCGCTGTTGGTGTTAAACACCTGATCAAACAAGCCACGCACCTTCTGCCGCCACTTTTTGCGAAATTTATCTAAGTGCCCCAAGGCCTCATAGGGATCCATAAAGATAAAGCGCGATGACCAGCGGTACTCACACGCAAGCTCACCCAGCGCCGTCAGTACCCCTGGTGTTGACTCCAGAGGAAAGCCTTCAATGGCGACCACTTGCACAAAATTGCGGCCGATCTTAGGCACCACACCGCCGAATAACTCTTGCCCACCCAACAGCGCATCTAAATAGATCGGCTGGCTAGGCAACTGCACCGGATGATGGCAACCGGTGATACAAAATTGCAGCCAGGCCAGAAAATCATCCAAGGTGATCTCGCGCCCCTCTTCGCTGAAGGTTTTTTGCCCGCGCAGCCGCGTCAATTGCAGTGCCGCTGCCAGCCTGGCCTCAACGGCACTGATCTCGCGCTTAAATTGCTCAATCACACCTAACGTGCGCGCCGTATGATCTGGGACCGCCGCATCATCATCAAACATCAACTCGACAAATTTACGCTGCGCAAGCAAAGGCGCAAACCAAGTCAACGTCAGGACAAAGTAGCCTTCATACATCGCACCAAAGCTTTGAAATAGCTGCCGCCGCTCTTCATCAATCGCCGCCGTCAGTGGGTCGGGAAAATGCGAGTGACTGCGTTCGGAATAGCTCGGCGCCGGCCGCCGCACCGCATCCACATGCAGCATCCAGCCATTGCCAAGCCCCGCGAGGGCTTGATTGATCCGAAAGGAGACCCGCTCGCGCTGCTCATCCGTGCTGCTGGCATTGTCATCCCCCTTGTATAACCACGCCGCCATCAAGGCGCCGTTTTTGCACACCAAGACGCCATCATCGACCACCGCAGCGTAGTTGAGTAAATCTGCAAATCCAGCCTCTTTACTGTGGTGCTGCTTAAGTCTTATGGCGCTATTGGTCGCACGGATCCGAAACCATAAGATCAGCAGCAACAATATGCCGAGCAGGGCGATTGCAAAAATAATCATTTCTATCATTTGTATTGCCTCCCTTGACGTGCGGTATTGTCACGAAACGGCGTACTACGCGCAGGGTAATAGCCGTTGTATAAACGATGGCGTAAATACACCTGCCGTAATCTGGGATCGGCTTTGGCCATCAAGCGGCATGCATACAAGGCGCAGAACCACAGTGCTATACCAAAAAGGCTGGCTCGCACTTCTTGCGCGCTAAAAATTAATGCCGCAGCAAGCAGACCGGCAAACATCACCAATTCCCGATCCCCACCCATAAATAAGCTGTCGCGGTTACCCGCTCGATGGATAGGGATCGCACGCAGGGCCACCTAAGCCTCCTGTGCTACGGGGCGTGCCGGTATGGCTACCGGTACGAACGCCGGCCGAGTAACATGCTGGGCCATTTCAGCCCCTCGACCAAAGAAGGTGCTCATCATGTTTTGCGCGCCAACTAGCAGTGCCATCACCAGGACAATAAAAATCAATGTGCGGAAAAAACCATTTAATTCCCCACCAAAGATCAGCACCCCGCCAGCCACCACTATGCCAATAATCGACAGCGCAAAAGCGACCGGCCCAGTCACCGAATTGCGCAAATTGGTCAACCAACTCTCGTAAGGCAGCGAGCCTCCCGTTCCCTCCGATGCCAAAACCGATAACGGCGCAAGACATAACAGCACGCCAAGCAGCGTAAAGGTCCCCCACGACACACCACGTAATGACAAACGAAAAGACGTGATCAGGTTTTCCATTTTCCATAACTCCTAAAGAGAAACGGTGTGATATTGCCCATCGGCATAGCCAGTAACCGCGAGGATTTCCTGCACCCGCCGTGAGCCGTCCTTGGTTCTGGCGATATGCACTACCACATGCACCGCCTCGCCAATGAGCGGTTCAATTTGCGCAGGCGCTGACTTGTTACGTGAGACCAGCGATTTAAGCCGTGTCAGCCCCTCGGCGGCGCTGTTGGCATGCAAGGTGGCGGCCCCTCCCGGATGGCCAGTATTCCAAGCATCGAGTAAATCTAGCGCTTCCTCACCACGGACTTCCCCGACCAAAATACGATCTGGGCGCATACGCAGCGTCGCGCGCAATAAGAGGGTCATGCTGACATTGAGGGTGGTGTGATATTGAACACAATTTTCCGCGCAGCACTGAATTTCACCAGTGTCTTCAATGATAAATAAGCGTTCGAGGGCATCGTGCTCAACCATGGCTTGGATGATGGCGTTAACTAGCGTAGTTTTACCCGAGCCCGTGCCACCGATGACGAGAATGTTTTTATGTTCAGCCACGGCTTGGTTAATTACGGCCGCTTGCGCAGCAGTCATGCTCCCCGCCGCGATATATTCAGCCAGGCGGTACACCGTGGCCGCTTTTTTGCGAATAACAAACACAGGGTTACTCACGACGGGACTTAACTGGCCGGCAAATCGCGAGCCATCGAGGGGAAACTCACACTCAAGCAGGGGCGTGGTCTTAGTGATCTCTTTACCGTGAAACCCCGCCACCGTTTCCACAATAGCCTGCGCTTGGGCGCAACGCAGTGAGCCAATGCAATGAGGTCGCTCACCTTGGCGCTCAAGCCACAAGCGACCATCGGCATTGAGCATAATTTCGACTGTTTTGGGATCGTTAAGGGCCTCTAATAATTGAGGCCCCATATCGCGTTCGAGCTTTTGCTTGGCTCGTTCTTTGATGCTGTCACATGCCTGGATTTCGCTCACGCTATCGGCACCTCAATGTCAGTCATAACGCCTGTGACAGTACGGGTGTGGCCTAGACCACACCCGTACTGTCTGCCAAATCATGCAGCTTATGCCGAAATGACCCACCGACTCGTGACCGGCTTTGCGTCATCAACCACATGCAAAAGCAGCTGCTCTTTTTTTAAGATAGTTGATGCACAAATTTTCACCTGCCGATTGGCCAGTTTTTTAAAAAGAAATTTAGGGGGAGGGCGAGCACATGGTTGACGGGCACACGTCGACGCACCAAACGCTGCAGCAATGGCTTGGCGGCTACAGCAAATCGATCCCCAATTTTGTGCGCAACTAATCCTTTGAAGGGTCGCGAATGCAGCACAATGCCTACCAAATACACCAATTAGGATATAGCTGCAAAGCGTAACATTCCGCTTGGTTTAATAGTGAGCCCCTCTTCAGTAACCAATGTTGTGAACTACTCGCGCCTAAAGGCAGTGAGCTTCCAAGAAAGCAGCCTAAGCCGCTAACTTTTCTTTTTTGACGCTTCGCTGGACACTGCTAGTCGAGCCTTTGACTCGGCCAGTCTTACGATTACCTCCACGTCCACTATCTGACTTGGTTCGTAGAACCCCATCGTCAGACAACACCGTTCCAGTGTCTAACATTAGGTTAATTGCCCGTTTCTTAATAACCAATGATGCATTGTTATCTGCATTGTCAGTATTGCCACATCTACCGCACACAAAGAGTTTTTGTGATTTTCGGTTGTCCGGGTGAGTGTGATCGCATTTGGCGCACTCCTGACTGGTGTACGGGGCGGGAATTTTGAATACGGCTTTACCCGCTTGGTAAGCCTTGTATTTGGTGTAGGTCTCTATGAGGTGCCAACCAACGTTTAGGATAGCCTTGTTTAGCCCGGCTTTTTGCTTGGCTTTATTTGGCAGATAGCGGCCTTGCTCGTTTTGCTTCGCTTTTGGCTTGCGCGTCATGCGTGACACTTTCAGTGCCTCGAAAACAATAACCTTTGCTTTGCTATCGACAAGCGAACGGCTTGTTTTATGAGCAAAGTCATTGCGGATATTCGTTTTTTTAGCATGATGCGTAGCAATGCGGTGCTTAGTTTTATTGCGGCGGCTCGCTCCTTTTTGTTGACGCGCTAATTTGCGTTGAAGCCGCTTGATATAACGGTCAGCTTTGTCCATGTTCTTCTTCTGGTTATCGCAGAAGTCGAACGTCATTGAGCCAGCATGAGCGGGAATCGTCACGCCACGATCTACGCCTATAGTGTGTTCTTCCAGATACTCTTTTGTTGAGCCTTGCAGGAAGGCTAAGTGTTCAGAATTACTTGATAGCTCTGACTCATCCTTGCCGTTTTCATAGCAAAAAGACACATAATATTGCCCACGCTCTTTGCGCACGTACAGCGAGT
>JBOFMA010000179.1:0-2067 GCA_051658125.1 Aeromonas sp.
ACTTAATGATGACGTCAAAGCGGGCAAGCAGCCCAGAATGCAGCCAGAAAATGCGCGGCGCCGCGTTGATGAACTTAGCGCGCGTTTACAACAGCGCACGGCTGAACTCATTGCGCTCAAGCAGGTGGTCTCTAGCACCCCATTGGTTATTGGCTGTGCTCTAGTCATCCCACAAGGCTTGCTTGCCAAACGCAAAGGTGAAACGAGCTTTACCCCAGATGCAGCGCGTCGCGCTCATGTTGAACACGTTGCAATGCAAGCGGTTACTCATGCTGAACAAGCGTTGGGCCATACCATTACTGATGTGTCCGCAGATAAGTGCGGGTGGGACATCACTGCACGGCCAACGCTTAACGCGGATGGCTCTATGCCCCAAGATCGCCACATAGAAGTGAAAGGGCGCAGCCAAGGGCAAACCACTATCACCGTTAGTCGCAATGAAATTCTCTATGCGCTGAACCAAGCGGAGAAATTTCTGCTGGCTATCGTGTTGGTAGAAGGTGACAAGGCACAAGGTCCGTATTACATTCGCCAACCTTTCACTAAAGAGCCGGATCTAGGCGTGGCAAGTATCAATTATGATTTGGCGGATTTGCTCTCACGCGCCACTGATGCAAAAGGCAGCTTATGAAAATTGAACGCGTTAGCTTAAAAAATTTCCGCTGTTTTGAACAGCTTGAAGTGACTCTCCACCGGCAGATGACCGTTTTAATCGCCCCCAACGGTGCGGGGAAATCGACCATTCTCGATGCTGTCGCGGTGGCGGTGAGCCCGTTTGTGGCGGCGTTTGATTTGGGTAAAGGCCGACCGATTGCCAAGTCGGATGCGCGTTATTTGCGCCAAGAAAAAATGACCAGCAACGAACAAATGTTTCCGGTCGAAATTGCGGCCAGCTTTAACCAGCCAGCCTGCCAGATCAAACGAGCTCTGACCGGCATCAACAATAAAAGCACCGTCAAAGAGGCCAGCGAGCTGGCCGCTTACGGTGAGGGTTTAATGGCGCAAGTGCGTAACGTGCAGACGGTTGATCTGCCGGTGGTGGCCTATTATGGCACCAGCCGCTTGTGGCTAGAGCACCGCAATATGGAACGAAAAGCAGTGGTCAGTGCCAGCCGCAGCATGGGTTATGAAGATTGCCTAACGCCAGCCTCTAACTTCAAGCAGTTACAACAGTGGTTTACCAAGGCCACCCTGGCCGAACTGCAACAACAACAGATGGCGGAGGTGTATCAGGGCTACACGCTCAAAGCGCAAATCACTGGCATTCAAGCTGCGATTGATGCGATCTTGCAACCTGCATCCGGCTGGCACCATTTCCACTACAGCTTTCCCCATGAAGAGTTGGCAATGACACACCCTGAGCAAGGCGTATTACCCGTCAGCTTGCTCAGTGACGGGGTGCGCGCCATGGTCTCGTTGGTGGCCGATCTGGCATGGCGTTGCATCAAGCTCAACCCGCATTTGGGTGAGCAAGCAGCCAAACAAACCCGTGGCATTGTCATGATCGATGAAGTGGATATGTTTCTGCATCCAGCATGGCAGCAGCAAGTCTTGGGAGCGCTGCAAAAAGCGTTTCCTTTAGTGCAATTTATTGTTACCACTCATAGCCCGCAGGTGCTCACTACAGTAGCTAAAGAGAATATTCGCCAACTTGGCTCTGATGAACATGGCGCCTATGCCAGAATGCCGTCATTTAGCCCGTTAGCCCATGACAACAGTGATGCGCTGGCCAAGGTGATGGACACGCATAGCCAGCCAAGCTTGCCGCTGCAAGAGGCCATTAGTGAATACGAGTTATTGGTCAGAGCTGGAAAGGAAACCTCTGAACGCGCAACAGTTCTACTGAAAAAGCTTGAACAGGTAGGATACCAGTTGCATGAGAGTGATCTGGCCACATGGCGATTCTTGGCACAGCGCAAGCTGGCAGCAAAAGGGTCATAACCCATGCTTGAACTTCAGCATCGTGCCATGCCAACTCCGGCGTTGACGCAATACTGCGCCGCTAACCCAACGGCCACCGCCGCCGATTTTGATAGCGCCGCATTTAAACCAGTCAAAGAGGCAGTG
>JBOFMA010000180.1:0-1853 GCA_051658125.1 Aeromonas sp.
TGCTGCTCGCAGGGAAAAATGCCGGCAACAATAGCTTTATGCCGCGCCGCTTGCCGATGTGGTTGCGCTAGTTATCCCGATTAGGCGGGGCAAAAGATTGCTTTGCCCCGCCGTAAAAATCATACTTGCCGAGTCGGCCCGCCCAAACGGCGGCTGATGGGAGGATTTATGGATCATCTACGTGTTATCTGGTCTGGCTTTGCTGGTGTCTTTGCTGGCTTCCAGCCTCGACGCTATGCGCAGTTAGGCAGCTTTAAGCAAGATGCAGAGCGCTTAGGTTGCGATTTAAAAAGACTAGGCGACGATTTCACTAAGAGCGCGAATACTGTTTATGGCAAAACAACAACAGCTACGAGCAAAAAATACTAACGGCGATGAACTTGCGGTAAGTTCGCACGAGTCAGACTCGCCCATTCTGCCCGTCGCGCAGCTTGAGCAATTAAATAAATTTCGACCTGATCTGGTGGATTTTGTGGTCGAGCAAACCACGCTCGAAGCAAGACATCGCCGAGAGCGTGGCGACCGCGTGGATAAATATGTTTTTTGGGAGCGCATGTTTGGTATGACGTGCGCGGTGTTGGTGTGCGGCATAGGAGTGATCGGCGGCGGCTACATTGGCCTGCATGGCCAACCTTGGCTAGGCGGAGTTATTGCGTCCTCTGCCTTGGGCACGCTGGCTGTTGCATTTATCCGACGCACCCCGTAGACGAAAGCCAGCTCAAATCCCCGCTTGCTTGCCTAAAGCCCTCTTCGCGAGGGCTTTTTTGTGGGGTTAGTTGGCGTATATGTTCCCAGCTGAGATTTTTTAGCCGCCAAAACATTGCCGTGCCATGCATGCAAACCTTATACTGCATAACCTGTGCATATCAATTTGGTTCGCATCTTGTGCCCATGCTCATTTTATGCTTTCGCGTCATCCCCAAACAAAACAGCCACTATGACAACAACTGTCTTTGATTACGAAAGATTGCTAATGACTTCCGACACAAGGTGGTCGGCCCAAGTATCGCTGCGGGACGGTAATTACCTGTTATTTGCGGATGACACAGGGTTTAACAAAATATCCGCACGGATCGGCGCAGTCATGTTGCTAGCGGGTAATGGAAAGGCAATTGCCCAGCTAAAAACTTGGTGGCAAACACCGTCCCCAAGTATCGCTGATATTGAGCAAATAACGGCAGACAGCGATGATGTTACCTTTATGATTGTTTCACGTAGTGGCGACGTCCTATTTGATGTCGGGCATAAACTCGCTTACTCATCGGCGGAAAGCGATGGGTCCCGCATATGCGCCATTTTCTTTGGCTCGGGTGGGCAATTTGCTGCGGATTGCTGGCTTGTTAATCGATGTGCACGAGCTGCTGTAGCCAGTGCTGCAAATGAAGACCCTTGCACTGGTGGCGATGTTAAGCATTTTTGTCTTAAGTCAAATCAGCACAATCTTAGCGATGAAACGCATGATTATCAGGCCGTTCATTCGGCACTAGAGCAACGAGGCTTGCTTATGAAAATTACGAATAAAAATATCATCCCCCTTCACCAGCATCCTGATGGATTACATATCCGGCGCGAGTTAGCTAAAGGAAGCATAGTTGCGTCAGCCCCGATGGGCAAGGCAAGCGCTATGCAATGGAGTGATACCACTAGAAACCAGTTGCAAAATGCGCTAAACAAAGTGTTTGAAATAGAAAAAAACCTTAATTAAGCTGATGCCCAAAGCCCTCTTCGCGAGGGCTTTTTTGTGCCCGCAAAACGGGAAAAGCGCCGCTAAAGCGCGCGGCGGCGCGTCTTATCATGCCTTTTTTAATCAGGCGTGAGGCCAACATGAAATTAGCGTGGAACGAACAGGCGCA
>JBOFMA010000181.1:0-15448 GCA_051658125.1 Aeromonas sp.
CGATTTAGTTCAATTATTTATGCTTTTTTATCAAATCTTTTGCTCACGCTGAAAAACCAAGCGTTCAGCGCTCGACGATTCTGGGCAAAATTGGTAACCCGCCTGATTAAATTGCTGCAACTGCGCCACACTGGTTAAGCGCTGCGTGATGATTTCCCGCGCCATTAAGCCCCGCGCTTGCTTGGCATAGATGCTCACTACCTTGCTCTGCTCGTTTTTACGCTCATAAAACACCGGTGTGACAATGCGGCCAAGTAGCGCCGCTGGGCGCACCGCTTTAAAATACTCTGCCGAGGCCAAGTTAATCAGCAGATCATCGCCTTGGGCAGCTAATGCTTGGTTCAATGCTTCAGTAATACGCTCGCCCCAAAACTGATACAAATCTTTGCCCCACGGGGTCGCCAAGCGCGTGCCCATTTCCAGCCGATACGCCTGCATTAAATCCAGAGGCCGCAACACGCCATACAGGCCGGATAACAAGCGCAGATGTTGCTGGCTAAAGGCAAAATCATCCGCACTAAAGGTGTGCGCGGCCAAGGTTTGATACACCTCACCTTGAAACGCCAGCACCGCTTGGCGCGCATTGCCTGGATTAAAGGGCGGCTGCCAACTGGCAAAGCGCGCCACATTTAGCGCCGCGAGTTTATCGCTTAGCTTCATCAAACTGGCCAACTCGCTAACGCCATAGTGGGCCAACAGCGTGACTAATTCCTGCGCTGGCGCAAGCAGGCTTGGCTGGGTAAAAGTCGTGGTGGCCAGCTGCGCGGTAAAATCGAGGGTTTTGGCAGGGGAGAGAACGACAAGCATGATTATCCTAGGATGGGCGCAAGCCTGCGCCCAAATAACACAATCGCGTCGGTTAAATCAGCTCGCGATCGATGGTGACATTTTGCAAACTGCCGACCGATAACTCATCATAGCCAGTCAATTTGATCAGTAAACGCAAATCATTGGCCGAATCGGCATGGGCCAGCGCTTCGCTATAGCCAATCTTGCCTGCCGTAAACAGCGCGAGCAAGGCTTGATCAAAGGTCTGCATGCCCAATTCGCCCGATTGCGTCATCACCTCTTTTAAGCGGTGCACCTCGCCTTTGCGAATGCAGTCGGCCATCAGCGGGGTATTGAGCAAAATTTCAAACGCCGCGCTGCGCCCAGGCCCATCATTATTTTGCACCAGCTGCTGCGCTACAATGGCGCGCAAGTTTACTGACAGATCAAACAAAAACTGCCGATGCTTGGCTTGTGGCAGCAAATGTAAGATCCGATCAATCGCTTGGTTGGCGTTATTGGCATGCAAGGTGGCCAAGCAAAGGTGGCCGGTTTCGGCAAATTGCAGGGCAAATTCCATGGTCTCTTGCGTGCGAATTTCACCAATTAAGATCACATCCGGCGCTTGGCGCAGGGAGTTTTTCAGCGCCAAATCAAACGATGGGGTATCAACCCCCACTTCGCGCTGGGTGATCAGGCTCATGCCATGCTGATGGACAAACTCCACCGGATCTTCCACCGTTAAAATATGCCCGCTGCTGTGCTGGTTACGAAAACCAATCATCGCCGCTTGGGTGGTCGATTTACCCGCGCCGGTGGCACCGACAAACAGCACTAGGCCACGCTTAGCCAAGGCAATTTGCCCCAGCACCGCCGGTAAATTGAGCTCATCAAAGGTGGGGATATGGGTTTCAATCCGCCGGATCACCATGCCGGGCAAGCTTTGCTGCCAAAATGCGCTCAAACGAAAGCGGCCCAGCGCCTCGCGGTGCAAGGCGCAGTTGGCCTCTTGGCTAAATAAAAAATCGTTATAGCGCTCAGCACCGAGCGCTTGCTGCAACAGCGCTTGCACCTTGGCCTCATCTAGCGCCGGCAGCGCCAGCGGTGCCAGGCGGCCATCAACTTTCAAGGTGGGCGCAGCACCCACGGTGATAAACAGATCCGAGCCTTTTTGCGCCACCAAGCGCGCCAATAAATCATCCAATTCCATCGCGTTCTCCCGCCGTCCTGGCGTTTACCTCGGGTATTTAAATACTGTTGGGATCAACCGCCTTGGCTTTGGCATCGTGCGCCAGCACCACGCCTTGCCCCACCAAACGCTTTAAGCACTGATCCATAGTCTGCATACCGTGAGTCATGCCGGTTTGCACTATCGAATAAAGCTGCGCGACTTTATCTTCACGGATCAAATTGCGCACCGCGGGGATGCCAATCATGATTTCGTGCGCCGCCACACGGCCACCGCCGACTTTTTTCAGCAGCGTTTGCGCAATCACGGCGCGCAAAGATTCAGAAAGCATCGAGCGCACCATCTCTTTTTCATCCCCAGGAAACACGTCGATAATCCGGTCAATGGTTTTGGCCGCCGAGGAAGTGTGCAGGGTGCCAAACACCAAGTGACCGGTTTCTGCTGCCGTCAGCGCCAAGCGGATCGTTTCTAAATCGCGCAATTCACCGACCAAGATAATATCGGGGTCTTCACGCAGCGCTGAGCGCAGCGCATTACTAAAACTTTTCGTATCACGCGCCACTTCGCGCTGGTTAACCAAGCACTGTTTGTTGCTGTGCACAAATTCAATCGGATCTTCAATGGTCAAAATGTGGTGGTGGTAATTCTCATTGATGTAATCGACCATCGCCGCCAAGGTGGTGGATTTTCCCGAACCGGTAGGGCCGGTTACTAGCACCAAACCGCGCGGATACTCGGCAATTTTGCTAAAAATGGCCGGCGCATCTAAATCAAGCAGGCTTAACACCGTGCTGGGAATGGTCCGAAATACCGCGCCGCTGCCGCGTGCTTGGCGAAATGCGTTCACCCGAAAGCGGGCCAATTGGGGAATTTCAAAGGAAAAATCGACTTCCCAGTGCTCTTCAAGCTGCTTGCGCTGTAAGTCGTTCATGATGTCGTAGATCAACCGATGCACTTCACTTTGCTCGAGCGCCGGTAGATTGATCTTGCGCACTTCGCCATCGACACGGATCATCGGTGGCACACCGGCCGATAGGTGCAGGTCGGATGCGTTGTGTTTTACACTAAACGCTAATAGTTCCGTTATATCCATAGGCTTGTCCTCTCCCTTTACAAGACCAGTAACTTATATGAACCCAATTGCCCAATCGCTACAACAGGTGGCCACCCAGATCCATGCAGCCACACAGGCCGCGGCGCGCGATCCCGCCAAGATTGCTCTACTTGCCGTGAGCAAAACCAAACCGCTGCACGCCATCATGGACGCCTATGCGGCAGGGCAGCGCTGCTTTGGCGAATCTTATGCCCAAGAGGCGGTGGCGAAAATAACTACCCTACGCGAGCAAGGCGGCTATGGCGAGATTGAGTGGCATTTTATCGGCCCCTTGCAATCAAATAAATCCAAGTTAGTAGCTGAACATTTTGCTTGGGTGCAAAGTGTGGATTCGAGCAAATTAATTGCCCGCTTAGCGCGCCAGCGCCCAGCCCATTTGCCGCCGCTCAATATCTGCTTGCAGGTTAATATCAGTCACGAGGCGAGTAAATCCGGCGCGGATGCCAGCGAGGTACTGGCGCTGGCCGCCGAGGTCGCGGCCGCGCCAAATCTGCACTTGCGCGGTTTAATGGCCATTCCCGCCCATTCCGACGATATAGCGACACTAAACGCACAGATGGCGGCCATGCAGGCGCTTTACCAGCGTTTGGCGGCGGCGTATTCCAGCGTAGACACCTTATCGATGGGCATGAGCGATGATTTAGCACCCGCGATTGCCCACGGCAGCACGCTGGTGCGCGTGGGTAGCGCCATCTTTGGCGCCAGAGATTACTCCACGCCAAATCCAACGGCCCCGTAACCGCGTGCAGGGTTATTTTGCGGCCCATATCGGGTAAGCTTTGCCCCCTCTTTGCCGCTTAAGGACGTTTCATGTCGATGTTTACCGCACCACTGCCCACACTGGCCTTTATCGGCGCTGGCAATATGAGTCGCAGCATCATTGCCGGCTTGATTCAAGCGGGGTATCCCGCCAGCCAGATGATTGCCGCCAACCCAAGCCAGCCAAAGCTCAGCGCGCTGGCCGCCGATTTTGCCATTGCCACCACACAAACCAATGCCGAGGCGGCGCGGCACAGCGACGTGCTGATTTTGGCAGTGAAACCGCAAAAAATGGCCGAAGTGCTGGCGCAATTGCACGCCGACCTCGGCAGTTTTGACGGCAAACTGCTGATTTCGCTGGCCGCGGGCATCACTACCGCACGCTTAAGTGCTATGGCGGCGGGGTATACGCGCCTGATCCGCACCATGCCCAATACCCCAGTAGCGATTGGTTTAGGCATGACCGGCTTGTATGCCGATCCGGTGATTAGTGCCGCAGATCGGGCGCTAGCGAGCCAAATTATGTGCAGCGTTGGCCAAGTGCTGTGGGTGGCACAAGAGGCGCACATCAACCATGTGATTGCCGCAGCCGGCAGTGCGCCAGCGTACTTTTTCTTGTTTATGGAAGCGATGAGTACAGAGGCCGAGCGACTCGGCTTTAGCACCGCCGAGGCGCGCCAATTGGTAGCGCAAGCGGCGCTCGGCGCAGCGACATTGGTCGCGCAATCCCCCGACGTGCCCTTAAGCCAATTGCGGGCGCAGGTGACCAGCCAAGGCGGCACCACGGCCGCAGCGATTGCCAGCTTTACCCAAGATGATCTGGCGGCCTGCACGGCGCGTGCCATGCAAGCGGCGATAGGGCGTGCCAGTGAAATGGAACAGTTGTTTTAGCCCCATTTTTTCCGCGTGACCACGCTTTGGCGCCAGCAAAAGCGCAGCCACGCTCTCTTTACACACAAAGGATGCATGATGAACAGTGCTTATTTTTTGATTAACACCCTGTTTGACCTCTATCTCATGGTCGTACTGCTACGCGTTTGGCTGCAGTGGGCACGGGCCGATTTTTATAACCCATTAAGCCAGAGCGTAGTCAAGCTCACCAACCCATTGGTGGTGCCGCTGCGCCGCGTGATCCCAGGCTTTGCCGGCATCGATATGGCGTCGGTCTTGGTGGCACTACTGGTGGCGATGAGCAAATTAGTTCTGCTCAAACTGCTGGGAATTTTTGTCGCTAGCTGGCTCAACTTGGCCCTGTTTGCCGGCTTAACGCTGCTCAAGCAGTTCGGTTCCATGCTGTTTTGGGTGCTGCTGGTGCGCGCGATCTTGAGCTGGGTGAGCCAAGGGCGCAACCCGATTGAACTAGTGATGCAGCAATTAACCGAACCCCTACTTAGCCCCATTCGTCGCATTTTACCGGCATTGGGCGGGCTCGATCTCTCGGTGCTGGTGCTGTTTATCGCTCTGCAGGCGGCCAACTTTTTGCTCGGCGACCTGTTTGGTCAGTTGTGGTGGATGATCTAATGGCGGCCGTGCAGTGGCAGCAAGAGACCTTGCTGCTGCATATTGTGCTGCAACCTAAAGCCAGTCGCGACCAGATCGTCGGCCTGCAGGGCGATGAGCTTAAAATTGCGATCACAGCGCCGCCCGTCGATGGCCAAGCGAATAGCCACTTAATTAAGTTTTTAGCCAAACAATTTAAAGTGGCCAAAAGCCAAATCCATTTGCTGCGCGGTGAACTCAGTCGGCATAAAAGCGTGGCTATCGCTGCGCCCAAGCAACTGCCTGAACTTATCCGCGCCCTGCTGCAAGCCGCCACCTAAGCCTTCATGCGTTACCCTGCGGTATCCCTTCGCCGCCAAGGCGCATAAAAAAGCCGACCCCTTGGGGTCGGCAAGTACTGCAAACGCGGCAAGCAAACAAGCGCCGCAAAATGGGCTTTCGCCCTGGGGGACAAACTTTTACCTTAACCTTTAAGCTGATACAGCGCGGCCACGTTACGCGCCGTCAGCGTTAAATTCACTGCGGCCGTCTCTAGGGCTTCCGGCAGCGCCATCGCGCGATTTACCACCGCAAACACCGCATCGAGCCCGTGCGCATGCACCACACCGCAATCATCACTTAAGCAGCCAGCAATACCGATCACCGGCTTATTAAACTGCTTGGCGCAGCGCGCCACCCCGATAGGGGTTTTGCCGTGAATTGTTTGGCTATCAATACGCCCTTCACCGGTGATCACTAAATCGGCATCTTTCACCGCATCGGCCAAGGCCAACGCGTCAATCACAATGCCAATACCAGGCTTTAGCATGGCGCCCAGCAGGCCCACCAGCGCCGCGCCCATACCGCCGGCGGCGCCCGCACCAGCCACATTTAGCACCGTACGGCCGGTGGCCTGTTCAATGCACGCGCCGTAATGCGCTAAGTGGCGATCAAGCTCCGCGACCATGGCTGGTGTAGCGCCTTTTTGCGGACCAAACACATGCGAAGCGCCACTTGGGCCACACAGCGGGTTATCCACATCGCAGGCTACTTCAATCACACACTCGGCCAAACGCGCATCTAAGCCGCTTAAATCAATTTTTGCCAGTTGCCCCAAGGCACCACCGCCCGCACCGAGCGCCACGCCCTTGGCATCTAACAACTGGCCGCCCAAGGCTTGGATCATACCGGCGCCGCCATCATTGGTGGCGCTGCCGCCAATGCCGATGATCAAGTGACGCACACCGCGATCCAGCGCCGCCAAAATCAACTCACCGGTACCAAAACTCGACGTCAGCAACGGGTTACGCGCCGCCGGCACCACCAGATGCAAGCCTGAGGCGGCCGCCATCTCAATCACCGCGCGCCGGCCATCGCCTAGCAGGCCAAAAAAGCCCGTCACCGGATTGCCGAGCGGTGCCGTCACCGGCACTTCGATGATCTGTCCGCCGGTAGCATCCACCAAGGATTGCACCGTGCCTTCGCCACCATCGGCCATCGGCAATTTGACGTAGGTCGCGTTAGGAAACACCTGCTTAAACCCAGCTTCGATAGCCTCAGCCACCGCCAGCGCGCTCAAACTCTCTTTAAATGAATCAGGGGCAATTACAATTTTCATCACAGATCCTTTAAGCCACACCAAACACGCCAAATAACAAGGTAGAAACCGCCGCGATAACTAAACCGACCGCCGTTTCATAAGGAATTAACTTCAAGCGCTCACTCACGCCCAAATGCACGCTGCCGCCGGTGGCGTGGAAAAACGAGCCATGGGGCATGTGGTCAAACACGGTGGCACCGGCATGGATCATGGCTGCGCCGGCCAAGCCGCTAACGCCCAACTCCAGCAAGGTGGAACTAAAGACATTGGAAGCCACCACAGTACCGGCGGTCGTTGACGCTGTCGCCAGTGACATCAACGCGCCCGAGATTGGGGCCAGCAAGTAAGAAGGCAGGCCAGAGGCGGTCAGCCCCGAGATCAGCAGATCTTTTAAGCCGGAGTTAGCGATAATCCCCGCCAAGGTGCCGGTACCCAGCAGCATGATGGCCACCGGCGCCATGCGCGATAAGCCCGCCACGGCATAGTGATTAAGTTGCTTAACTTTACCCATCAAGGCCGCGCCAACTAAGCCGCCCAAGGGCAACGCGATCAACGGGTCAACCACAATGCCTGCCAGCGGGCGCAGGGCCAGCAGTAAAATGGCCACCAACGGCGCGCTAATAGCGGTAGCAAAACTCGGCAATTGGCCACCAGTAAATTCCACCACTTCATTGGCCGCCACTTTGCTGCCTTTATGATTTAAGCGCTTCGCCAACCAATAGGCCATCGCCAAACCGCATAACCCTGGGATCACCCCTGCGGCCATCACCGAGGTCAACGGCAGATGAAAGGCATCCGCTGCAGAAATCGCATTCGGATTCGGTGACATAACGTTGCCGGCTTTACCGCCGCCAATCATCGCCAGCAAAATCGCCGCTTTCGACAGATCGGCGCGGCGCGCAATGGCCAGCGCAATCGGCGCCACCGTGATCACCGCTACATCGACAAACACCCCCACCGCAGTCAGGATCAAGGTGGCCAAAGCCAGCGCCAGCAGCGCACGGGTTTCGCCCAATTTTTTCACGATGGTTTCAGCAATGGTGGTCGCTGCGCCTGACTCAATCAGCACGCCGGCCAGCACACCCGCGGCCAAAATGCGCATCACCGCGGTGGTGATGCCTTGCGCGCCACCAATCATCAAACTGACGGTTTGCGTCAATTCGGCGCCGCCAATCAGGCCACCGGCCAAGGCGCCGATGATCATGCCGTACGCCGGCGGCACTTTTTTCAGAATAAGAAAAATTGCGATACTCAGGGCAGCAATTGCACCAAGCGCGGAGACGGGGATCATAACGGGCACCTTTTTTGTACAGCGAAAACAAAATTGGTCGCCATTATGGCCATTAAGACAAGGAATGCTTTGTACGAAACACCAAAATTTTGTGCGCCAATGTGCCTTTTTTTGTGCTTTCGTCCAATTTAGCGCAGCAAATTGAAACTCAAATACAGACTAAATTTGTCATCTAAGTTATTGAAATATAAGCCAGTTATCTGCTCAATCTTTGCCAGCCGATAGCGCAACGTATTCGGGTGAATAAACAGCTGCGCCGCACAGCGCGTCAGATCACAATTTTGCGCAAAATAACTGCGCAGCGTTTTTTGCAGCACGCCTTTGCTGTCACTTTGCTTTAGCGCTAGCAAGGGCGAGCGTAACTCATCGGCCTGCCACGAGTGCGCCAAGCCATCGAGCAGCACCGGCAAGCGGTAATCACTGAAAAAATACACCGAGCGCGTTGGCGCTTGCTGACGTCCCACACGCAACGTCGCGCGCGCGGTTTGGTAAGATTGCGCCAATCCCGCCAGCCCGGGGAAAAAACTCCCCACGGCGATTTTGCACTTAAAGTTAGGCAATTTGCGCATAAATTGCTTTATCTTGCTGCGTTCTTGCGCACTGTCCCAGTGCCCACTCACCAGTTGCACCGGTTTTAACACCACTACCTCTTCTAAGCCATTCAATGCGACTAAATTGTCCCGTGCGGGGACTTCCAGCAGATGCACCAACTCGCGCAGGCGAGCCGGCGTGGCCTCTTCTGGGCGCAAAATGGCCACCACACGCGGCGCATCAACTTCCAGACCAAGTAAGCGCGCGGTTTGCCGCAGCTCTGCCGGCGAGCTTTCCCCCCGCAGCAACTGCAACACCCACTCTTCTTGGTGGCGCCGATCCCACTGCAATTGCTCGGTGAGTGCCGCTTGTTCAAGCATTAACTCGGCGGTCATGCGCACTAATTCGGCATAAGCACGCACCTCGTCCGGATCGCCAGATAAACCAATTACCCCGACGAGTTGCGACTGGTAGGCAATTGGCAAGTTAATCCCCGGGCGCACGCCTTTTAGGGCATCGGCGGCGCGGGCACTGATCTCAACCACGCGGTTTTCTAGCAGCGCCAGCACCGCGCCTTCATGCCGCTGATAGCGCCGCGCCGGATCGCCCGAGGCAATGATGTAGCCGTTGGCATCCATGACGTTGACGGAAAAAGAGAGGATTTTCATCGCGCGGTGCACAATCTGCCACGCGAGATTTTCATTTAGTTGCATTACCTTGCCCTCTGCTTGCTGGTTCACCACGGCCGAGAGCGCCGCGGCGCACAAAGATGCCACATGTTCAAGACAAGCGGCAGGGGGATCGCTAGAATAGCCGCCACTTATGCCGCTTGGCGCCGTTTGCTGACGAGAGTGTGTTATGGACTATGAATTTCGCCGCGATCCGCTCGGCGGTTATCGCGCCCGCTTTTCCATGGGCCATGAAGCGCTTGGCCAATGGCTGATCGATGAAGTGGGCCAGGATGAGCAGATCCTTAACGAACTGTTTAGCGTGATTGCCGCCCTCAGCCAGCGTGCGCGCGGCGACTATCACCGCTTAGGCGGTGACTACTCGCTGCTGCTGACCCATGAAGAAGCTGAAATTAAAGCCAATGTGCTCGCCATTGAGGCCGGCGAAGATCTCGATGATCTAGCCTACTACGATGATGAACAGATCGCTTTTTGTGGCTTAGAAGATTTTGCCCAAGTGCTAACCTCGTGGCGTGCCTTTGTGCGCAACGAAGATTGGTAAGCCCTTCCCTACACCTAATAGGATGATGTATGTCGATTTACGATTTTGATGACGAGCCACAAGACGACGTTGAGCAAGCAGCCAAACCGGCCGTGCCGAAGAAAAAAGGCAAGCAGGTGCTCAACACCCAAGTGAACTTAAGCCACCGCGACGCCAGCCGCCTAAACGATATGCACATCGAGGCCATCACCACCCTAGATGATGTCAGCCTGCCAAAAAGTGTGATCTTTAAAGCGGGTCTGATTGCGTTAGGCGAACTCAACGCCACTGCACGCGCCGACATCATCGCCCGCGTGATCGCCGAATCAGGCCGCTAAGCCTGCCGGTGGCTAGCTATACCATCGGCTAGCCACTTGGTTCACACCGAACGCACGTTAGCCCCGCTTGGCCGCCCGCGGCATAAACTGCTTAATACTACTTTTTTGCGCGCTGCGCCGATTAGCGCTTTTATCGCGCGGGGCGCGTTTGCCACTGCCCGATGGCAGCGGATCAGTGAGCGGAAACTGCGCCAGCGCGGCCAGCGGCATCGCCTCACCCGTTAACGCACGAATTGCCGCCAGCGCTTCGCTGTCAGCGTGACTAAGTAACGACACCACCTGTCCGCCTTGCCCTGCACGCGCAGTGCGCCCCACCCGATGCACATACATCGCCGCATTGCTCGGCAGATCTAAATTCACCACCACTGGCAGCGCTTCAATATGAATGCCGCGCGCCAACAAATCGGTAGCCACCAACACCTGCAACTCACCGGCTTTAAAAGCGGCTAGCACAGCGCTGCGCGCTGCCATCTCCTTATCGCCATGTAGCGCCGCGGCGCGAATGCCGGCTTTGCTAAGCTTTTTCGCCACGCTATCGGCTTCCTCGCGCTGGCGGATAAATACCAGCACCTGTGGCCAGGCCTGCTCGGCCAATAGCGCCTGCAGCGCGGCCACTTTGCGACTTTTATTAACTAAATAGTGCGTGCTAAGCACGGGAGCGACTGCGCTGGGCGTAACACTAATACGCTGCGGCTCTCGCAGCAATTGCGCGGCCAAGGCCTCGAGCGCGGCGGGTAAGGTCGCCGAACACAGCAGGCTTTGCCGCGCGTCGGGCAAGGCTTGGATAAGCTGCGACACCGTCGGCCAAAAACCCAGTTCCAGCAAGCGATCCGCCTCATCAATCACCAGCAGTTGCACTTGGCTTAACTCAACTTGCTGGGCCGCCAAGAGCGCCTGCAAACGCCCTGGAGTAGCCACCAAAATATCGGCTCCCGCCGCCAAGGCTTCGATTTGCGCCGTCACGTCAATGCCGCCGCAAAGCATCTGCACGCACAGATCGCACGCAGCGGCCAGTGGCAGCAAGGTCTCTTGCACCTGCATCGCTAACTCCCGCGTCGGCACCAAGACTAAGCCACGCGGCGCGGGGACGAGTGAAGCACTGGGCGCGGCAGATGTGGGAGACGCGGACGTGCGAGTTGTGGGCGCAACTGAAGCTAAGCGCTGCAGCAACGGCAACGCATAGGCCAAGGTTTTGCCACTGCCGGTCGGCGCTAACGCCAGCACATCATGCCCAGCGAGCGCGGCAGGGATCAAGGCGGCCTGAATGGGCGTGGGTAAAAAATGGGGGTCAATGACGGCCTGTAAATTCGCCGCTAAAGTAAAAGAGGAAAAAGACACGGCGCACTCCGGCCAAAAGCCCGCAGTCTAGCCAGTTCACCGGCAAAAGTCAGCTAATGGGGCGCTTTACGTGCGCGCCCCGTGCTATTGCATTAGCCCAGCGCCGCCAAAGCGGCCGCATAGTCAGGCTCATCGGCGATTTCAGCCACCCGCTGGCTATAGAGCACTTGGTTGTGCTCATCGAGCACCACCACCGCGCGGGTCGTTAAGCCCTGCAGCGGACCATTGCTAAATGCCACCCCATAGTCATGCATAAATTGCGCACCGCGCATGGTAGACAAGGTGCGCACTTGGTTTAACCCTTCTGCGGCGCAAAAACGCTGTTGGGCAAAGGGCAGGTCGGCGGAAATGCACAGCACTTCGGTGTTAGCCAGTGCGCCGGCGGCTTGATTAAATTTACGCACCGAGGTGGCGCAGGTGGGCGTGTCAATGCTGGGGAAAATATTCAACACTTTACGCGCAGTGCCGAGGCTTTCCAGCGTGATGTCGTGTAACTGTTGGTCGACCAAGGTGAACGGTTTGGCCAACTGGCCAACGCTTGGAAAATGGCCCGCAACGAGCACTGGCTTGCCTTGCAGGGTAACGGTATGACTCATCACAGATCTCCTTATCAGATGAAGTAGTGTTTGAGCCTGCCAGTAAACAGCGCAAATTGCGACCCACTTTGCCGCCGCACAGCACAAATGGCGGCAGATTTAGGTGAAAAATGTCCACTTGACGCGCGCGCACGCCGAGCGCAACGTTAGCAGTGCACTCTTTAAGGATGAAGCAGGAGCCCTCTATGCCACACACGTCCACATCAGCAATGCCAGCCGGTCAACTGCCGCCCGCAGCCCTTGCGCGGCAACTTGATCGCGATTTTCACGCCTTGTGCGAGTTGTTTGAACAGTTATGCCAGCAAGCCAGTGTGCTGGCCGAAAGCCACAGCTTTTTTGCCTGGCCGGCGTACGAGGAGTCGGCGCCATTAAAGCGCGAATTTACCCTGCTAGGTGAAGAGCGCTGCCTGCGTCTGCGCAGTCATTTAGGCGAGGATGGCCGCTTGTATGGCAGCGTGCACATCTATGCCGATGACGCGTGGTCGTTAGCCAAATTAAGCTTTTTACCCAACGGTGAGGTGTGTGGCCAAGGCGGCCGATTGCTGGCCAACGCGCCGCAACATTTGCTGGCGCTGCTGCTACATGCCGCCAAAGCGCCCGTCGATCCAGTGCTGTAATGGCGACTTAACCACGGCAGTGGGACAAGATCAGCGCTAAAAATTGCTCGCCAAAGCGTTCTAATTTCCGCTGGCCAACGCCGTTAATGGCCAGCAAATCATCTTCAGTGAGCGGCAAAAACTGCGCCATTTCCGCCAAGGTGACATCGTTAAACACCACATACGGCGGGATTTCTTCCTCTTCGGCGATCTGTTTGCGCAAATGGCGCAGGCGCTTAAACAGCGCTTTGTCGTAATTGCGCCCCGCTAGTGGATCGACCCGCGCCGCTTTGCTCGCCGAGAGCGGTTGTAAGCGCGGCACCGCCAGTTCAAACACGACGTCACCGCGCAACACCGGCCGCGCCGCTTCGGTCAGTTGCAGCACCAAATTGCGCGTGATGTTTTGCAGCAACAGGCCCTTATGAATGAGCTGGCGAATCACACTCAGCCAGTGCTCATGACTGTACGCTTTACCTAAGCCATAGGTAGATAACTTATCGTGGCCATACTCTTTAATGCGCTGGTTAAGCGAGCCACGCAGCACCTCTACCACATAGCCAACCCCAAAGGCTTGCCCAACCCGCCACACACACGAGAGCGCCATCTGGGCATCGCGCGTGCCGTCATAGCTTTGCGGCGGATCAAGGCAGATATCACAGTTGCCACACGGCTTGCCGTTGTACTCACCAAAATAATTAAGCAGCACTTGGCGGCGACAGGTTTGCGCTTCAGCAAACGCCACCATGACATTAAGCTTGTACTGCTCAACCAGCAATTGCTGCGGATTTTCAATATTTTCCAGCAAACGGCGCACGCGCACACTATCGGCCGGATCATATAGCAGCAGCGCTTCTGCTGGCTCACCATCGCGCCCCGCCCGCCCCGTCTCTTGATAGTAAGATTCGATATTTTTCGGGATATCGTAATGCACCACAAAACGCACATTGGGTTTATCAATCCCCATGCCAAAGGCGACGGTAGCGACCACTATATCTAGATCATCTTTAATAAACGCCTCTTGCGTGCTTTGCCGCAGTTCAAGCGGCAAACCGGCGTGATAAGGCGCCGCTTTAAAGCCGTGCCGGCGTAAGCGATCCGCGACCTCTTCCACCCGATTACGGCTCGAACAATACACAATCCCGCTGCGGCCATGTTGCGTGCGCACATACCGCAGCAACTGCTCGGCCGCTTTAAATTTTTCCACCAAGCTGTAGCGAATATTGGGCCGATCAAAGCTAGCGATATGCACTAACGGATCAACCAGCGCTAAGCGGTGCAGAATATCGCAGCGCGTCGCCTTATCCGCTGTTGCCGTGAGTGCCACCACCGGCACGTGAGAAAACCATTGCTTGATGCGCCCTAGCGCAGCATATTCTGGTCGAAAATCATGCCCCCATTGGGATACGCAGTGCGCCTCATCAATGGCAAACAGCGCCAGCGGTAACTCGCCAAGCCGCTGCATAAACTCCGGCTGCAACAAACGCTCTGGCGACACATACACCAGCTTAATTTCGCCGCGGCGTATGGCGGCAAAATGCTGCACAATTTCGTCACGGCTTAACGCCGAATTAATCGCCACCGCCGCCACGCCATTGGCGCGCAGGCTATCAACCTGATCTTTCATCAGTGAAATCAGCGGCGAAACCACCACGCCAAGCCCATCGCGCAGCAAGGCTGGAATTTGATAGCAGAGCGATTTACCGCCACCGGTTGGCTTTAACACCAAGGCATCACGCCCAGCGATGAGCTGTTCGATGATCTCTAATTGGCCGGCACGAAACTCTTGATAACCGAAAACGGTCTGTAGTAGAGCAAGCGGTGTAAAAGGCGCGGGGGCAACAATGGCGGTCATGAGATCTCCTCTGGGAGAGCCATTTTAAAGCAGGCTAGCGGCACAATAAACCAGCACGCCACGGATAGTGTGGATTGTTTCAGCAACTAGGAGGTTTTATGCGGCTCTCGTTCACCGCCAGCCAAGCCAAACAGCTGATTTTAAGCTTAGAAGCGGCGCGCAACGCCTGCCCGACGGCGCAATGTCAGTATTGGCTGGCTTATGAGTTACGCGGCTACCCATTAGAAGTGCAACTGCCTTGGTACCGCATCTTACTCTGCCGCCAGCGAGGCCACTTTATCGATTTGGCCAGCGGCAAACATTTGATGTGCCCAATTAACGACTGTGCTCTAACGCGAGCCGATCTGGCGCAAGTGCAGTACTTCTATGCGCGCGAACCGGCCGCGGCTTATTTGCTCAAACGCACACCCACGCTGGAGCACTGGCCAAGCCAATTGCTACGCATCTATCAAGAGTCGCTGATCCCTGGCCGGCGCTGCCTACAAGCGTGGCGTGAACCGATGGAGTCACTGCCGCGGCAATTGATGCTCGGCTTGGCACAATTTATCGCCGCACAGCAAAAAGATGCGACCCTATTTGAGCAGCGTCAGCACAAAACCCTGCGTCGTAAGCAGTGGCATATTTAATTTGCGGGGGAACATAGCATTGAAAAACGCAGACAAGAAAAAAGCCCAGTCTTTCGACTGGGCTTTTAAATAGTGGCGGAGCGGACGGGACTCGAACCCGCGACCCCCGGCGTGACAGGCCGGTATTCTAACCGACTGAACTACCGCTCCGCATTCGGTTAG
>JBOFMA010000182.1:0-4817 GCA_051658125.1 Aeromonas sp.
GCCAGCCGGGCTTTATCGGCGCGCCAGGTGCCCAACCACCGCTAAACCCTGACGCACCTGAACGACCAGAAGATCCCCAAAAACCTGTCCCTGATACAGCGCCCGCGCCTGAGCCAGAGACCCCCAGTTTGCCCGAGCCGGAACCCGAGTTACCTGCCCCTGAGCCTGAATTGCCCGAGCCAGAACCCGAGTTACCTGCCCCTGAGCCTGAATTGCCCGAGCCGGAACCCGAGTTACCTGCCCCTGAGCCTGAATTGCCCGAGCCAGAACCGGAACCTGAGCCTGAATTGCCCGAGCCAGAACCGGAACCTGAGATCCCAGAGGTCCCTGAATTGCCTGAGCCGGAAATCCCTACGCCAGATATGTCGGGCCCAGAATTGCCCGAACTGCCGGAAGGAGGAGAAGCCGTGCCCGATCAGGACACTACCCCCGATCTGCCTGAGTTGCCTGAAGGAGAAGGGCCGGCGGCCGATCCCTTGCCACCCTCACCGACGCAGCGCGTGGGGCGCTTGAGCTCGAACAGCCAAATGATCAGTGGCCATGTGGAGTGCAATGGCCAGATGCTCAACGAACGCGGCGAGTTTCACTATGAGCCAGGCGATGAAGTGCTGTGCACGTTTGGTCCTTTGCAACTGCTGCGCATAGAAAGCGAGGTGCCGCAGCTAGATAGCCGCCGTGCGCGGCGCAATATCACCACTTTTGATTTAAGCCAAGATCCGCTGCTTACCGACAGTGAACAAAAGCAATTAGCTAGCGAGTTGATTAAGAACATCGACACCTGCCGCGCTGATCCCGAGCAAATCTGCCTAGATGCGCTGAGCAGCTTTGATATCGCCGATCTGTATGGGCAAACCGTGCGCGATCCTGGGGTGATTGAATCGGTGTTAGCGCACCAAGAGCGCTTGACGGATCAGATTGAGCAGGCACCGAGCGCACATATCGATGCGCGCTTGGTGCCTGCCGTCAATCCAGATGCCTCGAATGATTTAGACAGCACATTTGTCTCTAGTCATGCCGAAGAGAGTCTGGCTTATCGTCCTTCGCTTGAGATGCAGACGCCGACCAGCAGCCGCTTGCACGATGCCCGCGGTCGTCCGCTGGCTGGAATTGCTTATTACACCGACTCGAGTCGCGGTATCACCGACAGTGATGGCATGCTCAACTATCGCTGGGGTGAAACGATCACGCTGGGGATTGATACCTTCGCCTTGGGTAGCGTTAAAGGTAACCAAGTCGAGTATAAGTTGGGCGATGTCACGCGCAATGAATTAAAGCAGCACAACCTACAGCAACTGGTTGAACGCTACGCGACGCCGACCGAGCAAGGGGTTGGCTTTGCGCCGCTTGTGCATCAGGTGTTTGCGCGTTATCCCAATGCCATTAATGGCATCATCAACTTGAGCCTGCCCAATGGCGCGCGCCTTGCCGGTAGCGAGCAAGCGTTGCCTAACGAGTTTGAGGCGCAATTTACTCATGGCCTAGCGAAAGACATTGATCAGATGCTAGGCGGGGCCGAGCGGTTTAGTGCGCGCGAACCTAGCGTGCTTGGTACCGCCGAGGATGCTGCGCGCCAGCATATCGATGCCATTTTCAGGGGTATCGATCAGGTGCACCTGTTTAATGCGCAAGGCTCATTTTATGGCGAGGCCGGTTACCCGAGCCTGATGGCCAACTTGCCTATTGGGCCTCAGGCTTTTCCGCTGTTAAAAACGCGCCAAGATAAAAACCGCGCCGTAGCGCCGGGGGATGAGCTGATTTGGGAACCGGAGGGGAATCAGCCGTATTTTGTCAATGGCGCGTTAATCGGACCAGATTACGCCGATATCACCCTCAAGCGCCCGCCTTTGGCTGCGGCCAGCAATATGACCTTCCACCACTTGCCGGGGATGAGTGCGGGGCAAATTGGTCAGGGACGCGTGGTGTTTTTGGGCAGCGTATTTTATCCGTTTGTATTGTCGTGTCCTGATAGCTTTTGGGCCACCAATCAGCAATTGATGGTAGGTGAAGGGCGTTGCGATTACTCTGAACAAGGCGTTGCTGCCGATCCGACCCAAGCAGGCTCGTATGATCAAGGCAATATGGCGCGTTTGCTGCGCAATTTACTGACGTGGTTACACCCAACTTACGCCGATGGTTTGGGCTCACTCACGCTAGGCACCAACATCAGCCAAGGTTTGATGTCGATTGCCGGCACTGATAGTAACGAAGATCTCACTCCCTACCTGTACCCGTATTTTGTCGATGAGCAGTTTAATTTAGCCCTACAACCGTTGGCATCGGGTGGGTTTGCGCATCTGGATCCGAGTTCTACCCCGGTGCTGTTGCTGCAAGCCTATGCGCCGCGTGGCGCCGTCGCGACCGATGAGGTTGAAACCGTGTCGGACCTGCAACAGCCACTGTTGACGGCGGCGGACATCGACGCCTTGATGCGTTATGTCAATGCTGGTGGGCATATCGTGTTTGCCGATGCGATTCGTGAGACCAATCCCGAGCCGATTGCCAAATTGGCCGACAGTGCTGGTGTCGTGCTCGGTGGCGGTAATACCGCCAAAGGCAATGTTATTCAAACCTATTGTGGCACCGGCTATAAGTGCGAATTAGGCCCCGATGGCGTGCCAACGAGTATTTCGGCGCACGCGCGCGGCCCGAGCGATGCGGTATTGTATGAGCGTTTAAACAACCACCACATTGATCGCGCGAGCGTAACGGCCGATGGCACTGTGGTGTGGAGCGGTGGCGTGACCACCAAACTGCATACCTTTAGTGAAACGCTGCCCGATGGCTCGACGTTCTCGAAGCCAGCCTATTTGCCGGTCAAGAATGCGACTGAACGTGATGCGGCGGTCGCACGCTTTCAGTCGATTTGGAACAATAAAATTCCAGTGTGCACTGATGAGGACTATGCCTACGAAGTGCGCTGTATTGAGGTGCGTAAAGGTCATGGTTTTTACACGGCCGGCAATAACTACCAGCGCGTGCCGTTTGCCCGCCACTACATCAATAGCGAGGTGCTCGATGCGCTAGCACGCCCGCGCACACTCGGCGAGCAGTTAGATCAGTTGCTGCAGCATGAAATTTACTATCGCAGCAACGGCAGCCAAGGCGCGCGTTTGAGCAGTAGTGCGCTGCAAAGCACCTTTGACACGTTGTCTGTGCGCTTGTGGAATAACTTGGATTTTTACACTGCGCAAGGCCCTAACGATGCGTTGGCTCTGACGCTGCTCAATTGCTACAGCCAGAATCGCCATGCGGCGCCGTTTGCCTGCAGCACCGAATTACGCAGCCAGTTGTTCGAATTTGGCTTGTTGACCGGTAATGATGAGTTAAACCCTAGCTACCCGCTGAACTATCGGGAAAAACCCCTAACGCGTTTATTGCTTGGGCGCAGCTATTGGGATCAGCGCATTAAAGTCGATACCACCACCTATCCCGGTTTAGCCAGTGGCAATCCAAGCAGCGAAACGGTGGCGATCACCCCGTACCAGCAACCGGTTAGCGCGCTGGTGGGCAACATGCAATCGACCGGTTTATGGGCGCCGCAACACGGCAGCGTAAGTGTTAGCGGTGGCGCGCCGGCCACGATCACCGTGGCGCTGGCTGATGATTTAACCGGCCTGTCGCAGCACGAGCAAGCGCTCAAGCGCCCGCCCCGGGTCAGCCATCGCTTTAACTATGACGGCAGCAGTTTGAGCTTTAGTGTGCCGTATGGCGGTTTGATTTATGTCACACCAGAAGCGGGCAACAACCCTGCAGCTAGTGTTGATTATCAGTTTTCAGGCGTACTTAAGGCGGCACTGTGGCGCGACGGCCGCTGGCTGCAACCGATTAATGCGGATGTGCCGATGGCAGAAATTGATACTGGGCACTTTATTTACACGACTCCAGTGCAGAATGTCATCCATGCGGATGTGGCGTTATTTGCGGAGAAAATGAATGTTGTGGCCGAAGCCGCCAGTGATTTTTATGGCCGCGATGAACGGACATTTAGCGGTGAACATCGACGTTTTACCGCCATGGCGTTGCCAAATCACCGTCACCGTTGGATTAACGATCTGCAAATCAGTGCGGGTACTGCACATTCGGGTTATCCGATGCAAGGCACGGACTACCAGCCACTGCAACCGCACCTGCCGACCACGCCGGATAACGATTGGCGCTTGTGGCATGAGTTAGGACATAACCTAGCGCAAGCCCCACTGACGGTGACCGGTAGCACCGAGGTGGCCAACAATGTGTTCACGCTGTATATGCAAGAGCAGCGCCCTGCTCCCCACAACAAGATGGGGCGTATTGAGGTGGCGATCCAAAAGGCGCCGCTGTGGCTGGTGCGCCATCGCGGCCATGGCTGGAGTGAGGCCGATGCTGGTTTGCGTTTGGTAATGTTTGGTCAGCTGAAAATTTGGGCCCAGCGGCATTTTAACCTGAACCATTGGTACGCCGAAGGCGCTGAACGCCCTGCCGTGTTTAATGACGATGCCGGCTGGAATTTTTATAAATTAATGCACCGCAAAGCACGCGGCGACCGTATTGGCGATCGGGAGAACAACTACTGCTCCTCCGCCGCAACCGGTTTGAATGATGCCGATCTATTGTTGGTGTGTGCCTCTTATGTCAGTGGCTATGACTTGACGAGCTTCTTTAGTCTGTGGAATCCGGGCGAGAAAAAGTCAGTTTCAGCCCAAGGCGAGGTGAGTTACCACGGTGGTATTAGCGCCGCGGGGCGCAAACAGTTAGCCGCCTTGGCCTTGCCGCAGCCAACTTGGCGACCGGAGGCCATCCATCAACTCCCTCATCTGAACGCAGAGGACGAAGAAATC
>JBOFMA010000183.1:0-1739 GCA_051658125.1 Aeromonas sp.
GATTGCCGACCACGACAGCCGCGCCGCCGGCAGCGAATTGGTGCCGATCAAGCGCTTTCATATTCCGGGGGTCATCGTGGGGAGCGGCGTGAGCGCACAGCAAGATCGCCGCGTGCTCAGCCAAATTGATATGGCGCCGACGCTATTGTCGTTAATGGGCATTAGCGCCGAATACCCGATGCTGGGCAAGGATTTAACGCAAATGCCGGCCGATTGGCCCGGGCGCGCCATGATGCAGTACGACAAAAATTTTGCTTATATGCGCGGGCACGATGTGGTGATCTTGCAGCCCGAGCAGCCAGCGCAAGGCTATGTGTACGATGCCACGCGCGGCGCGTTAACGCCGGCCGAGCAACCGGCTGAGTTAAAGCGCCACGCATTGGGCTTGGCGTTGTGGGGCAATTTGGCTTATCAAAAGCAGCTGTATCAAACGGCGCCGCAATAGCCGCAATAGATGTGGTGCGGGTAGGCACTGCACACGAGGGCGGCCTAGCGGTTGGCCTCTTTTTTTTGGCGCGGCCGGCGGTTGTTTGCGTAGCGATGTGACTTTCGCGCCCTGCTGGCCACCACCTGACGCTTGTTGTAAGCACACCGGCACTGCGTGGCAAACGATTGCGTGACGTGACTCACACTTTTCTAGAAAGTTCCCAGCAAGTTGTTTTTTCCTCAAATTTTTTTGCATAAAATACGCGCCAGTTTTATCGGGGTAGTTTTTTACCCCGCCTGTCTACCTTGCGCGCGTCAGCGTGCACACCCACAAGAGAGCTATCACATGGCTAAGTTTGCTAAGACTTTGATCGCTGCCGGCGTGCTCGCCGCTTCTGCAATGCCCGCAATGGCCGCTGACTACAGCGACAACATCCACAAAAACGATTACAAGTGGATGCAGTTCAATGTGATGCACACTATCGATCAGCGTCCGTTTACTACTGGCGAAGAAGATTACAACGACACCTATCTGGAAATGGAATTTGGTGGCCGCTCTGGTATTTTCGACCTGTATGGCTATGTAGACGCGTTTGATATTTTTGATTCACGTCATAGCAATAAGCACAAAGGTCAAAACTTGTTCATGAAGTTTGCGCCAAGAATCTCTCTTGATGGCGTGACTGGTAAGGACTTCGCTTTTGGCCCAGTACAAGAGCTATATATCGCGACATTGCATAATGTGGGCGATAACCAGATGGAGCAGCTGGTTGGTTTAGGCAGTGATGTTCAAGTGCCTTGGTTTGGTAAAATGGGTATGAATTTATATGCTCGTCATGCCACAGAAAACCAGTTCTTTACTGAAGAAGAAGGCTCTTGGAATGGCTGGCAGTTCTCAATGAACTGGTTTAAGCCAGTGCACAACTTTGCTAACGGCAGTTTCTTGGCCTATCAAG
This sequence comes from Aeromonas sp., assembly GCA_051658125.1. Classification (GTDB taxonomy): domain Bacteria; phylum Pseudomonadota; class Gammaproteobacteria; order Enterobacterales; family Aeromonadaceae; genus Aeromonas. Next base: position 1,383 of record JBOFMA010000183.1, read on the forward strand.
GTTACCTTGATTACGCGTTTGATATGGATACTCATGGTCGTGCAGATCGCACTAGCGACAACATGGCAACCTTCCATGGTATCTACTGGCATTCAGAGCGTTACGCTGTCGGTTACGGCCTGAAGTACTTTATGGATGCCTACGGTACCAAAGATGGTTCTGCAGCGTATGACGGTACTCCATGGAAATCGAGCGGCTTTAGCCACTACTTCTCTGCTACCTACAAGTTCTAAGCCAACTTGAGGTAACAAAAAACCCAACGCCAAGGCGTTGGGTTTTTTTATGCGCCAAATTAGGACTGGCGTTTAAGGCGTGGAGTCTATTCCAGCCGCGCTAAATAAGGTTAATCACGGAAGT
>JBOFMA010000184.1:0-2201 GCA_051658125.1 Aeromonas sp.
CACTGAAGATGGCCTGCTAACGGTTAAAAAAATGCTACGCCAAACCGCCAGTCGCAGTACTGCCGTCAGTTGCCACTGGATCCGCTCCCGTTCACGCAGCCAATTCTTATGGGTGGTGGGGAATAAGAAAAAATTTAATAGTGAAGGTTTCGTGCCAGTGAATAGTACGGAGAAAGATATTTTTATGGATGTTGTAACAGGCAAACCAAAGCAAGGCATATTGTATGCCAATACACAATTACAGCCACTGAGTGAGCATTTATTTGCAGTCGGCTATGTTGCTGAGCAGCTTCACCGCCAGTTATTTCCAGACAATACACAGCTTTCAATTACGAATTTTATTTCAGGTTGTTTTCATGATTTAGGAAAAGTTGATCCAAAGTTTCAAGAGTGGGTAACCAACCCTAAAAAGAAAGAGTACACAGCAGAAGATGGTCAACATATTGATGATGCAAAATTTAGCTTTGATAAACACCCAAGACATAATGAAGTGTCGCTGTTACTCTATCAACTACTCGATGGCCAAGAATTAAAAGTTATAAATACACCCAATAAAGAAACTCTTAGACATGTAATTTATTGGCATCATGCTAAGCCATTTCGTAAAGAAAAAAATGGTTTTGACACCTATAAGGATATCAGCAAAAAACTAGTATCAAATCAAAAAGATAAAGATTTATCCGCTATTGTAGGTCAAGCTCAAACACTGCTTAAGCAGGTTATAGGTATTGATAAAAAATATCGATCTTTAGATTGTTCATTTTTAGAAAAATCGTTTTTGCAAGAGGATATAACGGAGCTAGAGTATAAAATACCTGCATCCTTACATGTTCCTAGTTACAAAGAATATGAATTTGAAGAGTCGGTATCGGCTAATAGCGCCAATGTCGGTGTTAATGCACGAAACAACATTGCACGTGCTTGTTTGATCTCTGCTGATCGTAGCGTATCGGCATTAAGCGCAGCAGAGTTACACATTGCCATTTTTGAGCGTAAGTTAGAGCAAATAGTGACCGAGCTACTTGAAGTGGAAACCACACTCAGCTCTGATATTGATACTTGCTTAAGTGCCTTTTTCCCAATGAGTGAGCGCAGTAAAAAGCAAAGCGATATCGCTAAGCAACTAACCTCAGCCGAAGATATAGCAGTGCTCGCGGGGGCTGCAGGCTGTGGCAAAACTAAAATTGCTTTAGAGTGGGCAAAATTGCAGGGCGCTAAACGGATTATTTGGGTTTGTCCTCGCGTACAAGTCTGCCAAGGTTTGTTTTATGAATTGACCTCCGATCAGTACCTACCTAATAGCATAATTGAAATAAATACGGGTGAATTTAAATTCCATAATCAATGGGATAACCCTATTGCTGATGATAAAAATTTTTCCGGCGATATAGTTATCACAACCATGGATCAAATACTCGGCTCAGTAATAAGTCACACTAAAGCGAATACGCTTATTGACTTTTTAAATGTGCATGTAGTATTTGATGAGTTCCATGAGTACGTCAACATGCCAGCATTTAATTTGCTATTTGCAGAACTAATTGCCGCAAAAAAAAGGCAACAAGCTCAAGCGAAGACTTTATTAGTGTCGGCAACACCACATTATTTATTTGTTGAAGATTTGCTTGGTATTCATCCTGATGATATTAAAGTCATGCCCTCGTTCAACCCAAGCCAATATCAGATTGATTTTAAAATATTTGATGATACAATTTTGAGCAAAACAAATCCTCTATTTGCTCAGCAAAGTGGTTGTACTTTTGTGATCAGTAACATGGCGCTAACGGCACAAAACAGTTTTATTGCAAATCAGCACAATGAGAATGCTGTATTGCTACATTCAAAGTTTATTAAGAGTGATAAGCGTAAATGGTTTGCTGAAGTGTATGAAGCATACAAGCGCGGAGGTACTCGTAAATATGAAGTGCTACGCAGTGGGCCGATAGTACAAGCATCGCTTAATATCAGCTGTGATTATATGGTGGCAGAAATCACCAGCGCTGAAGATTGCTTACAGCGTTTAGGTCGTTTAGATCGATTTGGTGAAAATAGTCACGTCAATACCCGACATTCCGCACCTGATTTAGGAATAAATTTGTCGGTAGCGTTCACCCAATACAGCCAAAATAATCTGCTGGTCTCCGGTTAGCTCCGTTATCTGTGGCGGGGCTTCTCCCTGTCGATACTCATGAATGCCACCA
>JBOFMA010000185.1:0-26637 GCA_051658125.1 Aeromonas sp.
CCGGAGTGGAAAGCACAGGAAAACCCCACCTCGGTGCACATTTTCACCGCCTTTGGCCAAGCCTGCCGCACCTTTGCGCAACGTGCCGAGCGGGCGGCCATAACCTAAACCCCACGCCCACCTTCTCGGCTAGATAAACTAGCCAAGCCGCCGCTGGCACCCGCTATCATGCTGTAAGTCAGCTTACGCGCCACAGGCGCTAGGCTGACCTACGTTAAACGGCGCCTCCGAGGCTAAGCGCGTGAATCAGCTCACCATCATCAAATTCTGCGGGAAGGATTTTTCGCAATAGTGGCACTGCATGCGCACCGCGTCTTGCACGCGCTTGACTGCAAAATGGCTGACCACCGGCTCAACATGGCTGATGCAATTGGAGTTAGGGCAGCTAAACAGGTCGGTGACATGGCTTGGCAGTTGCGGGGTGAGTTTGTGCACCACGCGAAAATCTTCAATTAAATTAACCGTCGCTTGGGGCGCAAACAGGGCCAATTGATTCGCTTGCGCCGTGCTCAAGGTCACATGCTCAATTTTAATTATATCTTTATGCCCAAGGGCGCCGGATTTTAAATTAAAGCCCACGGTGATGCGCTCGTGGGTGGCCAGCAGGGCAAACAATTTCAATAAGCGCAGCCCCAAGCCGGCTGGAATGTGGTCAATCACCGTGCCTTGTTCAATGGCCTCGACCTGCAGTTGTGGTTTTGTCGACATAAATCCCCTCTTACACCGTTTCGTTTAACACTAAAGCCAATAAGGCTTGCCGCGCATAGACGCCGTTTTCTGCTTGCTGGAAGTAGTAAGCGTGCGGCGTGGCATCCACCGCTACATTGATTTCATCTACCCGCGGCAACGGGTGCAAAATCTTCATGCTGGATTTGGCGCCGACAAGCGTGGGCAGATCCAAAATAAAGCTGCTGGCCAAATGCTGGTATTCGGTCTCATCAAAGCGCTCTTTTTGCACGCGCGTCATGTAAAGAATATCAAGCTCAGGCATCACCTCTTCCATGCTGGCATGGCTGCTGTAGGTAATGCCGCGCTCGCGCAACTCTTCGCAAATATATTCCGGCATCGCCAAGCTCGGCGGGGCAATAAAGTAAAAGCGGCAATTAAACAGGCTTAAGGCTTGCGCGAGCGAGTGCACGGTGCGGCCATATTTCAAATCGCCGACAAAGGCGATGTGCAGATTTTCCAGCCGCCCTTGGCTCTCTTGAATGGTAAACAGATCCAGCAGAGTTTGGCTTGGGTGCTGGTTGGCGCCATCGCCGCCATTGATGACGGGCACCTTGGCAAATTGTGCTGCTACCCGCGCCGCGCCTTCCCGCGGGTGACGCATGACAATCGCGTCGGCATAACTGCCGATAATTTTGAGTGAATCGGCCAGTGTTTCGCCCTTTTTCGCGCTGGTATTGGCCGCATCGGCAAAGCCAACCACGCGGCCGCCTAAACGCTGCACCGCCGTTTCAAACGACAAGCGGGTGCGGGTGGACGGCTCAAAAAAGCAGCTTGCGACCAGTTTATTTGCCAGCAGCGGCGGATGCGGATCAGCCTTTAAGCGCGCGGCGGTCGCCACCACCAGTTCCATCTCGGCGCGGCTCAGATCACTGATCGAAAGTATGTCTTTTTGATAGAGGGGGTTTACCATCATCAGTCTTCCCTATGACAGGCAAATGGATAAAAAAAAGCCCCGATAACGGGGCTTTAGCGCGGATAACACGCCAACTTGCGGGCAAGGCAAGTTCCAATAGCTAGCGACCACACTGCACAACGGCTGGGTGAGCGCACAGGGGCTGTTGGGCATAATCTCTCTCCTTGCCACTAAAAAAACCGCTAGATAATACGGCGCTCGCGCTGTTTGTCAAACGTTTGCGCGCCTACCTGCGCACGTAGCTGGAAAAACTAAGGGCGCCATAACGCGCCCTTAAGATGCATGCCAAGTGTTTGGCTTAACTTTGCTTCAGCGTTAGCGCGGTGCCATCAAAGCCCAATTCCAAGGGTTGACCTGGCAGCAGGCGCCCTGCCAGCAGCGCTTGCGCCAGAGGGTTTTCCACCTGCTGCTGAATGGCGCGTTTCAGTGGCCGTGCGCCATACACAGGATCAAAACCGGCCGCCACCAATTGCGCCAGCAGCGCATCGGTCACCGTTACGCTAAAGCCTTGCGCTTGCAGGCGGCCAATCAAATGCTGCAACTGAATGCCGGCAATCGCTTTGATGTGATCTTCGCCCAATGGATGGAACACCACAGTTTCGTCAATCCGGTTTAAAAACTCTGGGCGGAACTGCTGGCTGAGCACCTCAAGCAGGCCGGCTTTCATCTCCTGATAGCTGGCTTGGCCATGCTGGGCTTGGATTAAATCCGAGCCCAAATTCGAGGTCATGATCACCACGCTGTTACGAAAATCTACCGTGCGGCCTTGGCCATCAGTCAGGCGGCCATCATCGAGCACCTGCAGCAAAATGTTAAACACGTCAGGATGGGCTTTTTCCACCTCATCTAGCAGGATCACCGAATAAGGCCGGCGGCGCACTGCTTCGGTTAAATAGCCACCCTCTTCATAGCCGACATAGCCCGGAGGCGCCCCGACTAAACGCGCCACGCTGTGTTTTTCCATAAACTCGGACATATCAATCCGCACCATGGCCTCGCTGCTATCAAACAGAAAATCAGCCAAGGTTTTGCACAGCTCGGTTTTACCCACCCCGGTGGGGCCTAAGAATAAAAACGAGCCAATCGGGCGCTGCGGATCAGATAAACCGGCGCGCGAGCGGCGGATGGCGTTGGCAATCGCGCCCACCGCTTCGGCTTGACCAATCACGCGTTGATGCAGGCTCTCTTCCATGCGTAGCAATTTTTCGCGCTCGCCTTCGAGCATGCGCGCCACAGGAATACCGGTCCAACGCGCCAGCACATCGGCAATTTCCACATCCGTGACACGGTTACGCAGCAGCGCAGTCTCTTGCGCCTCGGGATCGCTGGCACGCGCCAGCTGTTTTTCTAGCTCAGGAATGCAGCCATATTGCAGCTCGGACATGCGGCCTAAATCGCTGGCGCGGCGCGCTTTATCCAGCTCTTGGCGCGCCGCTTCCAGCTCGGCTTTGAGCTCCACCGTGCCGGCTAACGCGGCTTTTTCGGTTTGCCACACTTGCGCCAGCTCGCCGTAGTCACGCTCTTTTTCCGCCAGCTCGTGGTTGAGCAACGCCAAGCGCTTGCGACTGGCATCGTCATCTTCTTTGCCCAAGGCGCGCTGCTCTAATTTGAGCTGAATAATGCGCCGATCGAGCTTGTCGAGCGCTTCGGGTTTGGAGTCAATCTGCAAGCGAATACTAGCGGCCGCTTCGTCAATCAAATCAATGGCTTTATCCGGCAGCTGGCGATCACTGATATAGCGCTGCGACAGCTGCGCGGCAGCGACAATCGCTGGATCTGTGATCTGCACGTGGTGATGCAGTTCGTAACGCTCTTTTAAGCCGCGCAAAATAGCGATGGTGTCCTCCACCGTCGGCTCATCGACCAGCACCTTTTGAAACCGGCGCTCAAGGGCGGCATCTTTTTCCACATATTGGCGGTACTCATCCAACGTAGTGGCGCCCACGCAGTGCAACTCACCGCGCGCTAAGGCCGGTTTGAGCATGTTGCCGGCATCCATCGCCCCTTCGCCTTTACCGGCGCCGACCATGGTGTGCAGCTCATCGATAAACAAGATCACGCGCCCTTCCTCTTTGGCCAAATCGCTGAGCACGGCTTTTAAGCGCTCTTCAAACTCGCCGCGGTATTTGGCGCCCGCCACCAACGCGCCCATATCCAGTGACAACACGCGCTTGTTTTTTAGCCCCTCGGGCACTTCACCGTTGATAATGCGCTGGGCCAAGCCTTCAGCAATCGCGGTTTTACCCACGCCCGGCTCGCCAATCAGCACCGGGTTATTTTTCGTACGCCGCTGCAACACTTGAATGGTGCGGCGAATTTCATCATCGCGGCCAATGACCGGATCTAATTTGCCCGCTTCAGCACGCTCGGTCAGATCGAGGGTGTATTTAGCCAGCGCTTGGCGCTGATCTTCGGCATTGGCGTCGTCCACCTTTTGCCCGCCGCGCACCTTATCAATCGCCGCGTTAATTTTATCCACCGTCACACCTTGCGCGCGCAGCAACTCGCCAAGAGTGCCTTTTTCCTCGGCGGCAGCCAGCACAAACAGCTCCGAGGCAATAAATTGGTCACCGCGCTGCTGGGCCAGCTTATCGCAGACATTCAGTAAGCGACCGAGTTGGCTCGACACCTGCACCGCACCGGCATCACCCTGCACACGGGGTAAACGATCCAGTGCACTGTTTAAGCCCACGCGCAGCGCGTTGCTATCGGTGCCGACCACGCTCAGCAGCGGTCGCGTCGAGCCACTTTCTTGGGCTAGCAGCGCCGTCATGGCGTGCAATGGTTCGATAAATTGATGATCGCGCCCCAGCGCCAATGACTGCGCATCGGCGAGGGCGGCTTGGAATTTACTGGTCAGGCGATCAAGGCGCATAGCGGTTCCCCTAAGTTTGCCCGCGCGCAGCCACCGCAGCATTCCTGCCGCGCCACGCGCTCTGGGCGGATACACAGTCTAGCCAACCCATGCTAGCCAGAGAATTGCCTAACAAGATGCGGCAGTTAAGGCCAATTTCAAGGCCCGCTGCGCAATCTTTATCTGCTCACAGCCGCCGCTCACCTCATGCACTGAGCCAAATTAAGCTGGCCAGACGCCCGGTTTGGCCATCACGGCGATAAGAGTAAAACTGCGCGCTATCGCTGTGCGTGCAATAGTCGCCGCCATAAATCGCCTCAACCCCCGCGGCCTGCAAGCGTAAGCGCGCTAGCTGATAAATATCCGCCAGCCATTTGCCCACATTTAAGCTCGGCACAAAAGCCTGTGCGGCCGCCGCTTGCTGGGCAATGAACGCCGCGCGCACCTCTGCGCCCACTTCAAAGGCCTGCGGGCCAATCGCAGGGCCAAGCCAAGCGAGTACTTGCTTGGGCGCCACGCCCATCGCCACGACGGTGGCCTCTAATACGCCATCACACAGGCCGCGCCAACCGGCATGCGCAGCGGAGACCACGCGGCCTTCGGTGTCGCAAAACAATACCGGTAAGCAATCAGCAGTCATCACCACGGCGGGGGCGCCCACCAGCCTGCTTATCGCCGCATCGGCATTTGCTGGCCACACCGGTAGCGCCGCACTCACCCGATGCACCGCCACACCATGCACTTGGTTTAGCCAGTGCAGCGGCGCAGTTAAGCCGAGTTCACGCGCCAGTGCGGCGCGATTGGCCGCCACGTACGCCGGATCATCGCCCACATGCTCACCTAGGTTGAGGCCAGCAAACACACCTTGGCTCACGCCGCCAAGGCGGGTAGTTGCGTAAGCGCGCACATGGGCCGGTGCAGGCCAAGTTGGGGTTATCAACTGCATCTGCTCACTCCTTGCGATAAAAAAGGAGCCTCGCGGCTCCTTGGGTCATCAATCACCAACCGGAATACACCGGTCAGCTGCGCTTATTTCCAGACCAAATCATCCGGATTAGCCGCGGTATCGGCGCGCATCACTTCCATCAAATCCAGCATGTCTTGCGGCGTTGGTGAATGCCACTGCATCACTTCACCGGTGATCGGATGCTCTAATTTGAGCATAGTGGCGTGCAGGGCTTGGCGCTGAAAGCCGCGCAGCGCGGCGGTGAGCTCGGGGGTAGCATTACGCAACGGGCGCAAGCGACCACCGTAAGCCGGATCGCCCACCAGCGGATGCTTAATATGCGCCATGTGCACACGAATTTGGTGGGTACGACCGGTTTCAAGGCGCAAACGCAGACGAGTGTGGCCACGGAATTTTTCATGCACGCGGTAATGGGTCACCGATGGGCGACCGTTAGGCACCACCGCCATATGGGTGCGCTGGGTGGGGTGGCGGCCAATCGGTGCGTCCACCGTGCCGCCAGCGGTCATATGACCGATCGCAATCGCTTCATATTCACGGGTAATTTGGCGCGCTTGCAGCGCTTCTACCAAATGCGTTTGGGCTGGAATAGTTTTCGCCACCACCATTAACCCCGTGGTGTCTTTATCCAAGCGGTGCACGATACCGGCGCGCGGCACTTCGCCGATGCTGGGATAGCGGTGCAGCAAGGCGTTTAAAATCGTGCCATCTGGCGTGCCCGCGCCTGGGTGAACCACAAGGCCGGCGGGCTTGTCGATGACCAAAATATGCTCATCTTCATAAACAATATTCAAATCAATGGCTTGTGCATCCCAGCGCGTGTCGGCGGCAATTTCCACATTCACCAGCACCTGCTGACCGGCGAGCACTTTTTCCCGTGGTGTGTTGGCAATCTGGCCATCGACGATGACGCGGTCTTGTAAAATCCACTCTTTGATGCGCGTACGCGAGTAATCGGGAAAGAGTTCGGCCAGCGCCTGATCGAGTCTTTGGCCAAATTGATGATCTTGAAATTCGCCGGTAAGTTCTATGTGCTGGCTCATTAGGGTCTCATTGCTATCGATTAAAAATAATGCGGCTATTCTATGCTTTTCTTTTGCCTGAGCATAACGGATACTTTGCCCATTTTGCACAAATGGACCGGATGTTGTAGATGGCAAAGAACTCTTACTGGCTAGTGCCTTGCGTGTTGGCCGCCGCGTTAATCTCAGGCTGCTCGAGTACTAAGCAGAATGTGCCAGATCAACCGCCGGAGACCTTATACCAAGAGGCGCGGGTCAAACTTGACGTTGGCAACTATATGAAAGCCATCGAATTGCTCGAAGCGATGGACGCCCGCTATCCATTTGGCCCTTATGCGACCCAAGTGCAGCTGGACCTTATCTATGCGTACTACAAGCAAGATGACACCGCCAAAGCCATTGCCAACATCGACCGCTTTATTCGCTTAAACCCTGCGCACAAAGACATTGATTATGTGTTCTATATGCGTGGTTTGACCAATATGGCCGCCGATTACAACTTCTTCCAAGACGTGTTTGGCATTGCGCGTGATGACAAAGATCCTGCCCATGCCCGCCAAGCGTTTAACGATTTTAAAACCTTGCTGCAAAACTACCCGAGCAGCCAGTATGCCGCCGATGCCCGCGCGCGCATGACGGGGATCAAGCAGCGCTTGGCCAACTATGACTTGGCGGTCGCACGTTATTATGTGCGCCGCAACGCCCACGTGGCCGCGGCCAACCGCGCCAAGCAGTTGCTGGAAACCTATCCCGATACCGCCGCCACACAAAGCGCGCTGGAGATCATGCTTTCCAGCTACACCGTGCTTAAGATGCCAGAACTGGCCGCTAACGCCCGCCGCGTGTTAGTCAGCAATTTCCCGCAAAGCGCGCTGTTAAACTAAGCGCACCACACAACAAAAAAGCCGAGACCCACGTCTCGGCTTTTTTGTTGCCGCTATTTTCTCCGTCACGAGGCGCCACGCTTGTGCTAACGCGCTCTAGCTAACTTATTTGGCCACGTTACCGGCCACGTTGAGTACATCCCACGTGCGGGCAAACGGCGGTGCGTAGGCAAAGTCCATATTGCCTAGCTCGGTGGTGGTGACGCCTTGGCTAATCGCCACCGCCAGCGCATCAATGCGGTGCACCGCGCCTTTGCGGCCGATGATCTGGCCGCCGAGCAAGCGCTTATTCGCCGCGGCATACACCAATTTGACATAGATATCCGACTGCCCTGGACAATAGTTGGTGTGGCATTTGTCTTTGATCAGCACGCTGCGGTAATCCAGCCCCAGCGCGCGCGCTTCGTCTTCCGACAGCCCAGTGCGCGCTGCCTCTAAGCCCAACACCTTCACCGCCGCCGTCCCCAGCACGCCGGCAAATGTCTGCGCGCCACCGGCTAAGTTTTCCCCGACCATACGACCGAGTTTATTGGCCACGGTGGCCAGCGGAATATAGACCTGCGCTTGCTTCACGCTATGCCACACGGTGGCACAATCGCCCGCTGACCAAACATTGGCAGCGCTGGTGCGCCCTTGCTGATCCACCACCAGCGCGCCATTGGCCAAACACGCAAGGCCCGCGGCTTGGGCAAACGCCGTGTTTGGTTTAACCCCGGTGCACACCACCACCAAATCCGCCGGATACTCGCCTTGATCGGTGCGCACCGCGCGCACTGTGCCTTCGCCAAGCAGCGCTTCGACTTTTTCGCCAAGGTTTAACGTCACGCCGTGCGCGCGCAGTTCGGCTTCAAAGTGCGGCGTCATATCGCCATCAAACGACTGCGGGATCACCCGCTCGGCCAGTTCGATTAAGCGCACCGTTTTGCCCTGCGCCACTAATGCTTCCACCACTTCCAGGCCAATGTAGCCCGAGCCAATCACCACGGCGTGCTGTTTGGATTTGTCTTGCACCGCAGCTTTTAAATCCAAGCCATCTTGCAACACGCGCAGACTAAATACGCCGGCCAAATCTAAGCCCGCGATCGGCGGGCGCACTTCTTTGGCGCCAGTGGCAATCATCAAGCGATCATACTGGTCGGTAAATTCCACGCCGTTATGCGCCACTTGCAGCGTTTGCGCGTGGGTATCGAGGCTTAGCACGCGATGACCGGTCAGCACGGTAACGCCTTTGGCGGCAAATTCTTCTGGGCTAAATTCGGCCATAAAGCCAGCCTCTTGGAATTCATCGCCAACAAAATAGGGCAAACCACAGGCACCAAACGAGATCACGTCCGAGGCTTCATACACCACAATCTCGGCGTCTTTAATCAAGCGGCGCGCTTTGGCCGCAGCACTCATACCCGCGGCTTCACCGCCAATAATCACAATGCGCATAATTTTTCCTTAAAAAAGGCGGGCCCTGCCCGCCTTGCGTTAATGCCTCACCCGCCTTACAGCGGCGAATCTTCACTATCAAAATTCAGTGGCTCGTCACTGTGAAACACCTGCATATCGGTTTGACCCAGCAGACGACTGGTAACAGTACCCGCAGTAATTGAGCCCGACACGTTGAGCGCGGTGCGCCCCATATCAATCAGCGGCTCAATCGAAATCAGTAAACCCGCCAAGGCCACCGGGAAATCCAGCGCCGACAGTACAATCAAGGCGGCAAAGGTGGCACCGCCACCGATGCCGGCCACGCCAAATGAGCTCACGGTGATAATGGCAATCAGTGGCACGATAAAGCCAAGCGAGAGCGGATCGACGCCCATGGTCGGCGCAATCATCACCGCCAGCATCGCCGGATAGATACCGGCGCAGCCGTTTTGGCCAATGGTCGAGCCAAAGGTGGCGGCAAAGTTGGCAATACCTTCCGAGATACCCAAGCCACGGGTTTGCGTCTGCACGTTCATGGGAATGGCGCCCGCGCTGGTGCGCGAGGTAAAGGCAAACGCTAGCACTGGAATAATCTTTTGCACATGGCGCACGGGGTTGATGCCCACCAAGCTGACCAAGGCTAAATGCACCGCAAACATGATGGCGATGGCGCCATACGAGGCGAGCACAAAGTTCAGCAAGTTGATGATATCGGCGTAATTTGAACCCGATACCACTTTGGTCATCAGCGCCAGCACGCCGTAAGGCGTTAAGCGCAGCACCAAGGTCACCATGCGCATAACAATCGCGTGTGCCACGGCCATAAAGTGGCTAAAGCTTTGAAATGATTCAGGTTTTTTGCGCGCAATACCGGTGGCTGACAGGCCAATAAACACAGCAAAAATCACCACGGCGATAGTCGAGGTCTTGCGCGCGCCGCTCATATCTAAAAACGGATTAGCCGGAATAAACTCCAGCATCATCTTGGCAAATGACAGGCTTTCTACCGTGCCCAAGCTGTTTTGCAGATCCGCCGCCCGCGCAGTTTCTGCCGCGCCCGAGGTCAAGCCCTCGGCGGTTAAGCCAAATAAATTGGCCATAAAAATTCCCGTGCCGGCCGCTAGCATGGTGGTAAAGATCAGCACGCCGATGGTCATGGCGCTGATCTTGCCTAAGGCCTCGCCGCCGTTGAGCTTTAAAATGGCGCTGATGATCGACACCATGATCAGCGGGATGATGATCATCTGCAGCAATTTGACATAGCCAACACCGACGATGTCTAGATACTCAATCGTCGCGGCAATCACCGGTGAACCGGCGCCATACAGCAGCTGCAGGCCCGCACCAAATAAAATACCCAAGCCCAAACCGGCAAACACGCGGCGAGTAAAGGTGACGTAGGTTTGCTGCAAACGATACAACCCCAGCAACAACAGCAGCAAGATGGCGAGGTTGCCCAATACACTCATGGTCATGAACTGACTCCTTAACGATGGCCTAAGCCGAAAAAACCAGGCCAAGCCCATGGCCTGCCCTTTGACCTTGTTTTACTCACCGACTGACTCATTGCTGCGCTGTTTATCGCGCATCAAAGCGATGATTGCTTGGTCAGTTTGCTGCATTCCGGCGCAACACAAGTGCCCTAAATGGCGCAAGGAGGCATCCGCATCCGCGCCCAACACCCCTTCATTAACCCGCAAATGGGTCAAATTTTGTGCCAACAACGCCGCTTTTACTGCCGCGCCGGTGGCAGTGGAGACCTTAAGCGCGCAGCCGGTGCCGGCGCCATCACAAATCATGCCACTGACATCGGCCACCATGTATTGGATGGCGTGATGAATGTGCGCCAAACCGCCGCCAAGCAGCCAGCTGATCGCCGCCGCCGAGCCCATAGCCGCTGTACTGGCCGCGCACAGCGCGGATAATTTTGGCTGCAAGCGCTTGGCATAAATGGCCACCAAATGGCTCAACACCAAGGCGCGCAAACAAGCTTCGGCACTGCTGCCTAGCCGCTCGGCAGCGGCCAGCACGGGCACGGTGGCGGCAATGCCTTGGTTGCCCGAGCCCGAATTAGACATCGCCGCCAGCATGGCGCCGTCCATGCGGGCATCTGACGCCGCGGCGGCAAGCCGCGTGGCATAGGTTAACAAATCATCGCCGAGCAGATGTTGCGCCACTTGCTGGGTCAGGGTGTGGCCAATGTGTAAGCCATAGCCGCGCAGCCCTTCTTGGCTTAACTGGCCATTGAGCTCGGCAGCGGCGCGCATAAAGGCTAACTCTTCCAGCGGCGCCTGCGAGGCAAACGCAAACAGTTGGCCAATATCCATCTCGGCGGCTAACTCGCCTTTTGCCTGCAAAGCACTCGCCACCGGCTCATCTATCGGCTGATCGTTTAAGCGCCGCTGCACCACACGCGTGTGCTCACCGGCAATCACCACACGGGCGCAATCGGCGCCATGATAGGCCAGCACTTCAGCGTATAACGGATCGACATCATCCGCGACATCCAGCGTGATCTGGTGCTGCAACGCGTTGGCCGCGGTGACCTGCGCTGGGGTTAAGCCGGCGAGCACTTCCAGCCCGCCGCGCGCATTACCACCAATGGCGCCGACCGCGGCTGCCACCACCAAGCCCACTTGGCCGGTGCCGGGCACGCCAACGCCTACACCATTTTTAAATAAATTACCGCTCACCCGCACCGCCATGCGCTCGGGCTCCTGCCCAAGCAGTTCGCGGCTATGGGCGGCGGCCAATGCCACCGCAATCGGTTCGGTGCAGCCCAATGCGGGGACCACCTCACGTTTGAGTAAGGCGATTAACTCTTTCCACTGTGCAGTCATGCGTTGATCTCATGCATTTGCTTGGCGCGCGAGCGCTAAGCACGCGGCCGATAAAAAGCCGCCATGATACGGCTATTCTGGCGACGATGGAAAATGTCGCGCATGAAAAGCTGCTATTTTTGTAGCGAGCAGCCACTTGGCTGCCCCGTTCCCCAGCCCTACGGCCGCCCGCGGCCAGCGGAGTGTGTTATGTGGCCTGCATTACGAACTTGGTTTAGCCAGTCATCGCTGCGGCGCGATGGCCTAGGCGCTTGCTTACTCTGCCAGCAGCCTTGCCAACACCAACCTTTGCTGTGCGGGTTTTGTTTAGCCGCGCTAGCCGATGCGCGCCCACGCTGCCCAACCTGCGCCGCGCTCTTGCCCCAAGCCAGCGCCACGGCCTGTGGCCACTGCCAACAGGTGCCACCGCCATGGCAGCGCCTGCAAGTGATCGGTGACTATCAGCCGCCGTTTTCCCAGCTTATTCCCGCGTTTAAATATCAGCGGCAAATTTTACTCGCCCCGGTACTGGCGCAATTGCTCTATCAAGCGCTGGATTTAACCGACCCGCCGCAAGCCATTTTGCCGGTGCCGCTGCACTGGTGGCGGCATTGGCAGCGCGGTTTTAACCAAAGCGCGGAACTTGGCCGCGCGTTAACTGCGCTTAGCGCCATCACGCTAGATACCCAAGTGCTGCGCCGCACACGGCACACTCGGCAGCAAACCACGCTAAGCCAACAAGCGCGCCAGCACAATCTGCACCAGGCCTTTGCCGCCCGCCCTTGCCCCTACCGCCATGTGGCGCTGCTCGATGATGTGGTCACCACGGGTACCACGGCCGGCGAATTAACCCGCGCGTTACAAGCACAGGGGGTAGAAAAGGTCGAGGTATGGGCGCTGTGCCGCACCCAACGGCCCCAGCAAGACTAAGCCGGCGGGCAGGTGCACAAATCGGCCTGCGTGCACCGCGACTTTCTGCGTGCTCAGGCGCCCATGGCAGGGTATCATCTAATTCCTAGTTTCTTAGTCAGGTTTAAGAGGTTTGCGATGATCACCATCACTGCCGCCGCGCAGGCGCATTTTTGCAAGCTGCTCGAAAAGCAGCCCGAAGGCACCAACATCCGGGTTTTTGTCGTTAGCCCCGGCACCCCGAGCGCAGAGTGCGGCGTCTCTTACTGCCCACCAGATACGGTCGAGGCCGATGACGAGCACCTGCCGTTTGACGGCTTTGAATGCTTAATTGATGCCATCAGCGCGCCGTTTTTAGACGAGGCCAGCATTGATTTTGTGACCGACCAGATGGGTTCGCAGCTGACCTTAAAAGCGCCGAACGCCAAAATGCGCGCCGTAGCCGATGACGCGCCGCTGGCCGAGCGCATTAACTATGTGCTGCTGATGGATGTTAACCCCATGTTAGCTGGCCACGGCGGCAAAGTTAGCCTGCTCGAAGTCACGGCCGATGGCTTTGCCTTGCTGCAGTTTGGCGGCGGGTGCAACGGCTGCTCGATGGTCGATTACACCTTAAAAGAGGGCATTGAAAAGCAGCTGCTGGAAAAATTCCCAGACGAGCTTAAAGGCGTGAAAGATGCCACCGCGCACGAGCACGGCGATCACTCCTATCAATAAGCGCTCGCCTGGCGCCCAAAAAAAAGACCTCGCCCTAGCGAGGTCTTTTTTTACTAGCGATGTTAACTCGCTCGGTGGCCGCGTGCTGCCCGCTGGCAGGAGGCGAGGGCTTATTCGTCGCGCTTATCCCGCGCTAACAGATCAATCGCCGCGGCTTTTGAGCTTTTACCCTCATACAGCACCTGATAGATCTGCTCGCAGATGGGCATTTCCACGCCGCAGCGCGCGGCTAGCAAATGCACCTCTTTGGTGTTGCGATAGCCTTCCACCACTTGGCCGATCTCCGCCATGGCCGTATCCACCGCTTTACCGGCGCCAAGCGCCAAGCCAAACCGGCGGTTACGCGACTGGTTATCGGTGCAGGTGAGCACCAGATCGCCTAGGCCAGCCATGCCCATAAAGGTCTTGGCATCGGCGCCGAGCGCAGCGCCTAAGCGCTGCATCTCCACCAAACCGCGGGTGATCAGCGCCGTGCGCGCGTTCGCGCCAAAGCCCAAGCCATCAGACAGGCCCGCACCAATGGCAATCACGTTTTTCACCGCGCCGCCCAGTTGCAGACCGATAAAGTCCGGATTGGTGTAAACGCGAAACGAGCGGCCGCAGTGCAGCAGATGGGAAAGATCATCGGCAAATTCATCGTGGGTCGACGCCACCGAAATCGCCGTGGGCAAGCCCGCCGCTAACTCTTTAGCAAAGGTTGGGCCCGAGATCACCGCCAGCGGCACCGCCTCACCCAAGACCTCGCGCGCCACGTCCATCAGCAAGCGGCCACTTTCCGGCTCCAAGCCTTTGGTCGCCCACGCGATACGCGTGTCAGGGCGCAGGTGCGGTTTGATCTGTGCCAGCACCAAGCCAAACACGTGGCTTGGTACCACCAGCAGCAGCACCGGCGCCGCTTGCACGGCATGGGCCAGATCGCTAGTTAGACTTAGCTCGGTTGGAAAAGGCACATCGGGCAGAAATTCGGCATTGCAGCGGTCAGCTTCCAGCAGCGCGATATGCGCCGCTTCATGCCCCCACAGCAAGGTGCGATGCCCGTTGCGCGCCAAAGAAATGGCAAGGGCGGAGCCATAAGACCCCGCCCCCAGCACCGAAATTGCAGTCGGTTCGGCCATCTTTACGCGTCCGCGTTAGCCTGCGCCTGCTGCGCTTGGGCTTGAACTTGCGCCATGTGCTGGGCAAACAGGGCATCAAAGTTAACCGGCGCCAGATTCAGTTGGGGGAAAGAGCCTTTGTTCACCAAGCTCGCCACCGCTTCACGGGCATATGGGAACAGGATGTTCGGGCAGAAGGCGGCCAAGCAGTGGGCCAGCTGCTGCTCTGGCAGGTTACCGACGGTAAAGATACCGGCTTGCTGCACTTCACACAAAAACGCGGTTTCTTCGCCCAGCTTGCAGGTTACGGTCAGCGTCAAAATGACTTCGTAAACGTTCTCACCCAGCAGGTTGGTTTTGGTGTCCATGTCCAGCTTAACGTCTGGCTGCCACTCTTTTTGGAAGATCTGTGGGGTGTTTGGCGCTTCAAACGAGATGTCTTTGGTGTAGACACGTTGAATATGAAATTCTGGCTGCGCTGGCGCTTGGTTGTTCACTGCTTCTGACATGGGAAATCCTTAAATTTTATAATTTGATTAATAAGGGGCATCACGCCCGCGATTAACGCTTTTTGCTCACGGGCAAATTATCGGCGCGCCACTGCGCCATGCCACCGCTGAGCACATTCACTTTTGCAAAACCGGCCTTGTGCAGCGCGCGGGCGGCGCCACCGGCGGTCATGCCTGATTCACAAACCACGATCACGGGCTGGGCTTTGTGCGTGTCTAACGCGCCAACCTGGCCGGCCAAGATCTGGCTCGCAGCCAAGTGCGTAGCACCGGCGATGTGGCCTTTGCCGAACTCTTCTTGACTACGAATGTCCACAACTTGGGCATTTTCGCGGTTGATAAGCAACGTCGCCGCTTGATTGCTCAACGCCTTCACCGGCGAGAACGCTGCACGCACCGAGGTATACACCAAGGTACCCGCTAAACCGAACCAGGCCGCGGCCAGCAACGGATTGCGGGCGGCAAAATCTAAATACGCTTGCATGATCTAATAGTCCACAGAGCGAAACAAAGGGCGCAGTATACATGCCGCGCCGTGCAAGATCAGCTTTTGATACCGCAAAGCGCGAGGCCGATCCCATCTCGCACCGGCCAGCGGCACTGATGCACAAGGCCAAATGCGCCCTAGTGATTAGTTGGCGGGATGTTGTACTATGGCCGCCGAATTTTTCCCACGCATTGTTTAAATCGACCCGTTCGAAAGGAGACAGCATGTCCACTGCGAAAAAACCGTTAGTTCTGGCCATCATGGATGGTTGGGGCTACAGCACCAAGCAAGAGCACAACGCCGTTGCAGCCGCCAACACCCCTAATCTAGATCGCTTGGCGCGTGACTACACCAGCACCCTGATCTCAGGCTCAGGCTTGGATGTGGGCCTGCCGGATGGCCAGATGGGCAACTCTGAAGTGGGTCACGTCAATATCGGCGCCGGCCGCATTGTTTACCAAGAGCTGACGCGCATCTCTAAAGATATCGCTGACGGCCCCTTCTTTGACAACGTCGTCATTGGCCAAGCGGTCGATAGCGCCGTTGCCCAAGGCAAAGCCGTACACATCATGGGTTTGATGTCACCCGGTGGCGTGCACAGCCACGAAGAGCACATCTTAGGCATGATCGAGCTAGCCGCTAAGCGTGGCGCCAGCGAGATCTACTTCCACGCCTTCTTAGACGGCCGTGACGTGCCGCCTCGCTCAGCCGAATCATCTATCGCGCTGTTTGAAGCTAAATTTGCCGCACTCGGCAAAGGCCGCTTTGCCTCAATCATCGGTCGCTATTTTGCTATGGATCGCGACAACCGTTGGGATCGCGTGCAGCAAGCCTATGACCTGATGACCCAAGGCCACGGCGAGTTCAACGCCGACTCTGCAGCGCAAGCACTGGCCAATGCCTATGCACGCGAAGAGAACGACGAGTTTGTCAAAGCGACTGTGATCGGTGCGCCCGTGCAAATGCACGACGGCGATGCGCTGATTTTCATGAACTTCCGTGCTGACCGTGCGCGTGAAATCACTCGCGCATTCGTGGATGCTGATTTTGCCGGCTTTAGCCGCAACGCTACCCCAGCGCTGAACTTTGTCATGCTGACCGAGTACGCCGCTGACATCAAAACGGCCTGTGCTTACCCGCCAACTGCGCTGGTAAACACCTTGGGCGAATGGTTAGCCAAGCAGGGCAAAACCCAGCTGCGCATTTCTGAAACAGAAAAATACGCCCACGTGACCTTCTTCTTTAACGGCGGCGAAGAAGCCTGCTTTAGCGGTGAAGATCGCGAAATCGTAGCCAGCCCGAAAGTGGCCACCTACGACCTGCAGCCAGAAATGAGCTCAGAATTGCTGACCGACAAACTGGTCGACGCGATTAAGAGCGGCAAATACGACGTCATCATCTGTAACTACCCGAACGGCGACATGGTCGGCCACACCGGCGTATTTGATGCGGCGGTTAAAGCCTGTGAAGCTGTCGACCACTGTATCGGTCGCATCACCGACGCGCTGTTGGAAGTCGGTGGCGAGTGCTTGATCACCGCTGACCACGGCAATGCCGAGAAGATGATGGACGAAACCACCGGCCAAGCGCACACCGCACACACCAACCTGCCCGTGCCGCTGATCTATATCGGTCGCAAGGCCGAGGTGCTGGAAGGCGGTAAATTGTCGGATCTGGCCCCTACCATGCTGACCCTGTTAGGTCTACCGGTGCCTCAGGAAATGAGTGGCAAGCCCCTAATGATTCTGAAATAATCTTTCCCCATGCGGGGAAACAAACTTATTTCATCTAAAAACTGTCGCGCCGGCCTGCTTGCCGGCGCGCTGTTTTTGGCGCCAAGCCTAGTGACGCTGCCTTTAGGCGGCGTCTCTGTGCTGGCCGCCAATGCGCTTGGCAGCATGCAATCGCAGATCAAGGCCCAGCAAAAAAACCTGCAATTAAGCCAAACCGAGTTGGCCACCCTCAGCGCCCAACTCAAAGCTGATGAGCGCGCTATTTCTGCCGCCGCGGCCAAACTCAACGACACCAAGGCACAATTACGCAAAAACGAGCGCACCTTGGGCGATTTAGAAGGCGATAAAGCCGAGCTGGAACAGCAAGCCGCACAGCAGAAAAAACTGCTGGCCAAGCAAGCCGAAAGCGCCTTTGTCACCGGTCATTACGACTACCTCAAACTGTTATTAAATCAGCAAGACCCGGCCAAATTAAGCCGCTCGCTGGATTATTACGATCACCTCAATAAAGCACGCATCGCCGCGATTAATGCCTTAAAAACCACCCAAGCACAGCTAGAAGCTAACCGCAGCGCGCGCCAAAACACAGAAGATGAGCTCAAAGCGCTGCTGGCAGTGCAACAAGCCCAGCATGAAACCTTAATCACGCGGCAAAAAAGCCGAGCGAAAACCCGCCGCCAACTGCAGCAATCGGTGCAAGACGATCAGCAAAAACTCAGCCGGTTGATCAAGGCGGAAAAAGCACTCAAAGCACGCTTAGAGGCGTTGCGCCGCCAGCGCGTGGCGCAAGAACAGCGGGAAAGGCAAGAGCGTGAACGTTTAGCCAAGCGCAAAGCTGAACTCGCTCGCCAAGCGGCCGAGGCGGCCAAACCAGCAGAAAAACCGCTGCCCGCGCCCGAACCTTTGCGCAAAGAGCCGATGCCAGCCCGTGGCCACTACGCGGGATTATCGACTTCGCAGCAGCTGAACTGGCCAGTGCAAGGGCCGATTTTGATTGCCTACGGCGCGGCGCGCACCGCCGAACTGAAATGGAAAGGCACCTTAATTGGCGCGGCTGAAGGCGCACAAGTAAAAGCTGTGGCGCCCGGCCAAGTGGTGTATGCCGATTGGCTGGATGGCTTTGGCATGCTGCTGGTGCTCGATCACGGCCAAGGCTATATGAGCTTGTATGGCCACAACCAATCCTTGCTGCGCCGCGTGGGGCAAAACGTCGAGCAAAGCGAACCCATCGCCTTGGTGGGTGACACCGGTGGCCAAAGCCGCGCCGGTCTGTATTTCGAACTTCGCTACCAAGGCGAAGCCATCAATCCAGCCAAGTGGCTGGCTAAACACTAACTTCACTCGCGCGCCAGCGGCCGCTGGCTAAGCGCGCTTGCATAGGCACTCTCATGGCTTTGATTAAAGGACTAAAATGGCTGCTGCTTAGCAGCTGGCGCTTGCTCAATTTCACCCGCAACGCCTTGCTTAACTTGGCTTTTTTATTGCTGCTGGCGCTGGTTATTTTCGCCAGCCGCGACAACACCCCCGCCACGCCAGAGATAAGCGGCGCCCTCACTTTGACCTTAAACGGCCCCTTGGTCGAGCAGCGCAGCCAAAACGCCTCCACCTTAGAGCTATTAAAGCAGCTAGATGACGTGGCCGAGCCGCCGCGTGAATTAGTCCTCAGTGAATTGGTGTGGGCGATTGGCCAAGCCAAAACCGATCCGCGCATTCGCGCCCTGGTGCTCAAGCCGCAAGATCTGCCCAACACGCCGCTGCCGAAATTGCAGGTGCTGGCCGCAGCGATTGCTGATTTTAAACAAAGCCAAAAGCCGGTGATCGCGCTGGCCGATTTTTACAGCCAGAGCCAATACTTTTTAGCCGCCCATGCCGACCGCGTGCTACTCAATCAAAGCGGCGCCGTGCTGTTAGAGGGCATGAGCGTCTATCAACCATTTTTTAAAGGCGTATTAGACAAGCTGGCCATCACGCCGCATGTGTTTAAAGTCGGCAGCTATAAATCCTTTGTCGAACCTTACACCCGCAGTGATATGTCACCCGAAAGTAAGCAAGCCAATCGCCATTGGCTAGCGCAATTGTGGCGCCAGTACGTCGACGCCATCAGCACGCAGCGCCAGATCAGCGCCACGCAGATTGATCCCGCACCCGATGCCCTGCTTAACGCGCTGCGCGCGGCCCACGGCAATGCCGCCACCTATGCCTTAAACGCCGGTTTGGTCGATGCCCTGCTTACCCGCCAAGGTATGAGCGATGAAGTGATTGCTATTACCGGCAAAAACAAGCGCCACAGCTGGCAAGGGGTCGAGGTGCTCGATTATTTAGACGCCATCGAACCGCCCTATGCCCACGCCGACAAACCCCAGATTGGCCTGATCACCGCCAGCGGCGCCATCATGGATGGTAAGCAACCGGCCGGCGTGATTGGTGGCGACAGCTTAAGCCGCTTAATTGATAAAGCGCGCCGCGATGATCACATCAAAGCCTTGGTGCTGCGCATCGACAGCCCGGGGGGCAGCGCCTTTGCCGCTGAACAAATTCGCCAAGCGCTGCTGGCGCTCAAGGCCGCCGACAAGCCATTTGTGGTCTCGATGGGTAGTTATGCCGCCTCCGGGGGCTATTGGATCGCCGCCGACGCCGATAAAATTTTTGCCCATCCCAGTACCCTCACCGGCTCGATTGGCGTGTTTGGCCTGTTTGCCAGCTTTGATAAAGCCTTAGCGCGCTATGGCATTAACACCGATGGTGTCGCCACCACCGCGCAAGCGGGTTTAAGCCCACTGCGCCCGCTGCCGGCGCATGTCAGCGCAGGCATTCAGCTCAATGTGGAAGACACCTATCGCCGTTTTGTTGACTTGGTAGCCAAAGGGCGTCAATTAAGCCTGGCCGAGGCCGAAAAAGCCGCGCAGGGCCGCGTGTGGACGGGGCTGGATGGCAAAAAACTGGGGCTAGTTGATGAACTGGGTAATTTAGAGGACGCTCTGCAGGCGGCGGCGCAACTGGCCGATTTGTCGACGTGGCAAGTCACGCCGATCACCCCGCCACAATCGGCGCGGGACAAATTCTTGCGGGAATGGTTTGGGGTCGAAAGTGACCACACATCGCTACTCGATAGTCTGAGCGCACGCTTGAGCCAAACACTGCTAAACCAAGCCAGCCAGTACCTAGCGCCGGAATTTCGCCACCTGCTGCGGCCACTATCGAATGCGGGCACACCGATGACAAACGCTTGGCAATTTAACGACCCACAGCATACTTATTTATTTTGTTCAACATGTCGCTAACCTACCCATACAAGTCGAGATAAAAAGTGACCAATAACATCGACAGCGGCCGCCAAGCAAACGTGCTAACCCCAGAAGAGCAACAGCTACTGGCGCTGGTTACACAAGCGATCGCAGAAAAAAAGACCCCGCCGCGTAAAGAAAAAGAATGGGATGAACTGCGCCAATTTTTCAGTACGCTAACACCGAGTGAACTACTCGATATTTTATTAGATGAGTTAGCCTGCCAACCGGATCGCTGGCAACGCTGGCTGACCCAAGCCAGCCAGTTGCGTAACGGCGTTACTGCCGCCAGTCTAAAAAAAATCATCACGCGCGCCCTGCCAAAGAAAGACATATATCGCTGGGATGAGGTGCGACGCTATTTCGCACGCGCTGAAGACCTACTCGTGGATGTTTGGCTCGACCTAGACCAACTACCGCTCGAAGCACAATGGGCGGTAGTCCTACATGCCAGTGGACGTTTAAATACCGCGTTGGAGTCAATTGATGATTCCGGCGGCTTTCGCTTTGGCATTGAAGGCGAAGTGATGGAACGCCTGACCGATTTATTTGCACAGTTACCATGGAGTGAGGCCGATAAAGCGCAATGGCTGTATCAGCAATGCTTTGTTATTTCACCCGACATATTTCCCCAACCGAGTGCCTTTACCCCCACCTATGCTAGCCCCGAGTTTATCGCCCTCTGCCAAGAAAATTTTGAACGCGAGCTTAGCCTGTCGCGCCCAACCGGCAGCTACAATTTTAAATGTCGGGCTTTATCCCATGTGCTCCTCGATGCGGCCAAACAGCACAATGATTGGCGTGGCGAAATCAAGATCCATAGTGCGTTAGCGGATAGTTGCCAAGATTTTATCGCTCTTGGCCGGCGGTGTTTATCCCACCAATGCTTAGAGGACGCACAAAGCTGGCTAACTCGCGCCGAAAAGGCCACCACCCAGTTATACCAACAGCAAAACTGCCATGCGCTTGCAATTGATCTACAGCACGCCCGCGGCCATGACGCTGCTGCTTGGCTGATCGCTAAAGCGGACTTTGCGCTCGCCCCCTCATTTAAGGCTTACGAGACGCTATGCCAGCGACAACAGCAACTCAAAGCTAATGCGCCAGACTTAACCATTTGGATAGAACAGATTTTTCAACAGGCGCTGACCGAACAGTCTCAATCCCTGCTGCGTCTCGCCGCTGCCGAAGGCCTTATTTTATTTTATCTTCTCACCGATCGCCTTGAGGCGGCCGAGCAAACTGCCAAGCAGCATCCCCCCTCGGCTACCGTTAGCTTACGCCTCGCTGATGCGCTATTACCCATCAAAGCGGCAGCGGCGATCGAACGCTACTTTGCCGCCACCGAAACGGCGATACAGCAGCGCAACGGCTCCGACTATTACCCGAGCGTAGCAATCTTAGAGCGCCTTGCCGCACAGCTTGACCCTTGGCCAGATGCGCAGGCTAAGTTTCGCACCCGTCTGAGTGCATTGGCATTACAGCACAAAGCCAAACGCAACTTACTCGCCTGCCTGCGCCAACAGTTAACGGGCTTTTACCTATGAATCTATTGCGTAAATTACTCACTATGACCCAGCACTACCATTTGCCCCTGCTCAGTGCGGGATTGGTGTGCATCGCTCTCTTATCCCTAACCCCGCTGCCGGCGTTGCCGGCCGTGCCGGGCAGCGATAAGACGCACCACTTTATTGCCTATGCCGCTTTGGCCCTGCCCCTTGGTTTACGCCGGCCACGCCGATGGTGGCTGCTCGCCGGTGGGCTGGCCGCGGCCAGCGGCGCCATTGAGCTGATCCAGCCCTACGTCAATCGCTATGGCGAATGGCTCGACCTGCTGGCCAATTGCAGCGGCCTGTTGATAGGACTGGCCCTCGGCACCCTGCTGCGCCACTACTTTTTATCCCCACCGCGCTAAACGCGTAAGTTAGGCTGCGGCAATGCCAATCAAACGCGTAGGTTAGGGTGAGGCTCGAACCCCAACATCACGAGCAACCAATGTTGGGCTTTGCTTCGCGCAGCCCAACATCACAGCCCAACCTACACGCTAACGATCCTGACTGATGTATATGGGTGGTCTGCATCAAGCGTTCAAAGACAACTCGAAAGCGATCTATTGCTGAAGGCGCAGACTTGAAGTGTGTTCCGTCGGATCAAAAGGCTACCGAGAGGTCGTGTTTTGATGCCGTGCGATGGTTTCAAAAAGGTATGCCCTGCAACGCGCATTCAGCGCAACAGAGTGATGCCATTGCCAGACGTTTCTTTGAGCCGAAGGCATGCCATCAAGAGCTGCACCCCATGTTGCTTTATTAGTCCTAAATCAATAAAACTCAGCTGAATTCATGAGAAAATCTTGAGCAATATTGCCCCCCCGACCGGAAGAGTGCTCATGGCCGAGATCAACAAAGCAACCCTGACTGAAACCGATATCATCTCCAAATACCTACTGCCCGCCATTAAAACGGCAGGGTGGGATGATCTGACCCAAATCCGCCAAGAAGTTAAGCTGCGCGATGGCAAAGTGGTAGTGCGGGGGCAAATGGCGGCGCGTAAGACGGTGAAATCAGCCGATATCGTGCTCTACCATAAGATGGGCTTACCTCTGGCGGTGATAGAAGCGAAAGCCAACAAGCATGAAATCGGCAAGGGGATGCAGCAGGGGCTCGATTATGCCCGCCTGTTGGATGTGCCTTTCGTCTTTGCCAGCAATGGTGATGGTTTCATCTTTCATGACAAGACTAACCCCGCCAAGCTGGAAGCCGAGATAGCACTGGAAGATTTTCCAACGCCCGCCCAACTTTGGGACAAGTTCTGCGTTTGGAAGCAATACACCCCAGCGCAGTTACCGGTTATCAGCCAAGACTATTACTCTGATGGCAGTGGCAAATCACCACGCTACTACCAGTTGCAAGCCATCAACAAAACTATCGAGGCCATTGCGCAGGGCAAAAACCGCGCCTTGTTGGTGATGGCCACCGGCACGGGCAAGACTTACACCGCATTTCAGATCATCTGGCGTTTATGGAAAGCCGGTGCGAAAAAACGCATTCTATTTCTGGCCGATCGCAACATCTTGGTCGATCAAACCAAGACCAATGACTTTCAGCCGTTTGGCTCCGCGATGACTAAAGTCACTGGGCGCACGCTTGATCCCGCCTATGAAATTCACTTAGCCCTTTACCAAGCGCTAACCGGGCCAGATGAAGCGCAAAAAGCTTATCTGCAGGTTTCCCCAAACTTTTTTGACCTGATCGTGGTGGATGAGTGTCATCGCGGCAGCGCCGCCGAAGACAGTGCTTGGCGTGAAATTCTCGAATACTTTTCATCCGCCAGCCAAATTGGGCTTACCGCCACGCCGAAAGAAACGGAAACCGTCTCTAGTACCGATTACTTTGGTGATGCGGTTTACACCTACTCGCTAAAAGAGGGGATCGAAGATGGCTTTCTTGCCCCCTACAAGGTGGTTCGCGTTGATCTCGACGTTGACTTGCAAGGCTGGCGCCCGACCAAAGGGCAAGTGGATAAACAAGGCCATGTGATTAACGATCGCATCTATAACCAGAAAGATTTTGACCGCACACTGGTGATCGACGAACGCACGCAATTGGTCGCCAAGACCCTCACCAATTACCTGAAAAAAACCGACCCGATGGCCAAGACTATCGTGTTTTGCAACGATATCGATCATGCCGACCGCATGCGCCGCGCGCTGGTCAACCTCAACCCCGAGCAGATGGCCAAAGACGAACGCTATGTGATGAAAATCACCGGCGATGATGACCTTGGCAAGGCGCAACTGGATAACTTCATCAACCCGAAAAAGCCTTATCCGGTGATCGCCACCACCTCGGAGCTGATGACCACTGGGGTCGATGCTAAAACCTGCAAACTGGTGGTGCTGGACCAAAACATCCAGTCGATGACCAAGTTCAAACAGATCATCGGTCGGGGCACCCGCATCGACGATCGCTACGGCAAACTCTGGTTTACCATTCTCGACTTCAAAAAGGCCACCGAGCTGTTTGCTGATGAGCGCTTCGATGGCGAACCAGAACGCGTGATCAAACTTACACCAGAAGACACGAATGACCCCGAGCATGACTTAACGCAAAGCGAGCCAACCGCCGGCAACGGCGCAACAGATCAACCCGAACCACAGGCCACCGCTCTCGGTGAAGAGCCCGGCGACTATGGCACTGATGGCTCTAATACCGCAGACACCGGCCCATTAGGCGATCCCGAGCCGAGCGTTAACAAGTACCACATCAACGGCGTGGCGGTTAGCGTGATTGCCGAGCGGGTGCAGTATTACGATACCGACGGTAAATTAGTCACCGAATCCTTCAAGGATTACACCAAAAAGACCCTGCTCAAAGAGTGTGCCACGCTCGATGCCTTCACCAAACGCTGGCAAGCCGCACAGCGCAAGCAAGCCATCATGGATGAGCTGGCGCAAGAAGGTGTGCTGTGGGAAGTGCTGCAACAAGAGGTGGGCAAAGATCTCGACCCATTCGACCTTATCTGCCATGTGGTATACGATCAGCCGCCACTAACCCGCCGCGAGCGGGCCAACAACGTCAAAAAGCGCAACTACTTCAACAAATACAATGACACCGCCCAGTTGGTGCTGAGCAACCTGCTCGACAAATATGCCGATCAGGGCGTCACCGAGATTGAAACCAAAGACGCACTAAAAGTCGCCCCCTTTACCGAGTTTGGCCGCCCACTGGAGCTAGCCAAGAAAGGTTTTGGTGGCCCCAAACAGTTCGAGCAGGCGATCACCGAGCTAGAGCACGAAATTTACCGTGAGCAGCAGCGCGCCTGACGTCAACACGGCCACCAAAAACACTGTCATCGAATAACCGTGCGGCCATGCCTCAACCATTGCCGCATTTTTTAACACTATGTTTGGCGCCCATCGCTTGGCGACGTCCCCGCACAGTAACAAAGAGAAGTTCATGTCATCTATCAGCTCAGTGATCAAATCCATTCAGGACATAATGCGCAAAGACGCCGGTATCGACGGCGATGCCCAGCGCCTTGGCCAACTCTCTTGGCTGCTGTTTTTAAAAGTATTCGATGCCCAAGAAGAAGAGCTCGAATTTGAACAAGATAACTACCGCTGCCCCATCCCCGAGCGCTTCCTGTGGCGCAACTGGGCAGCCGATAGCGAAGGGCTGACCGGCGATGCCCTGCTCGATTTCGTCAACAACGACTTGTTCGATGCCTTAAAAAACCAACCGGCCAATATTGACCTCAACCCACGTGGCTATGTGGTGAAAGAAGCGTTCTCGGATGCCTTCAACTACATGAAAAACGGTACCCTGCTCAAGCAGGTGATCAACAAGCTCAACGAGATCGACTTTACCGACAGCAGCGAGCGCCACCTGTTTGGTGACATCTACGAGCAAATCCTGCGCGACCTGCAAAGCGCCGGTAATTCGGGCGAGTTCTACACTCCCCGCGCGGTCACCCGCTTTATGGTCAACCGCAGCGACCCCAAACTCGGCGAACGCATCATGGATCCGGCCTGCGGTACTGGCGGCTTTCTGGCTTGCGCGTTTGATCACGTCAAAGAACGCTATGTTAGCAACGCGACCGACCACCAAACACTGCAACAGCAGATCTTAGGCGTGGAAAAAAAACAGCTGCCGCATCTGCTGTGCACCACCAACATGTTGCTGCACGGCATCGAAGTACCAGTGCAAATTCGCCACGGCAACACCCTCGACAAGCCGCTATCGAGCTGGGACAGCGATATTGATGTCGTCTTGTCTAACCCGCCGTTTGGTGGCACCGAAGAGGATGGCATCGAGCAAAACTTCCCCGCCGACCTGCGTACCCGCGAAACCGCCGATCTGTTTATGCAGATCATCATCGAAGCGTTAGCCAAAAACGGCCGCGCGGCGGTCGTGCTGCCCGATGGCTTCCTGTTTGGCGAAGGCGTTAAAACCAAGCTCAAGCAACTGCTTACCAAAGAGTGCAACCTGCACACTATCGTGCGGCTGCCCAATGGCGTGTTTGCCCCCTATACCGGCATCAAGACCAATATCCTGTTCTTCACCAAGGGTCAGCCCACCCAACATATCTGGTTCTACGAGCACCCCTATCCGGCGGGGGTGAAGAACTACAGCAAGACCAAGCCGATGAAGTTCGAGGAGTTCGACGCCGAGATCGCGTGGTGGGGCGATGAGGCCGACGGCTTTGCCGCCCGCATTGAGAACGAACAGGCGTGGAAGGTCAGCATCGACACCCTTATCGAGCGTAACTTCAACCTCGATAGCAAAAACCCCCATGTCGGTG
>JBOFMA010000186.1:0-1671 GCA_051658125.1 Aeromonas sp.
TGGCTTTAATTATGCGCGAAGAGGGCTTTCGGGCGCGGCCTTATTACTGCTCGGAGGGCTTCCCGACCATCGGTTACGGTCGCGTTCTGGGGGCAAAAGGCACGCCCTTGCCCAATTTGCGCGTGACGCCAGAAGCGGAATATGGCTTTGTCTTGGCCGAGGTTAACCGCTTAGCGCAGGCATTGGCGGGTAAGTGGCCATGGTTTGTTACCTGCCACCCAGCGCGGCAAGCGGTGTTGATCAGTATGGCTTATCAGCTCGGGCTGGCTGGTGTATGTCGCTTTAAGCGCATGCTCGCTGCCATTGCCGTGCAAGATTTTGAACTAGCGGCCAAAGAGATGCTCAATAGCCAGTGGGCCAAGCAGACTCCAGCCCGCGCACAGCGCGCCGCGAAGGTGATGCGTCAGGGAAGTGATTAAAGTGCAAGCCGGCGGCAACAGTTCGGTAAAACCTAATCATTGCCGCCTTGATACATTTATGCGCTCTTGCGTTGTGCGCGTTGACGCTGCTCGACTAGGGTTTCATTGGCGATGCGTTTCATCTCTGCCTGCACAAAGCGGGTGAGCGCTTGGCGCATCAGTGGCTGGTAACCAATGCCATTCAGTTCCGCGATAGTTTTTAAGTCATCTAGCAGGCCTTTTTGCAAGCGAATAGAGATCGGTTGCAATTGCAATGCCTGATTGAGTTGCTCTTCGCTGACATCTTGGCTTGCCACTGCGTGCGCGCCATCCTGACCTAACGCGCCGGTTTCCCATGCCTGCGTGCTACCGATAATGCTTGCTGTGGATTGTTTCATTTTAGTGTTTCCTTTAAGGCTGCGGTATTAATCAAGCAGCGGCGCATGCTGTTGATAGATATGGATCTCCGTCGAGTTAGGGGCGTAAGCGGTTTTTATGATCACATCCCCTCCCGTGCCGTCGGTGCGCGCTTGGTATATAAAACATACCTTTAGCAGGCGCCCATAGTCCGTTTCGGCAATAAACCACTGCGTTCGCGGGTCAGTTTGATGTTGCTCGCGGGCATCATAGAGCAGTGCGCGCTCGCGGTTGGCGAAGGCCTGCTCTATCTCCTCTGCCGTAACCTGATGTTTATCCAGTAGTTTCTTGCGAATTGCTGAGCTAACGAGCATTCCCCCTCCTTGTTGTGGTGCATTGTATATACAAATCAAGCACAAAGGTAGCAGGTCGCCGACATAGCGGCCAGTGAAATTACTTTTGCGTGCAAAGTCGCCACATCCGCCACTTTTTCCCCTGCCCCACTTGACACCCACCGCAAGGCTTAGGCATGATGCGTGCCAAGAGCGTCGAAACTCTGTGAACACCGGTCATTCCGCACCCGAAAGCTGTGGTTTTTTTTCGCCCATATTCTGGATTGCCGTAATACACGTCTTAGCGTGGCTACGCGGTAATCCACCGCTTTATGGTCGGGAGGGTGAGGAATATAATACCCGCAAGGGGAATAACTCCGCCGCGTGTTCACGGTTTCGAACCTCCCGACCACCATCATGTTGATGCTGGTCAATCCGAATCGAAACGGAATGAACGCAATGACCACTCAAGCAAACTCCCCAGCACTGCCCTTTACCCCTAACACCCCTTTGCTGACCATCATCAATGGCCAGCCTGTTGTTACCTCCTTGCAGCTCGCGCAGACTTTTGGCAAGCGTCATGA
>JBOFMA010000187.1:0-11044 GCA_051658125.1 Aeromonas sp.
GCATTCTCGTCATCCATGCTCACGAAGTTAGATTCGTAGCTGACCACATTCAGGCCACCGTGCACAAAACCAGACCAACCAGATTGGGTTGGGATATCGGTCGCGGCGGCGAACGCGCTATTGGCGGCAACTAAGCCTAAACCGAGCAGAGCGATGTTACGCATCAGATAACTCCTAAATTAGTGAAAAAGTTCCAAAAGGCGGGGCAAAGTATAAGAATTTCCCCTTAATGGCAACTGACTCGATGTTTATTTAAGCAGCTTTACGGGCATTGGTCGGCTAAATAGGCGCGTCATCCCTCTCCTTTGTGGGGCAGATAGTGCTATGCTCGGCCGCGCGGGCAAGCGCCCATGCTGACAGGAGTACCCATGTCCCCCATTCGATCGGCGGTTCAACATTATGTGGATCTGCTCACGCGGCTTGGCCGCGTGCGGTTTAGCCTGCTGCTTACCTGCGCCATCATGCTGCTGGCCGTGTTAGTGCAAGTGGGTGTCACGCTTTTTTTGCGCGACAAGCTCAACGTGGAAGACTTTTTGCACTCGGTGGTGTTTGGCTTTTTAGTCGCGCCGTGGGCGATCTATTTTGTCTCGACTGTGGTCACACAACTGGAAACCTCGCGCCAGCAATTGCATAGCAACATCAGTGAGCTCACCGCCCTGCGTGAACGCGATCAGGCGCTAAACAGCCAATTGCAGCAGGTGATCGATGATATGGAACATGAAGTGCAAGAGCGTGAAATTGCTCAGCTGCGCTTGGCCGAGCGCACCGCCTTGCTGCGCTCGTTTCTCGATACCTCGCCAGATTTAGTCTATTACCGCAACCAAGAAACGCTGTTTTCTGGCTGCAACCGCGCCATGGAAGCGCTGACGGGGCGCAGTGAAAGTGAGCTAATTGGCTTGTCACCTTCCGAGGTATATAGGGCGGACATAGCGCATAAAGTGATTGAAACTGACAAGCAGGTGTTTGCCAGCAATGCGCCGCTGACCTATGAGCAGTGGCTGGAATATCCCGATGGCTCGCGCGCCTATTTTGAAGTGCGCAAAGTGCCGTTTTTTGACCGCCACGGCCAGCGCTTAGGCCTGTTGGGCTTTGGCCGCGATATTACAGAACGCAAGCAGTATCAAGATCAGCTTGAGCAAGCCAGTCGCGATAAAACCACCTTTATTACCACCATCAGCCATGAGCTGCGTACGCCTTTAAACGGCATTGTCGGCTTAAGTCACATGCTGTTAGATACGCCGTTAAGTGCGGCGCAAAGCCAGCAAATGCGCACCATTCATTTAAGCGCGGTGACCCTTGGCCACATTTTTAACGACATCATCGACTTAGATAAGCTCGATCGTCGCTATTTGAGCATTGCGCCCACGCCGCTTGCGCTGCCGAGCTTTTTAGAGGAGCTCGAAACGCTCTGCGCCATGTTGGCAGAGCAAAAAGGGCTGCAGTTTGTGCTCGAGCGCGGCGCGGGACTGCCTGCGTGGGTGGCGGCCGATGGCACGCGCCTGCGCCAAGTGCTGTGGAACTTAGTTGGCAACGCGGTGAAATTCACCCCCTCTGGGCAGGTGGCGCTGCAGGTGCAGGCGCAAGCGGGCAGTGCTGCCGGCATGGCGGCGCTGAGTTTTGCCGTGCGCGATAGCGGCATTGGCATTGCGCCGGCGCAGCAAGAGAAAATCTTTGATCTCTATTACCAAGTAGCCAATGCGCCGCAAGGTCAGGTGTTTGCCAGTGGCACCGGCATTGGCTTGGCGGTGGCGCGCCAGTTAGTCGAAGCCATGGGCGGGCGCATTCGCGTGGAAAGTGCCCTTGGCCAAGGTGCCTGTTTTTATGTCGAGGTCGCCTTACCGCTGGTGGCCGAGCCGGTAGTCGCCGCGCCCGCGCCGAGTTTAGCCTTAGATATTTTGCTCGTTGAGGATGTGGAGCTCAACATCACGGTGGCCGTGGCGCTATTAGAAAAGCTCGGCCACACGGTCACAGTGGCGCGCACGGGGCAAGAGGCATTGGTGCTGGCCGACCCCGATGATTTTGATCTGCTGCTGCTGGATATTCAGTTGCCGGATATAACCGGCTTTGAGGTGGTGGCGCAGCTGCAACGCCGCTTTGCCGAAAGTTTGCCGCCGGTGGTAGCGCTAACGGCTAATGTCACCGCTGAGCCGCAGTACTATTTAAAACGCGGCTTGGCCGCGGTGATCAGTAAGCCGCTGGGGGTTGCCGCAGTGCAGCAGGTAATAACGAACCTGTTTGCCGATTTGTTGCACGCCGATGCTGACGCCAACGTGCCGCAAATAGACCCCCCAGCTGTGCCGGCGGCGATTTTGCCGGCTGCGACCGCCACAACCGCGCCCGCAGCCCCGATCGATCACGAGGCGTGGCTGGATATGACTTTTTTGCAAGATTACGCTGCCGTGGTTGGCAAAGCGGCTTTAAGCTGCAGCGTGGATCTGTTTTGCGCCCATCTGCCGGATTATTTAGCCGCACTTGAGGCCGCGGTGCTTGCCGCCGATCACGCGCGCGTGGTGGATGAGGCGCACAAGATCAAAGGCGCGGCGGCGGCTATTGGCTTAAAGCAATTACCGCTATGGGCGCACGCCTTGCAATCTGCCGATGCTGCCAACTGGTGGCTTCAGGTGCCCGGGTGGCTGGCGCAACTTAAAACGCAGCACGCGGCTCATGTGGCCGTCTTGCGCCAATGGTTAGCCCAATGACCGCGTTTGTTGCTGTGGCCGTCGACTCTGCCGCGTTAACCACACGCTATGGCCAATTGTTGCCGGCGCGGCGCACGTATCTCGCGGCGGCCGTATCTGAATCCCAGCTGGCGGGCGAGCCGGGCGCTGAATTGACTGCGGCGCTAGCGGCCAGTGAAGCCGATCGCTTAATCGTGGTGCAAGCGGCGCCCGTGCGCCGTTTGCAGCAAAAAACCCAAGTGTTCCCGTTGGATGTGAAAGCCTCGGTGCGCAGCCGCCTGACCCACTCGCTAGAAGCGCAAGCCATTGGCCGGCAACTGGTGCGGCAAAGTTTGGCCGCGTGGCACGCACAAGGCGTCACCTTGCCGCCAGATCTAGCGCAATTGCTGCAAAATGGCGTGGAAACCGCCTGTTTGCTGCACGATATTGGCAATCCGCCGTTTGGCCACTTTGGTGAGCAGGTGATCGGGCAATGGTTTGGCCAGCAGATCGATGCGCTGTATCACGAGGCACTTGCCAAAGCGCCGTCGGCGCAGTGGCCGCACTTGCGCGCCGATTTGCTGGCGTTTGATGGCAATGCACAAAGTTTGCGCCTGTTGCACTGTTTGCAGGGGCTAAACCTCACCCACGGCTTGCTGGCGGCGTTATGCAAATACCCGCCTGCGGCGACGGCGAGCGGTGATCAGCTGCGCGGCAGTTGGCCGGCGCATTGCTGCGTGTTTTTTAGTGAGCGCGCTTGGTTAACTGAGCTTCTTAGCGGCTTAGACCTAGCGCCAGGACGGCGCCATCCGCTGGTTTATTTGGTGGAAGCGGCCGATGACATTGCCTATAGCTTGGCCGATTTGGAAGATGCGCTGGATCGACGCATTTTTAGCGAACGTGAATTGTGGGCGGCCTTGACTGCCTGCGATACGCACGACGCGCTGCCCAGTTGGCCTGCGGCGGCGCTCGCCTGTGGCGGGCGTTTTTACCCACGTCTGCGCGATGAACTGCGGGCGCAGTTGATGGCTGAGGCGGTAACTGTATTTAGCCAGCAACAGTCCGCCATGCTGCGCGGCGATTATCCGTGGGCGCTGCTCGATGGTGACAGCCGCGCCGCGCACCTGTTGACGCTGCTAAAAACTGTGGCGCGGCGCGAAGTGTTCATGCGCCCAGAAGTTGAAGCGCTCGAGCTCGAAGGCTACGCCGCCTTGCGTGGTGTGCTGGATGGTTATCGGCCGCTGCTGGCGATGCCGGCGGCAGAATTTGCCGCGTTATTGGCAGGGCGCGCCTCGGCGGAGCACTTTTTTGCCCGCCGCTTGCTGCATCGCTTGTCGGCGCGCCATGTGGCCGCCTATCAGCAGGCAGTAGCCGTACCCGATCAGCGCTTTGTCTGCGCGCACGAGCAAGCGTGGTATTACCGCGTGCGCTTGCTGCAAGATTATGTCAGTGGCATGACTGATACCTATGCGCGCGAGGAGTATCGCCAACTCGGCGGCCTGTAGCACCGGCACCGCGTAGGCGTGCGGCGCGGGTAGTTTTTGCTTTCACTTGCCTAAAAAATCGTCTATCTTTTGCGCCCTTTTTTGCCTTGTCTGGGCGCTTGGTGCGGGCTAATGGCCACGCAGGTGAGCTTACCGTTTAGGATATATTGATGGCTCAATGGCGCCGCATGACGCGGCTAATGTTTTTGGCTCTGACGTGGCTGCTGGCCAGCGCGCAGGCGGCGCCTAATCCGGCTGCGCACCTGCGCGATGCCTTGGCGAGCCAGCGCGATGAGCTGGTGGTTGGCGTGCCGCAAGAGGGCTATCCGCCGTTTTTATACGCGATAGCAGAAAACTACTACGCCGGCCCACTTAAAGAGCTGGCTTATCGCCTTTCATCCGAAATGGCGGTGGCGCTGCGCTACAAGCCGTTTGCCTCCTATGAAGAGGCCAAAGCGGCGCTGCATCGTGGCCAAGTAGATGCACTGGTGGGCGTGGAATTATCCATGGTCGGCGAGCAAGAATTTAAGCGCGTAGGCCATTTGGGCAGTTATCGCCGCGCTATTTTAATGCGTTCACCGAGTCAAGACTTGCAGCTGCGCGATGCCAAACGCTTGCGCTGGGTCTGCGTGCGCGGATTTAGCGGCTGCCAGTTTTTAGATCAAATTGGCATTGTGCATTTAACCCGCGTCGATAGTGACGATGAAGCCGCCTATATGGTGCGCTTTGGCGTGGCCGATGCGTTTATTGCCCTTTCCCCCATCATTGATAAAGCCCTCATCCGCTTGCCGCCTAACTTAGGCAAAATCATGCCCAAATGGCTGCCTGGCAGCACGTTGACCATTGCCACCCATCCGGACAATCAGCGCTTAGGCGATAAGCTGTTTGCCGCTTATCAATCCATCCCAGTGCTTGAATCGCGTCTGCGCTTAGACACCGATCGACGCCGCAGCCAATCGGGCATTTTACTGTCGCCCACCGAGCGCAACTGGCTGAACAATAAGCAGCTGATCCGCTTTGCTGTGGCGCCGCAATTTGCCGGCGTGAGTGAAATTGATGGCCGCGGTCAGCTGTATGGCTATGTGGCGGATTTGATGAAATTGCTCACCCTGCGCACCGGCATTCAATTTGAGTTGGCCCCCACACAGACGTGGGCACAGTCCTTGGATTTATTAAAAAAACGCAAAGTGGATTTGATCCCGGTGCTCACCGCACTGCCCGAGCGGCGCAGCTTTGCCGCCTTTACCTCGCCATTTCACAAATTTAATACCTATGTTGTCGCCAAGCGGGGCAGCGCACCATTGCTGTCATTAGATGCGCTGCGCGGCTTGCCGATTGGTGGCGTGCGCGCGTCCTATGAAGCGAGCTTAATTCAAGCCAACGGCGGGCGGGTGATTGAGGTAGGCAACGATGCCGATCTATTGATGCTGCTCGATCAGCGGCGCGCCAAATATGTGCTGATGACCATGACCAACGTCGGTCAGCAGGCGATGAAAGGCTTTAACGAAAAATATCAGGTGGTGTACACCAGCCCCGAATTGGCCACACCGATCAGCATGGGGGTGAGCTTGGGGCAGCCGCAGCTCACGCGCATCATGGAAAAAGTGCTGCAAACCATTACCGATGAAGAGTGGCTGGCGTTAGAGCGTAAATGGCTAAATATTTCGGTGAGCATGAGCCAAGATAATCGGCAGTTTTATCGCTGGTTGGCTATCGCGGTGGCGGTAGCCGCGTTAGCGGCCTTGCTTGGTCTGTTGTGGGTGCGCAGTTTGCGTGGGCAAATTGCCCAGCGAAAAGCAGCGCAGGTGCAGCTCAATGAGCAGCTATTGTTTGTTAAAACCTTGTTGAACTCTTTGCCCAACATGGTGGTGCTGCGAGATAAAAACCAGCGCATGGTGCTGTGTAATCAGGCCTATCAAGAGCGTTTTCAAATGGGCTATAGACGCAGCGAGCCCGATTATTTGCACCGCATGGGCAAAGGCGAGCAAGACCGCGTGCTCAGTGAAGAACGTACCGTGTTTGAAACCGGGAAAAAATTCCAAGGCATCGGCATGGGCTATTACGATAATGGCACGCCGTTTCATGTCATTTATTCCAAGCTGCCTTATTACGACTTGGCCGGTAAAATGCTCGGTGTGCTGACCGTGCTAACCGATGTGAGCCAGATCAAAGAGGCTGAGCAGCGCGCTTTTCAAGCGGAATTGCGCTTAACCCAGATCACCGACAGTATGCCGGACTTGGTGTATCAATATAAGTGGGATGGGCCCGAGGCGGGGCGCTTTTTGCATACCTCGGCTGGCGCCAATGAACTGTGGGCCAGTGCCTCCGATGAAGCGGGCGTGCAAGCCGGCGAGCTTATTTTGCAGGCCACCGAAGCGGCGCTGCTGGCGCACATTGCCAGCCACGGCAATGATGCGTTGCCGGCGCAGCCATTTGCGCTGGAAATTCAGGTCGACGATCCGGCCGGCACGCATTACTTGCAAATTCGCGGTAGCGTGGTGCCGGGCAAAGCGCCAGCGCTGGTGCTTAACGGCGTGATCCAAGATATCACCGACTTAAAGCGTCAAGAGCATGAACTGCGCGAGGCGCGCCGCGCTGCAGAAGAGGCGATGCAAGCGCGTGGCCGCTTCTTGGCCATGATGAGCCATGAACTGCGCACGCCGATTTCTGGTATGCAGGGCATGCTCGAGTTGCTGCGCATGAGTGAATTAACCGACGATCAGCGCTATTTGCTGCGTAACGTTGAAACCTCGGCGAGTAACTTGCTACATCTGGTCAACGACATTTTGGATTTGTCGAAAATGGAAGCGGGCCAATTTGAGCTGCACTACCAGCAGGCACGCTTGCCGAGCGTGATTTGCGATGTGATACGCAGCCACGCCACTTTAGCCTTTGGCAAAGGGCTCAGGGTCGTGCTCAACTGGGGGCGCAATGTGCCCGACAGTGCCATGCTCGATGGCTTGCGGGTGGGGCAGATTTTGTCCAATTTGCTCAACAATGCGGTTAAATTCACCGAGCAAGGCCAGATCACCATTTCCGTTGGCTACAAGGCGCCCTATTTAGTGGTTTCGGTGGAAGATACCGGCATCGGCATTGCCGCCGATAAACATAGCCGCTTGTTCACGCCGTTTGAGCAGGCCGAATCGGACATTAACCGGCGCTTTGGTGGCACTGGCTTGGGTCTGTCAATTTGTGAGCAGTTAGTCAACAAGATGGGTGGCAAGATCCAATTTAAGAGCCAGATTGGCCAAGGCACGCGGTTTTTGTTTTCTCTACCTCTTGCCCAGCCGCGGCAAGACGCGTCGGCGTTGGCTGCCAGCCAGTGGTGGTATTTAGGTGAAGATCCGCGGCTTGAGGCGGCAATGGCCCAGTTTGGCGCTCGCTTAATGCCGCTCGATCCCGCCAAGCTAGACGACCTGCCGGCCGGCTTTTTGCTGGCCCAAGAGGCCCATCTGGAGCTTGCTTTTGGCGAGCCGTGGTTTACACGCTTGCAAGCCTCGGCGCTTAGCGGCATTGTCATGTCGCCGCGCGAAGCGCTGCGCGGGCAAATGGGCACGGATCGCTGGTGGCGCTTGGCGCAATCGCCGCTCTATCCCGACCTGCTGGTGGAAAGCTGCCGTAAATTGCTCGATAGCGACGCCACCGCGCCACCGATCCCACGGGCGCATAAGCTCAGCGGGCGCATTTTGGTTGCTGACGATCATCCTGTGAACCGCGCGCTGTTAGTGCGCCAACTGGGACTGCTCGGCATCGATGTGGTGGCGGTGGCCGATGGCGAAAAAGCTTTGGCGGCGTGGCAGCATGGCGAATTTGCCTTACTGCTAACTGATTGCCATATGCCGCTGATTGATGGCTACAGCTTGGCACGTACCTTGCGTGCTAATGGCGATACTAGGCCGATTATCTGTATCACCGCGGATACCTCGGAAGAAGCGAGCGCCAATATGCTGGCGGCGGGCATGAATAGCATGCTGTTTAAGCCTTATCCACTGGAAGCGTTACAGCAATTGCTGGCACAATTTATGCCGCAAAGCGCCGAAGTGCTGGTACCCGAACACACCCAAAGTGTGATCAATGAGCAATCTGACCGCTGGATCTCACTGTTTGGCAGTGAAACTGTGGCAAAAAGTATGGCGTCGGCTTATCGCGGATCCTGCTTTACCGATAAACAAGATATGATGGCGGCCTTGATGCGTAGCGATTGGCACGCGCTGCTGGAAACGGCCCACCGCATTAAAGGGGCGGCCAGCATGGTTGGCCTGCATGATTTGGTGGCGTTAGCCACGCGCTTAGAGAACGCTACCCGATCAAAAGATACCCACGAACTGGATGCGTTAACGCACGATGTGCAGCGCTTAATGAACGCGATAATGCGCGAAATTGGATTATGGTTAGATGAATAAAGCTCCTCACGAAATGATCGTTTTGCTGGCAGAAGATCACGATTTTCAGCGTAAAGCGTTAGCCCACCAGATCAAAACCTTGGGTTATACGCAGATTCTTGAAGCCAGCGATGGCCTCGAAGCGCTTGAACTGTGCCAGCAGCACGCGGTGGATATACTGTTTTGCGATCTGCGCATGCCCGGCATGGATGGTATGGCGCTGCTGCGCCGGCTGTCGGTGAGCGGTTACCGCGGCGGCATTATTTTGTTTAGCGCGCTAGATAACGACGTGGTCGATGCCGTGCTGCGCATGAGTAAAGCCTTGGGCTTGCAAGTACTCGGTTGTGTGCAAAAGCCGCCGCAAACCGAACAATTGCGCACCTTGATCGATTCGTTTATCCCCAAGCAAGCGCAAGTGCAGCAAGCCGATGGGCGCATTTTCGGTGTCGATGAAGTGCGCCGCGCCATTGAATTGGGCCAGTTACTGCCGTGGTATCAGCCCAAGGTGAGCTTTGCGACCGGCGCATGGATCGGTATGGAAGCGCTCGCGCGCTGGCAGCACCCAGAATATGGCTTGATCTCGCCGACTTGCTTTATTCCCATTATTGAAAACAATGGCCTGATCGATAAGCTCACCGCGCTTATCATTAGTAAATCATTGGGCGATGCCAAAGCGTGGCATGACCAAGGGCTGAACATTAATCTGTCGATTAATATCTCGGCGTTGTCACTGGTAGATGGCGGCTTGTGTAATGTGCTGATCGATCAGTGCGAGCGCTGGGGCGTGGCGCCACAAACCGTGACGCTGGAAGTGGTCGAAAGCTCGTTTGTGCAAGACATGGGCAAATCGTTAGAAGAGCTCACGCGTTTGCGCATGTATGGCTTTAGCCTGTCGATTGATGACTTTGGTACCGGTTATTCCTCGATGCAGCAGTTGACCTTATTGCCCTTTACCGAGCTTAAACTCGACCGTTCCTTTATTGATCGCTGCTGGTCAGACCCATCGCGCTTGGCGGTGATTGAATCGAGCATTCAGTTAGCTGGCAAGCTTGGCTTAAAAACCGTGGCTGAAGGGGTGGAAGATGAAAAGACGTGGGCACTGCTGGCGCAATTAGGCTGCGACGTATGCCAAGGCTTTTTCTCGGCGCGGCCGATGCCAAGTAATGAACTCGCGGCGTGGCATGCAGACTGGCAACATCGCGCTGTGCCGCTGCTGACGGCAAAATAACCGGCAGCTTAAGCTAAGCGGCGCCATCTGGCGGCTAAAGACAAGCGAGCGCAGTTAAGCGCTGCCCCTTGGCCATTGGCTGCCCGCAGCCTAACGTGGCCACGGATCACTGGCCTCAAACCAAAAGCCCTGCAGCGGTAAGCGTAGCAGGGCTTTTTTGTTGGCAGCGACTGGGCAGGGGGGTGGGCGAAAGCGGGCCATGCCCACCACGCCCACAGCATTCATTTATCCCGGCTAGAGCGCGCTGCATTTTCTTCTGCCGCCACTGGCGTGGGCGACGCGGGATCTGCGGGCGCGGCAGCATCGCTATTTTGTGCGCGAGCGGGTGTCAATTTACTAAATGCACTGTTTTCCACACTGGTCAGCGTTTGCTGATTGAGCATATTGACTAGCAAGATCGCCCGCTTCTCGCCATCAGGCTCTTGGAAAATCGCCTCAATACCGGCCAGTGGTCCGCTTTCTATTAATACGCTATCGCCCGCCTGCGGTAAGGTGGCATACCGCAGGCGGGTTTCGTCGCTGTTATCGCGGCTCATCAGGCTGTAAACCAGCGCAGGATTGATCTCGCTCCAATCATTGCGACCAAATTGAATAATGCGGCTGATGCCACGCGTTGAGCGCACCGATACCGGCGGCACTTCAGCCAGATCGACATAAATGAACAGATAATTCGGGAACATCGGCTCTAGCACCGGCACCCGCTTATTGCGCCGTAATTTTTCCACCTCGACGGTCGGATAGTAAGACTCTATGCCCTGCACGGTTAAGTTGGCACGGGCGCGATCTTCTTCCTTAGCCTTGCAGTAGGCGAGATACCATTTTTTCATAGCGACTCATCAGTTATCAGGTAGCGCATTATGATAGCCACCTGACACCTGCCCGCCAATAAAAAAGGTATAAAGATGTGTAGCTAGGTCATTCAATCGCCTAAAAGCCGCGATCCTGTGGGTAAAACTGTATAAAACAGGCCTTTGGCGCTGTATAACTCAAAAAACGCCGATTTTTGCAATTTTCTTTAAAAAAGCCCTTGCGCAAAATCGGCTGCGCTCTATAATGCGCCTCATCGACACGGCACACGCCGCTAGAGAGTGAGGCAAAAGCTTCTTAACTTAAGAAAAGCTTTTGCTTGACTGAAAATTGCGGGTTGCTAATACGCACCTCCGCTGCGAATAAATGATTGAGCGTTTCCGCTCTTATTTATTGCGCCGTTCTTTAACAATTTGAATCAAGCAATCTGTGTGGGCACTCACAGCATTGAATATCAAAAACAATTTTTGACTATTTCAATGACTG
>JBOFMA010000188.1:0-12574 GCA_051658125.1 Aeromonas sp.
GGTCACTTGCTCCACCAGCGCTTGCCACGCGGTACGGTTAGGGCAATCGCGGCGTTGCCAGCGCGCGGGAGTTAGCGGCGCCAGCGCCGCCGCCGTCACCAGCGCAGCTAACGCGGTCTCGGCGGCCGCCCACTCTGCGGCAGGATCCGCACTGGCAAACCACAGGTTGAGCTGCAACTGGCAGCCCGCGTCGCTAGCCACCAGCATGAGCCG
This sequence comes from Aeromonas sp., assembly GCA_051658125.1. Lineage (GTDB taxonomy): Bacteria > Pseudomonadota > Gammaproteobacteria > Enterobacterales > Aeromonadaceae > Aeromonas. The sequence continues at coordinate 214 of JBOFMA010000188.1, forward strand.
CGGCAGCACAAAACGGCTGGCACCAAACTCCGGCCAAGGCTGCTGCGCGCTATCAAACGCGAGGCCCCCAAAATAGCGCGCGCCGGCTTCATCGGTGTGGGTGAGATCGGGCAGTGTGTGAAGTTGCCGCGCGGCGCCAAGAGCGGCATACGCCGGTGCGCGCTGCCCATCTTGCGGCCGCGCTTGCCAAAAGATCCGCGGCCACTGCGTTTGGCTCGCCAGCCAATCGAGCGGATCGCACGCCGCTATATCGGCGGTGACGCAGAAAAAACCGCGGCACTGGGTGGGTCGCAAGCGTTGGCGCAAATCGCCTAACTGCTGCAAAAGAGAGCGCTTAGCCGGCATAGATCGAGTCTAGGTTGCAATGAATGGGGTGGATGCCTACAGATGGGGTCATGCCAGTATCGGAGGATTTGCTATATCATCCGCCGCACGGGCTCGCCCACGCGTTTTAGCGCGGCGAGTATACCGAAAATCGCCCAAATAGCCTTTAAATCCGTTCACAATCTGCTTTGGCCGCACTTTTATGACCTCTAATTGCTCCGTTTGGCTGATGGCAATGCGCCTGCGCACCTTGCCGTTGGCCTGTTCATCTATCTTATTAGGCGCGGGCTTGGCCGCGCGCACAGGCACAGTCAATGGCCTGTGCTTAGCCTTGGCCCTGCTCACGGCAATTTTGCTGCAAATTTTGTCCAACTTGGCCAACGACTACGGCGATGCCCTCTCCGGCGCCGATAACGCCAGCCGCATTGGCCCCGCCCGCGCCGTGGTTTCTGGCCTGATCACGCCAGCACAAATGCGAGTGGCCATGGGTCTAATGGCGCTGGCCGCCAGCGTTAGCGGCTTAAGCCTGCTCGCGGTAGCGCTCGGCAATAACTTAGTGCTGTGGCTGCTGTTTATCGGCTTTGGCTTGGCTGCGCTCGCCGCAGCTCTGGCTTACACCATGGGCAAAAGGCCCTATGGCTACCAAGGCTTGGGTGATGTGGCTGTTTTTATCTTTTTTGGTCTGCTCGGTGTGCTGGGCAGCGCGTTTTTATTTAGCGGCCAACTGCTTGCCAGTTGGCTGTTGCCCGCCAGCAGTTGCGGGTTGCTGGCCGCAGCCGTGCTTAACATCAACAATGTGCGCGATATAAAAACCGATGCTGCCAGCGGCAAAATTACCTTAGCCGTGCGTTTGGGCCGCCACCGCGCTATTCGCTACCATTGGGCGCTGCTACTCAGTGCTTGGCTGACCAGCGTAATCTATCTGGCTTTGCTACCAGCTAGCGTAAGCTACGGGCTATTTTTACCCGCGTGCCTGCCGCTGTGGCGCGCAGCGCGCACCTTGCGCGCCAGCACCGACGGCAAAGTGCTGACCGGCGCGCTAAAAATCACAGCTCTAAGCGCCTTTGCCTATTGCAGCTTGCTCAGCCTTGGCTTGGTGCTGGCATAGCGGTTTTGGCACAAATTTTAGCACGCCGCGTGGGCCGCCTTCAGGTCCACGTTTCACCTAACCACTCGGCGCGCTCGGCCAAACATTCCGGCGCGCCCACGCTAAATTCGCGGCAGATCAGCGGCCGCTGCGCATAAATAGTGCAGCGCAAGGTATTGCGATCCAGCGCCGCGCACCAGCCATCCTCACTGCGCTGCATAACGGCCACTGAATCCTCCGCTTCATCCATAAAGTGCCGCGGTACGCCGGTGTCGGTCACCAGCATCACTTCTAGTCGGCAGCAGCACGCTTCACAGTTACTGCAATCTACTTGGCATGAGCTCATGCGTTTTCCTCTCGCTTAAAAAAACAGGCACCCTTAAGTGCCTGTTAACGGGGTGCGGGTTTCACTGCACCGCATTTCGCTTACCGCGTCGGATTAGCCTAAGCGGCGCGCGCGATAGGTGCGGCCTTTAATTTTGCCATTTTGCAGTCGTTTTAGCGCTGCGCTGGCCACCGCAGCATTCACCGCCACATAGGCATACTGCTCAGTGACTTGGATTTTACCCACGTCACTTCCGGCAATGCCGCCTTCACCGGTCAGCGCGCCCAAGATATCTCCCGCGCGCACTTTGGATTTACGGCCAGCATCAATCGATAAGGTGACTTTTTGCGGCGCAACCGGCGTTAACACCTGCGGCACCGCGGCCAGATCGGCCAGCGGCAGGCGCGTGTTTAAATACTCTTCAATCACCGTTAAGCGATGCACTTCATTGGGCTGATATAAGCTTAACGCCAAGCCCTGCTGCCCGGCGCGACCAGTCCGGCCAATGCGGTGCACATGCACTTCAGGGTCATAGGTCAGCTCATAGTTAATCACCGCGCCGAGCTCTTTAATGTCTAGGCCGCGCGCCGCCACATCGGTCGCCACCAAAATCGATGCGCTACCGTTACTAAAGCGTACCAGCACCTGATCGCGCTCGCGCTGCTCAAGATCACCATTTAGGGCCAAGGCCGAAAAGCCCTGTTCGGCCAAATAACTCGCCACCTCATTACACAGGCGCTTAGTATTACAAAACACCACGCACGAGCTCGGTTGGTAGTGGCTCAAAAGCCAAGTCAAGGCAGCTAAGCGCTGGCCGGCGCTCACTTCATACACTTTTTGCTCAATGGCATTTTCTTGGTGCAGCGCTTCTACGCTCACACTCACCGGATTGCGCAGCACGTTGTGGCACAAGCGCTCAATGCCTTCCGGATAGGTGGCAGAAAACAGCAAACTTTGCCGCGCGGGCGGCGTTTGCCGCACTACGCGCGCAATGTCTTCACCAAATCCCATGTCGAGCATGCGGTCGGCTTCATCCAGCACCAAGGTTTGTAAGCCGCGCACATTTAACGTGCCCTGCTCTAAGTGCTTGAGCACGCGTCCAGGCGTACCAACCGCGATATGCGCGCCAAAGCCCAAACTGGCCGATTGCGGCGCGGTCGGCGTGCCACCACACAAGGTCACCAATTTTACGTTGGGCAAGTTGCGCGCTAAGCGGCGAATTTCGTTGGCCACTTGATCGGCTAATTCGCGCGTTGGGCACAACACCAAGGCTTGCACGGACAAATCGCTCACTTCGAGCTTAGCCAGCAAGCCCAAACCAAACGCCGCAGTTTTGCCGCTGCCAGTTTTGGCTTGGGCAATCACATCGCGCCCAGCCAAAACCGGCGGCAAGCTCTGTGCTTGGATTGCCGTCATGGCGCTGTAACCAAGGCTTGCCAGGTTATCTTGCAGTGCGGCGGGTAAATTTAACGAACTAAAAGCTAAGGTATCCACAAGGTATCTCATTTAAAAAAAAGTTAGCGCGGCAAACTGGCCTGCGCCGCCTGCCACAGGCTCTCTAAGGCGCTAAAACTCGGCAAATAGCCGCTCACGCCACACGCAAGCAGTAAGCTTGCCAAACAAAACAGGGTTTCAGCACGGCTGCCGCTTTTAAAACACAACGGGCCCAGCGCCAAACTAATACGCGGTTTAGCCGGGCACAGCAGTTGCACACCGGCAGGGGTAAACATATCGCCCAGCAGATGGCTTAAATAACCGACGAGCAGCGCATCAGCCACGCCACTTGGCAGTGCCTGCCAACTGCTCAATTGGCCTAAACCAAGCATCAGCGCCATCACCGCCAGCAAACTGTGGGTAAAACCACGGTGGCCAAACAGTTTCGATAACGGCACCGAGATAAATTTTAGCCGCCGCCCAAGCATGGAGCCGGGGTGATCCAGATCGGGTAATAACGCGCCCAATAACGCGGCCGGTAAGCTAAGCCATAGGCTCGCTTGGCTTAATTCGGGTAAAAAATCGTAGCGCCGCGCGATTAAAGTGCAGCTGGCAGCAAACAGCAGATGGCCTTGAACGTTCATTGCGCCTCCCACGCCAATAAAGGCGCGCATCTTACCAGCGCGCACGACAAAATGGGCGAAAAATTAACCACTGGGGCGATTAACTTAACTGCCCCTTGCACAGCCAGCGATCCAGCGCATTGGCAAAGCGCTGCTTATCGCTGGCATTAAACGGCGCCGGCCCGCCGGTGTGCACGCCGGCGCCACGCAACTCTTCCATGAAATTGCGCATCGACAGGCGCGCGGCAATGTTCGCTTGGGTGTAAATCTCGCCACGCGGATTGAGCGCCTCACCACCGGCTTCAATCACCCACGAGGCCAGCGGAATATCCGCGGTGATCACGAGATCGCCTGGCACCACTTGTTGGGCGATGGCGTGATCGGCGACATCAAATCCCGCACCCACTTGTTGGGTTTTGATGTACGGCGAGGGCGGTACGCGCAGCGGTTGGTTGGCCACCAAGGTGGTGAGTTGCTGCGCGCGATGGGCGGCGCGATAGAGGATTTCTTTGACCGCGACCGGGCAGGCATCGGCATCAACCCAGATGGGCATAGTTGAAATTCCTTATGCAATAGTGAGATAAAAGGAGTCTGTCGGCTGGCGACAGCGCTGGACTCAAGGAGGAGGCATCATGATGACAATTTGGCATTCGCTCGGCTTTACCCTACTGCTGATCAGCAGTCACGCCCTGCTGCGGCACATTATTCACAAAAGTTTATTCGCCCTGGCCAGAAGCAAGCAGATCAGCGAAAGCCGCGTGCTCTATGTGTCGCAGGTGTTTCACTTTTTGCTCGGCTGCGCCACCTTATTGCTGATCGTGGGGGTGTGGGGGCTCGACTTTCCCAAACTGGTGGTACTAGCCTCGTCCTTTTTTGCCGTGCTGGGCGTGGCCATGGTGGCGCAGTGGTCGATTTTGTCCAACATCACCGCCAGCGTGACCATCTTTTTTGCCTTTCCCTATCGCATCGGCGATCGCATTCGCATTTTGGATCGGGATGATTCGGTGACCGGCGTCATTCTCGACATCGGCCTGTTTTATATCCGCGTGCGCGATGACTCGGGCGATTTGGTCACCTATCCGGCTAATCTGTTTTTACAAAAACCGGTGCGGCGGATTGATGGCAAAAATTATCCGGCCTTGCAGCCGGAATAATGTTGCGCGTTAGGCCTCGACGTCAACAGTGTCATCTTCGCTCAGCGCGGGGGGCGCTTCGCTAACGTACCACTCGCTTAACGTTTGCGTCAGTTGTTCAACCCCGATGTTATTAAGCGAAGAGAACGCCGCCACCTTGATTTGCGGGCCTAAATTGGCCACAGCATTGCGCACTTTAATCACTTGGTTATTGCGCGGGCCGGGGCTTAATTTGTCAGCTTTGGTCAGCAAGATTTGCACTGGCAGGGCGCGATGCGCGCTCCACTCAAGCATATTAAGGTCGGTATCTTTCAGTGGATGACGAATATCCATCAAGATGACCAAGCCTTTTAATGAATCACGGCGCTGCAGGTATTCGGCCAAGGATTTTTGCCACTTGAGTTTCATTTCCAGCGGTACTTGCGCGTAGCCGTAACCGGGCAAATCCACCAAGCGCTTGCCCGGCTCTAACTCAAACAAGTTGATCAGCTGCGTACGCCCTGGGGTTTTACTGGTTCGCGCTAAGTTTTTTTGCCGCGTTAAGGTATTTAACGCCGAGGATTTGCCGGCATTTGAGCGCCCAGCAAAGGCAATTTCGACTCCACCATCGGTGGGCAGGTGGCGAATATCCGGCGCGCTGGTGACAAAATGCACCTTATTGAAATTAAAAATTGGTTTTTCCACGAGAAATGTCCCACAAGATGGAAGGGTGAGCGCGCGATTTAACGCTGAAATGGTATAAGCTGGCCGCGCAAAATTGCGGCCATGTTAGCACGCCTAAGGCGCCATGTGATCGCTTCACCCGCTTTGCCTTCACCAATAGACACACCACGGTTGGAACTGTATGAAACATTCGCTTTTGCTCTCTCTTGTGTTGGCAGTGGCCAGCACCTCGCCAGCCCAAGCCGAAGAAGGTGCGGACCTGATTGCCCTTGGCCAAAGCAAAGCCGCCGCCTGTGCCGGCTGCCACGGGTTAGATGGCAACAGTGCTGCGCCAATTTATCCCAAGTTAGCCGGCCAACATGCCTCTTACCTCAAAAAGCAGCTGCAAGAATTTAAAACCGCCGCCAGCGGTCAACCTGGGCGCGCCGCGCCGATGATGGCGCCGATGGCGCTGCCACTCAGCGACAGCGACATGGACGCCTTGGCGGCATTTTATGCCAGCCAAAAAACCACGCCGCTGGCCGCCACTGATGAGGTTGCCAGCCAAGGTCAAGCGCTGTACATGGGCGGCGATCCGGCGCGCGGCGTTGCTGCCTGCGCCGCGTGCCATGGCCCGCAAGGCGCCGGCATGGAACAGGCTAAATTCCCCCGTGTTAGCGGCCAGCATCCGGCTTATTTACGCGCGCAATTGCAGATGTTTCGAGATGGCACGCGCAGTAATGACCCCAGCCGCATCATGCGCGATATCAGCCAAGCGCTGACCGACCGCGAAATTGAGTTGCTGGCCAACTACATGGCGGGCCTGCATTGATCGTTTAAGTGCGCCGCGGCTGGTGCATTTTTAGGCCAGGCTCACCTAAGGCGGCAGTTTTGTGGCAAAATAGCCGCCAATTGCCCCTAACCCCGCGGCGCCCACCGGCGCCGCTACGCGCTGACCGCCACCACTGCCCGCTACTGCGGCCATTGCGTGGTGCAGCGCCTTTTTCTTTGTCGGAGTTTTACATGTCCATCAATCCCACCCCACGCAAACCTACCGGTAAGCGTCAAGAGTCCGAAGCCAGCATTTTGGAAGGTCGCGCGCGCAAGCGTGCCGCCCGCCGCAAAGGCTTAAAAGCCGGCTCACGCCAGCAAGTGGCCAGTGCCGGCCAGCCAGGTCGCCAGAAAGTAGCCAAAGATCCGCGCATTGGCTCACGCAAACCGATTGCGCTGCTGCCAGAACAGGCCACCACGCCACGGCCAAACGCGGCAGTGGTTGAGAAAAAAATCAAACCGCTGACCGCTGCCCAAGAGTTAGCTGCGATTGAAAATGATGAGCGCTTAAATGATCTGCTGGATCGGTTAGATAATGGCGAAACGTTAAGCGCCACCGAGCAAAGCTGGGTCGATGAACGCGTTGATCGCTATCAAGTATTGATGGACGAGCTCGGCATCGTTGATAACGACGACGATGAAGATGACGCTGACATGGCCGACGATCTATTGGCGGCAGAAGCATTGCTGGACGAAGATGAGCGCGCACCAAGCTCAGAAGATGAGTTATGGGAGCGCTTTAATCACGCCCAATTTACCCCCGAGACCGCCCCGAAGAAGAAATAAGCGATGAGCGTTTGGTTACTGGCCGCCCTGGGTGGCGGCCTGATTATTCTGGCCTTAGCGCTCTATGCTGGGCGTTTATTATTTCAATTAAAGCAGCGGCAAACCGCCCAGCAGCAAGCGCAGCGGGCCGGCATTGCCGCGCGTAATGCGCGCATTCTAGAAAGCGTGCAGATCATCGCCAAAGCCATGCAAAGCGAGCAGTGCGATCTCTCTGAAGGAGTTATTCGCTTAACCCATCTGCTCGATGCGCTGCAAACCGGTGGCACGCGCGATTTTAAGGCCGAATTTCCGGGGGTGTATGGCTTGTTTGCGCAAATCGAACACATGCCGACTCACGCCGCGCGCAAAGCCTTAAAGCGCAATGAAATCATGAAGATGGATCTTGAACGCAGCGGTTTTGAGCTGACGTGGGAGGCACAAATTAACGCTGAACTCGTCACCTTAGCCAGCTTGCAGCTGCACTAAGCGCCGCTTAGTTGCGACTTACCCGAGGACGAGCACAGTGCATAGCGAACAATTTGTCTGGGATCAGGCATTAATTGAAAAATATAACTACAGCGGGCCAAGATACACCTCGTATCCCACCGCGCTGGAGTTTAATGAACAATTTGGCTACCAAGATTTCACCGAGGCCGCCGGCCAATACCCAGCACGCAACGTGTCGTTGTATGTGCACATCCCGTTTTGCCACAAACTTTGCTACTACTGCGGCTGCAACAAGGTCATCACTCGGCATGCGCATAAAGCCGACGAATACTTAGATTACCTCGAGCGGGAAATCAAGCAGCAAGCGCCGCTGTTTGCCGGTCGCACCGTAACCCAGCTGCACTGGGGCGGCGGCACGCCAACGTTCTTGTCCGCCGTGCAAACCCGCCGCTTAATGCGCTTGCTGCGCAGTGAATTTACCTTTGCTAGCAAAGGCGAATTCAGCATTGAAGTCGATCCGCGGGAAATTGAGCTCGATATGCTCAATGTGCTGCGAGAGGTCGGCTTTAACCGCATCAGCCTCGGCGTGCAGGACTTTAATAAGCAGGTGCAAAAAGCGGTCAACCGCGAGCAGGACAACGATTTTATCCGCGCCATGCTCGAGCGTGCCCGCGCATTAGGCTTTCGCTCCACCAACTTGGACTTGATCTACGGCTTGCCGCATCAAAATAGCCAAAGCTTTATTCACACCTTAGAAGAAGTGCTCAAAACCGATCCAGCGCGGCTGTCGATTTTTAACTACGCCCATCTACCAAGCCTGTTTGCGGCGCAAGCCAAGATCAAAGAGGCCGACATGCCAGCACCGCAAGAAAAGCTGGCAATGCTGCGTGAAACCATCCGCTTTTTGACTAGCCACGGCTATCAATTCATCGGCATGGATCACTTCGCCAAACCCGACGATGAGCTCGCCGTCGCTCAGCGCAGCGGCACTTTACATCGCAACTTCCAAGGCTACACCACACAAGGCGATACCGACCTGCTCGGCCTTGGCGTGTCATCCATTAGCATGCTCGGCAACGCCTATGCACAGAATCAAAAAGAGCTCAAAAGCTACTACCGCCAAATTGATGAGCAAGGCCATGCCACGTGGCGCGGCTGCCGCTTAACGCCGGATGATTTAGTTCGCCGCGAGGTAATAAAGCGCCTGATCTGTGATTTTAAGCTCGACTTTGCCCGCATCGAGCAGCAGTTTGCGCTCAATTTTGCGGATTACTTTGCCCAAGATCTCAAGCTGTTGCAGACGTTTGTTAACGATGGCTTAGTGCGCCAAAGCGCGACGGGATTAGAAGTGCTAGGCACCGGTCAGTTGCTGATCCGCAACATTTGCATGTGTTTTGATGTCTACTTGCGGCAAAAAGCACGCCAGCAGCAGTTTTCGCGGGTAATTTAGCGCAGTTAGCCCCAAAAAAGACAAAGAATAAGGGCGACTCGCGTCGCCCTTGTTAGTTCAAACCACTCTTATCCGTGAGTGAAGATGCTCCCTGCGGTCATAGACCATGTACCTCATCCCTTAGGTTCAACTCATCCCAATCCGTTGGGGTGTCCTTTAGCCATCCTAGCTTGACGAGTCATCCTAACTCATCGCTCATCTCCATCCTGGAGGTGTCCTTTTGCCTTCCTAGCGCAGCACATCATCCTAATGTCGCAGCTCCTCGCTCCAGAGGTGTCCTTCGCCATCCTAGCTCGGCAATCATCCTAATCACCGTGTCATCTCCATCCTAGAGTTGTCCATTCGCTATCCTAGCTCGATAAATCATCCTGATTTACCGCGGCATCTCCATCCTAGAGGTGTCCAGCATCACATCCTGTGATTTCATCCTTAAAGGGTTCGAGACCCATCATCCTGATGTTGTCTCGCTGCGTCCCTGCCCGATTAAATATAAGGATTTTTAAATCTGGCTCAATACAGTTAACGCTTATTTTTCCCTGTCGCTCACTGCCGATTCCGGCAAAAATATTAAAAACACATATAAAACAGTAACTTACAAATACACGCTTTTATAATTGCAGATATGTTTTCACCTAACTTGCGCAGATATCTTAACCTTGCCATGGGCAATATCGCACAAGCCATTTGGCTTCGGTTCAGGAAACTAGCCAAACCTGAACCGCTTTTTGGCGCTTAAGTAGAAAAAACGCCGCAATAACCACCCCCCAGCACGTAATCTTTGCCCAATTAATCCAAATCAAATCCAACGGCCAAGTGAAGGGTCATAACCTGTCTGATTAAAATAGCAGCGAATAGATCATTAAACTGAAATTTTATATTTACATCAACGCGAATTTCCTTATACTACGCTCATTGATGCAGGGGCGTAGTTCCAATTGGTAGAACAGCGGTCTCCAAAACCGATGGTTGCGGGTTCGAGTCCTGCCGCCCCTGCCATTTTTTAAAGGCAAAGGCCAACTCAGTGAGTTGGCCTTTGCCTTTTTTATTATCGGCAAAAAAGGATTAATCCCCTTAGCCGCCGCTAGATGCGTGCGGTTAAGGGGGAAAACTTACTGCATTTCTGCTGCTAACACGGCAAAGCTGCGATCGGCGGCTTGCAATGTATAGGCGATCTCTTTTTCGCCATGCGCCAGCGACATAAAGCCGGCTTCAAAAGCGCTCGGCGCTAAGTAAACCCCTTCTTCCAGCATCAAATGATAAAAGCGCTTAAATTGCGCCATATCGCAGGCGGTCACTTGGGTAAAACGGGTAATTTCGGTTTCTTTGGTAAAGAAGAAACCAAACATGCCGCCAACATAAGTAATAGCTAACGGCACCCCATGCTTATCCGCCACCGCTTTCAAGCCTGTGGCTAATTGCGCGGTTAATTCACTTAAACGTGCATATAAACCAGGCGCCTGTAACAATTCCAGCATAGCTAAACCCGCCGCCATCGCCACGGGATTACCCGATAACGTACCAGCCTGATATACGGGGCCCGTCGGTGCAATATGCTGCATTATCGCTTTCTTACCACCAAAAGCGCCAACCGGCATACCTGCACCAATGATCTTGCCCAAGGTGGTCAGATCGGGCGTCACACCATAATGGCCTTGCGCCCCATTCAGCGCCACACGAAACCCTGTCATTACTTCATCAATAATAAGCAGGGCGCCAAATTCATCACACAAAGCACGTAGGCCGGGTAAGAAATCCGCTTGTGGCGGGATACAATTCATATTTCCCGCCACCGGCTCCACAATAATGCAGGCGATGTCGGTCGGATATTGCTCAAACGCCGCATGCACCGAGGCCAAATCATTAAAGGTGCAGGTCAAGGTATGCTTGGCAAAATCTGCCGGCACCCCAGGGCTGTTGGGCTGACCTAAGGTCAACGCGCCTGAACCGGCTTTAACTAGCAGCGAATCCGCATGCCCGTGGTAGCAACCCTCAAACTTAATGATCTTATCGCGCTGGGTGTAACCACGCGCTAAGCGGATCGCGCTCATGGTCGCTTCCGTACCCGAGCTCACCATGCGCACCTGCTCCATCGAGGGCATAATGGCGCGTACTTTTTCCGCCATCAGCACTTCAATTTCCGTCGGCGCGCCGTAACTTAACCCCTTTTCCACCGCCTTGATCACCGCGGCTTTAATCGCCGGATGATTGTGCCCAAGCAACATTGGCCCCCACGAACCAATATAATCGACGTAAGCCTGACCATCGACATCATATAAATAAGCGCCATCGGCATGTTCAATAAACCGCGGCGTCCCGCCAACACCATTAAATGCGCGAACAGGCGAGTTCACGCCGCCAGGAATGGTTTCGCGGGCGCGGGCTAATAATTGCTCTGACTTAGACATCGTATATCCTTTATCAAGGAAGCGCTTTGCTACGCCTCCTGTCACTATCTAATGGGTATGTAGATCATAACGCGGCACGACTATAGCAGAAAGCCGATTTATACAGGACAAATGCGCGTAAAATATCCTTCGACGCCGGCCAAGATCACCGCGCTAATTCTTGACCCTAACAGTCGGGTATTAGATAATTTGCCCGCTTAATTTACCGTGGACAATGTCATGACCGAACTAACCGAAGCTGCACTGCCGATCCAATTAACCGATGCCGCAGCCAATAAAATTCACACCTTAATTACTGAAGAAGAAAATTCCGCCCTGAAACTACGCGTTTATATCACCGGCGGTGGCTGTTCTGGCTTTCAATACGGTTTTACCTTTGAAGAACAGATCAATGACGGTGATACCATCGTGGAAAAAAATGGTGTGACCATGGTAGTTGACCCCATGAGTCTGCAATATTTAGTCGGTGGCACCGTAGACTACACCGAAAGCTTAGAGGGCTCGCGCTTTATCGTGCAAAACCCCAATGCCACCACCACCTGTGGCTGTGGTTCTAGCTTCTCAATTTAATCGCAAGCCTGCGTTAAATAAAACAGCCCGCTATGTTATTTGTGGTCTGTTTTATTTACTACGAAAAATAGCTATTTTCCTCACTCCCATACTCGGCGTAGACGCTAGAACCATACTAACGGCCAACTTGAGCGCGCATAGGCAGGATAAAACGCCGCAGCTAATACCAAAACCCACCCAACGCGCCAAGGCCACCTCAATGAGGTGGCCTTGTTGTGTTGCTGTTAGCACTTGCGCACTAACGTCTAATTGGGTGCCTGGCAGTTCCCTACTCTCGCATAGTGAATACTACACTACCATCGGCGCTACCGCGTTTCACTGCTGA
>JBOFMA010000189.1:0-14938 GCA_051658125.1 Aeromonas sp.
GGGTGCCATGAGTTGGCCACCGTTCTAAATACGCGCTCGGGGTGCGGCATCATGATGGTGGCGCGGCCATCGCCGCTGGTGACGGCGGTGATGCCGTGCGGCGAGCCGTTCGGGTTGGCCGGATAGCGTTCGGTCACATCACCGTGGTTGTCCACAAAGCGCAGGGCGACTTGGCCGCTGGCGTCTAATGCGGCTAAATCAGCGCTGCTACGCGCCAGCACGCGGCCTTCACCGTGCGACACGGCAATCGGCAGCACCGAGCCGTGCATGCCGTTTAACCACAGTGAGGGGGAGTTTTGTACTTCAACTAAGCCGACGCGCGCTTCAAAGCGCTCGGAGGTGTTGCGCACAAACTGGGGCCACAGTTCGCTGCCGGGGATGATGTCGCGCAGGTGCGAGAGCATTTGGCAGCCGTTACACACGCCCAACGTTAAGCTGTCAGGGCGGGCAAAGAAGGCGCTAAACGCTTCGCGCGCTCGCGGGTTAAACAAAATGGATTTAGCCCAACCGCCACCAGCGCCGAGCACATCGCCATAGGAAAAGCCGCCACAGGCAACTAGCGCTTGCATATCGCTTAAATCGTGGCGCCCGCTGAGGATGTCGGTCATATGCACGTCGATGGCCGCAAAGCCAGCGCGGTCAAAGGCGGCCGCCATCTCTTGCTGTGAGTTCACGCCTTGCTCGCGCAAAATGGCCACGCGTGGGGCTGTGCCGCTGGCGATATACGGCGCGGCGATGTCGTGGCTAGGCTCAAAGCTTAAGCGTGCAAACAGGCCCGGATCGTTGTCGGTTTGGCGCGCGGCGTGTTCGGCATCGGCGCAGGCGGGGTTATCGCGCTGGCGCTGCATTTGCCAGCTGGTTTCGCCCCACTGCGCGCGCAGTGCGCTGCGCGAGGCGCGGTAGACTTCTTGCTGATCGCGTTGCAGCACAATGGCATCGTCACGGGTGACGCGGCCGAGCGAATGGCAACAGGCGGCCAAGCCGTGTCCGGCCAGTAAGGTTAAAACGGTTTCTTTATCTTGGCTGCGCACTTGCAGCACTGCGCCGAGTTCTTCGTTAAACAGCAGCGGCAGCAGGTCGCCTTTTAAGCGATCTAAGCTGATGTCGAGGCCGCAGTGACCAGCAAAGGCCATTTCTAGCAAGGTAACGATCAGGCCGCCATCGGCGCGGTCGTGATAGGCCAGCAGCAGTTGGTCATTGAGCAAGCTTTGCACGGCATTAAACAGGCCTTTGAGTAGCAGCGGTTGCTCCAGATCCGGCGCGGTTTGGCCAAGCTGGGCATAGACTTGGGCTAAGGCGCTACCGCCTAAGCGTTGTTGCCCGGCACCTAAATCGACCAAGATAAGCTCGCTGGCGCCTTGGTCGGTTTTTAGTTCTGGCGTGACGGTTTTGCGCACATCCTGCACGGGCGCAAAGGCGGTGATCACTAGCGATAGCGGCGAGGTGACCGATTTTTCGGTGGTGCCATCTTGCCAGCGGGTCTGCATCGACATCGAGTCTTTGCCCACCGGAATGGTTAAGCCCAGTTGCGGGCAGAGTTCTTCACCCACCGCTTTGACTGCGGCGTATAAGCCCGCATCTTCGCCCGGTGCGCCGGCCGCCGCCATCCAGTTGGCCGAGAGTTTCACACGGGTGAGTTCACCAATGTAAGCGGGGGCTAGGTTGGTGATGGCTTCGGCCACCGCCATGCGCGCCGACGCCGCATGCGATAACAGTGCGGTGGGCGCGCGCTCGCCTAAGGCCATGGCTTCGCCGTAATAGCTATCAAAGCTGGCGGCGGTGACGGCGCAGTCAGCGACCGGAATTTGCCATGGACCGACCATCTGGTCGCGGCAGGTCAAGCCGCCAACACTGCGATCGCCAATGGTGATTAAGAACGACTTTTCTGCCACCGCGGGTAGGTGCAACACCCGCGTTATGGCTTCGGGCAAGGTGATAGCGGTGAGATCTAGCGCGGCACCGCGCGGCGGCGCCGTCTCCACGTTACGTTCCATCTTCGGCGTTTTGCCGAGCAGGACATCGAGCGGCAGGTCAATCGGAGCGTTGGCAAACAGCGCATCGTTGAGGGTTAACTGCGGCGCGGCCGTGGCGGTGCCGATGATGGCAAAAGGCGCGCGCTCGCGCTCGCACAGGGCGGCAAAGCGTGGCACATCGGCTTGCGCCACGGCCAGAACATAGCGCTCTTGCGATTCGTTACACCAAATTTGCAAAGGCGACATCGCTGCTTCATCACTGTGAATCGCGCGCAAATCAAACACACCGCCACGGCCGCCATCGTTGACTAACTCCGGCATAGCGTTGGATAAGCCGCCGGCACCAACGTCGTGAATAAACGCAATCGGGTTGTCATCCCCGAGCTGCCAGCAGCGGTCGATCACTTCTTGGCAGCGGCGTTCCATTTCTGGGTTATCACGCTGCACTGAGGCGTAATCCAGCGCCTCGCCTGAGCTGCCGGAATCCATGCTTGACGCCGCGCCGCCACCAAGGCCGATGTTCATCGCCGGACCGCCGAGCACAATCAAGGCCGCGCCGACGGGGATCTCGCCTTTTTGCACATGCTCACGGCGAATGTTGCCAAGGCCGCCAGCGAGCATGATCGGTTTGTGGTAGCCAAAGCGCTGCGCGCCGTTAGCACCGGCGACGTCTTGCTCAAAGGTACGAAAATAACCCAGCAGCGCAGGGCGGCCAAATTCATTGTTAAACGCGGCGGCGCCTAATGGGCCGTCAGTCATGATCTCGCGCGCGCTGCAGATGCGCGCCGGCTTATCTAATGGCGTTTCCCACGGCTGCATAAAGCCATCTAGACACAGGTTGGACACAGAAAAACCGACTAAACCGGCTTTGGGTTTCGCGCCGCGGCCGGTAGCGCCTTCATCGCGAATTTCGCCGCCGCTGCCGGTGGCCGCGCCGGGGAAGGGGGAAATGGCGGTGGGGTGGTTGTGGGTTTCCACCTTCATCAAAATATCAATCGGCTCAACGGTGTAGCCGTATTCACCTTGTGCATTGGGGAAAAAGCGCCCCGCCACCGAGCCTTCCATCACGGCGGCGTTGTCTTTATAGGCCGAGAGCACATGGTCTGGCGTGGCGGTAAAGGTGTTTTTGATCATGCCAAACAGGGATTTGTCTTGGGCTTGGCCGTCAATCTCCCAGCTAGCATTAAAAATCTTATGGCGGCAATGCTCCGAGTTGGCTTGGGCAAACATATACAGCTCAACATCGGTCGGGTTGCGGCCAAGGCGGGTAAATTGCGCAAGCAGGTAGTCGATTTCATCGGCGGCCAGCGCCAAGCCTAAGCTTTGGTTGGCAAATTCTAATGCGGCGCGGCCTTTGCTAAGGACATCGATCACGCACAGTGGCGCAGGTTCGGCCTCGGCAAATAGCACGCTGGCTTGTTCCAGTGCGCTAAAGCACTGCTCGAGCATAGGATCGAACAAGGCGCTGGTAATCGTGGTCTGCTGCGCTTGGGAGAGTGGCTGCGACGTAGCAAGGTAATAGGCAATGCCGCGCTCGATGCGTTTAACCCCATTGAGACCACAGTTATGGGCGATATCGGTCGCTTTAGATGACCAAGGTGAGCGCGTGCCCTGACGCGGCGTGATGAAAAAACAGTGCCCAGCCGGTGGCGTGCTTTGCGCTTCGTGCAGATTGAGCAAGGCAGCTAAGGTGTGGCTATCGCTTGCGGCTAGCGGCGCATCCTGCGCTACCAGATAGACATATTCAGCATAGACAGTCGCTTCAGCCAGCCCAAGGTGCGTGAAGCGTTGCTGCAAGGTATGAAGACGAACCGACGACAGGGCAGGGGCACCACGCAAGATTTCCATATGCTTACTCTCACCTATTAATAGAGTGTGGGGGGATTGAAAACGGGCGTAGTATATGAAGCTAACCGATGGCAGACAAACGTTTTCTTGTGCCATCAGTCGCCGCCTACATCCCCTTTGGGGCCAGACTGTGCGCATAGGCTATGTGACGCATGGTCGCCTTTCTGCTATAAAGGCCTCCGGCCTGTTTACAGACTGCACGGCGCCCTGTGACCCTATCATTGGCTTTTACGAGGATAGTTTGCATTTTGCTAACTCCAATTCGACAGATCATCGGCCTTAGTTTGGCCTTGCTGCTGACGGGCTGTGGGGTAGATTCCCACCACTCGCAGCTAGAGCAAATTCGCCAGCGCAAAGAGCTGCGGGTGGGACTGGTCTATGGCCCGACCTCGTACTATCAGCGGGATGATACGGCGATGGGCTTTGACTATGAGCTGATCCAAGCGTTTGCCGACAGCTTAGGCGTGCGCTTGACCATTACGCCGTTTAACGCCGCCAGCGAGCTAATTGAGCCCATTCGCAAGGGCAAGCTCGATTTGGGCGCGGGCGCTATCGTGGTCACGCCTGCGCGGCGCGAGTTGCTGCGCTTTAGCCCCAGTTATTACCAAGTGGCGCACAAATTGGTCTATCGCAACGGCCGCAGTAAACCCAGCGATCTGAATGCGCTCAAAGGCCCTATCGTGGTGCCAGAAAACTCCATGCTGACTGATTTATTGCAGAACTTAAGCCAGCGCCATGCCGGTTTAGCGTGGCAAAGCAAAAACCAAGCGGATATGGAATCGTTGCTAAAGGCGGTGGCCAGTGGCCAGTTGCACTACACCGTGGTGCAAGACACGGTGCTGGCCCGCGCCCAGCGCTATTATCCAGAGCTTGCCGGCGCGCTGACTTTGGGTGAAAACCAGCAGATCGCTTGGGCGCTGCGGCGACTGCCGGATGATTCACTGTATGCCAGCGTGATTGATTTTTTTGGCCAGCGCTTTATGGACGGCACTATCGCCAAATTGGATGAAAAGTATTTTGGCCATGTGCAGGAGTTTGATTACGTCGACACGCGCACCTTTTTGAGCCGCGCGAAAAGCGTGTTGCCGAAATACCAAGGCATGTTCCAAACCCATGCCCGCGAGATTGACTGGCGGTTGTTGGCGGCGATTTCCTATCAAGAGTCGCATTGGGACCCGTTGGCGCGCTCGTATACCGGCGTGCGCGGCATGATGATGCTCACCAATCCCACGGCTAAGGCGATGGGCGTAGAAGATCGCTTGCACCCAGAAGAGAGCATCCGTGGCGGCGCCCGCTATTTGGAAAAAATGATGGACCGGGTGCCCGATGCAGTGCCGGCGGATGAAAAAGTGTGGTTTGCGCTGGCCGCCTACAACATGGGCTATGGCCACATGATGGACGCGCGGCATTTGGCCAAGCGGTTGGGCAAAAATCCCAATGCGTGGAGCGATGTCAAAGATGTGTTGCCGCTGTTGCAAGAGGCCAAATGGCACAAGCAGTTGCGCTTTGGCTATGCCCGCGGCAGCGAAGCGCGCGATTATGTGAATAACGTGCGCCAGTATTACCAAAGCTTGCTCTGGTTTGATAACCAACCTATGCATAAGCCCACGCTGGAAGAAGCGGTCGCAGAAACGCAGCCGTCCACGAGCCAAGTGCCCCGTCAGCGCAAGGCGCGCGCGAGCGGCCCGGCCGCCCTGCCGCAGATTGACACGCGCCTGCCGGCCGCGGCCAATGATGCGCCGGCCAGTTTGCCCAGCGCCTCGTAAGGCTGGCTATAACGGCCTTGAGCGCTGTGCCAAAACCCCGCCAAGTGTTGGACTTGGCGGGGTTTTTGTTTTTGCTGGGGTTAGCACCGCTTCCGCATACCTAGCCGGTGCGTAGCATGGCTTAGCTAGGCTCGCGCAGACCTAGCTAAATGGTATTGGCTAAACCTACCGCTGTGCTGTGCCCTTGCCGGACTAGGGCAGGGGTAGCGGCATGGCCTCTTCGTTGGCGCTACCGCGCCGATCCTTGTTGGCCGGCGCCATGTGGGTAAAGTCGCTGGCAAAGCCTTTGAGCAGGCCATAAAGATGGGTGCGTTGGCGCAGATCCAGCGATTGGCTTAAGGCGCTGAGCCAATTTAAGGTGCGGCGGCGTGATTGCTGGCTGTAACCGGTAAAGCGACCATCCATCAGGCCATCGCCTTGCGCCAACAACTGGCTTAACTCGCGGGCAAACTGCGGGTCTTGGCGCTTGGCCATCAGCCGCGCTAACTCACGGGTCCACTCGTGTTGAAACTGCAGCCATGGCGCCATCAGCTCATATTGCCAGCGCGCCCACTGGGCGATCAGCGGCGCTTGCGCCGGTTTCACTTCGCCGAGCCAGTAGGTCAGGCGTTTTTCGAGCTTTTGGGCAAATTCCGCCTCCACTTTGCGCCGATCCTCTTGGGCCAAATCCACTTGGCGCCCACGCAAACGCTCGGTGCGATCGTGCATAAATTTGGTCACCTGCGCATCGCTTAAGCTGGCGGCAATGCGCACGGCGCGCGGCACGCTGTGTTGCAAGGTGCGGGTTAGGCTCGCTTGCGCCGCGGTTAAGTGCTCGTCGACTTGCGCGGGGCTCATTGGGCTGGTCACCGCCTTGGCTAAGCGCTGCAGATCCTTGGCATAGCGCGCTACTTCATGCTCGCGGTGCCACGCCATCAGGCCTTTGACCTCGGCATCGAGCAAATTTTTTTGCGCCGAGGTGAGATCAAAGTAATCATCGAGCTGCCAGATGATGGCGGTGTCGAGCCAGTAGTAAATAATCCGCGTTGAGCAGCCCAGCAGCAGCACACCGCTAAGTAGCGCCAGCGCGCCGCGGCGCACGGATAAAGGTAAACGCGGCCAAGTAAACGCTAAGGTCATATATCCTCTCCCTGTGGTCTTACGCCAGCTTGGCTAAGCTCTGCGCAATCATGCCTTGTAATGCGGGCGCCGGCTCGGGCGCTAAACGCTGTTGTAATAGTGCCCACAATAGCGCCACATAGTCCACCCATGGCACAAACGGCCGCCATGCAATGGAAAAACGCAGCGCCGCTGGCAGGTGGCGTGCCAAACTATCGGCTAACTCATCCACCGCAGCATCGGGCCAGGCTAAGTTGTGGGCCAAACTGGCGAGTTCAAAACCCACTTGCCCAGCGGCGCCATATTCCCAATCAATCAGCCACGGGCGCGTGCCTAATAAATTAGCTGGATTCAGATCGTGGTGACAAGGGCGCCATGGCTGTGTGGGCAGGCGGCGCCGCGCCATAGCCTGCTGCACGCGGCGCAACTCGCCGGTTAACGGCGGCAGCGCCGCCAAATAGTGCGCGCATTGCGCTTGAATGCACAGTTGCTTGCTCGGTAGCGGCACGGCTTGGTGCAACGTGGCCAGCGTGTTGGCGAGCAAAGGAATTTGCGCGCTCAGCGGCGGTGGCTCGGTGGCCCAGCTGGGCTCATCTAGCCACGGCAGCACTAGCAGATCGGGCGCATGGGCCTGAAACAGCACCGGTGGCGATACGCCGGCGATGTGCGCGGCGCGCAGCAATTGGGCCTCGGTCGCCCGATCTATGCCCAAACGGCTGGGATCAGGGTGGCCGACGCGTAAAAATAAGCGGGTGTTTGACGGCAAACAGAGCTGAAAACTTTGGTTCGTTAGGCCCAAATGCAGCGGGATAATGTTGGCGTGTTGCCACGCGCGCGGCAGATAGCGGCGCCATGGCCACACCCCCGGTGAGTTATGCCCGGGGTGCATGCGGTGGTTTTGGCCAACTAACGGCGGAAAAAAAGCCTGCGCGCATGAACGCGGCAGGCTGATAGCAGGCGCTTAATGATGTGCGGCCCATTAGATAGGCGACAACAGGGGCCCAAGGGGTTCACCGCCGAGCATATGCAGGTGGATGTGATAGATCTCTTGGCCGCCGTGACGATTGCAGTTCATGATCAGGCGATAACCATCTTTGGCGATACCCTCTTCTTCGGCCAACTTGGCCGCGACGCTAAACATGCGGCCTAGCGCCAGTTCATGTTTGGATTTCACATCGTTAATGGTTGGGATCTGTACATTCGGCGAAATTAAAATATGCGTTTTTGCCTGAGGCAAGATGTCACGAAATGCCGTTACCAGTTCATCTTGATACAGGATCTCCGCTGAAAACTCACGGCGAATAATTTTGCTGAAAATGGTCTCTTTTTTAGCCACCACTCAAGCCCTCATAGAAAAAGGAAAGTTACGCATTTTATTTTCCGCAACACCGTCGGTGGAACGCAACAAGCTTCCTGCTTGGATTAGAAGGATTCCAACCTTCAGCTTGCCTAGTCCAGTGCACATTAATAACGAAAAAAGCGCGCACATTTAACCACATAGCCGGCTGGTAATACCAGTTGAAATCAGTGCCCCGCGCTGCTAAAGGCGGCAAACAGTGTAATAAAATGTATCGGTGCGTCATCTTTGCGCGCAGTTTGCCATTGTTACTCGCGCGCTTAAGCGCGCCTTGGCCTAATGCGACCAATTTAGCCGCGCCACCGCTAGTCGCGCTCGGCGATCGCGCCTTTACCCACACCTTCATAGGCCAGCACGCGAATGGCCTGACCCGGATAGCGTGCGCTTATTTGCGTGGCCAAATAGTCGGCGAGTAATTCAGCTGTGGTATCGGTGGGTAATAGGCGTGCTAACGTGCGTGGCAACGCCAACGCAAACTGCCCTTGCGGCGCCTGGTAGCGCACGCCGATATGCGCCGGCGTGAGATAGTTTTGGGCCAACGGACTTAAGTTCAGCGCGCTTAGCGGGGCAATATCCTCCTCAGCAACCAGATAGGCCGTGTGCCAATTGGCGGCAATCTCCGCCTCCAGCGCGCTATCGCGCACGCCTTGGCGATAAATTTCCACCGCGCTGCGATGGCCGTGGGCGATGCGCTGGCAGTTGCCGTCGTGCTTTTTTAAGCCGTGGCTATAGCAATAACTGGCGCCGTGAATGACTTCATCGCGCAACGTTAAGCTAAGGTCGGCGATATTATCGGGCAGTTCACGGGCAATAAACGCGTGTAGGTAAGCGGTCACTGCTGCCTTATCCACCACTGCGCAAGGCAGCAAAGCAAACGCTTGGGCGGGGCACGCGAGGTGAATTGAGGCCTCTGTGCACAGATCGACGGTGCTGCGCGCGGCATCTTGTTTATCTACTTGCACTGCGGAATGCGCAGCGGGCACGAGCAAGCGGTGATCCACCGCGCCATCAATCAGCGCTTTCACGCGTTTTTTCACTTGGGCAAAATCGAGCAGCATACTCATGGCATTAAGCTCGCCGGCAAGCTCAATATCCACCAGCCAACTGCAGCCGACTAAGCCCTGCTCGGCGCACAACACACTGGCATCAATCACGGTTAAATCGCGCACAAATAATTTCATCAAACGTTTTCTTATCGGTAAAGGCATCGGGTGGGCTATTATGCCCGCGTTTTTTCGCAATGGAATGGGAGGAATAATGAAGAAGCTATTGATTAAAGCGGCCAAGGTGGTCAATGAAGGCACAATTTATACCCGTGACGTACTAATTGCAGATGAGCGAATTGTTTGCATTGCCCCAGCGATTACACCGCAAGATGATGAAACCCAAGTAATTGACGCGGCGGGGCGCTATCTACTGCCGGGTATGATTGATGATCAGGTGCATTTTCGAGAACCGGGCTTAACGCATAAGGGAACGATTGCCAGCGAGTCGCGCGCCGCGGCGGCTGGCGGCACCACCAGTTTTATGGAAATGCCCAACGTCAATCCCGCCACCACCACACTAGAAGCGCTAGAAGCTAAATTTGCCTTAGCGGCAAACAATTCCGCGGCGAACTACAGCTTTTATCTCGGTGCCACCAACGACAACTTAAGCGAAATTCAACGCCTTGATCCGGCCCAATGTTGCGGCGTAAAGGTGTTTATGGGCTCTTCGACCGGCAATATGCTGGTGGATAACCCCGCCACCTTAAGCGCCATTTTTGCCACCTCCCCGGTGCTGATTGTGACCCACTGTGAAGATACGCCGACCATCGCCGCCAACGAAGCCGCCGCGCGCGCCGCGTTTGGTGATGACGTGCCGATGCGCGAGCACGGGCGTATTCGCAGTCGCGCGGCGTGTTTAAAATCAACCCAGTTGGCCGTGGATTTGGCCAAAGAGCACCATGCGCGCCTGCATGTGTTGCATATCAGCACGCACGATGAATTAGCCTTGTTTACCCCCAGCCAAACCTTGGCTGAACTGGCACAAAAGCGCATCACTGCAGAAGTGTGTGTGCACCATCTCTATTTTAATGAAGCAGATTACGCGCGTTTAGGTAGCCAAATTAAGTGCAATCCCGCCATTAAAACCTCGGATGATCAACTCGCACTACAGGCCGCACTGCGCGAGGGGCGCTTAGATGTGATAGCCACCGATCACGCGCCGCACACGTGGGCCGAAAAGCAAAACAGCTACTTCAACGCCCCCTCGGGCGTGCCACTGGTGCAGCACAGCTTGCAGGCGCTGCTTGAGCTGTATCAGCACGGTGTGTTGAGCTTGGAGTTGATTGCGCAAAAAACCGCGCACGCGGTGGCCACGCGTTTTGGGGTGGTTGATCGCGGTTTTATTCGCGAAGGCTATTTTGCCGATCTGGTGCTGGTGGATTTAGATGCCACCACCTTAGTCCGTGAGGAAAATACCTTCTATCACTGTGGTTGGTCGCCGTTTACTGGCCATACCTTTGCCAGTCGTATTGATCTCACGCTGGTCAATGGGCAGATCGTGTGGCAAGACGGCCAGTTTGTGGCACAAAATGCGGGCAAACGGCTTAACTTTGCGCATTAATTGCGCAAAAAAGCGCCAAACGCATTTTTTAATGCGTTTGTTAGTTGACAGTGCGCCACCCAATTTCTTACACTTCCTTTCGTCCGCTAGCACTAGCGTGACGTTGTCGGCGTGTAGCGCAGCCAGGTAGCGCACTGTCATGGGGTGTCAGGGGTCGGAGGTTCGAATCCTCTCACGCCGACCATTATTCCCCGTCAAAAGACCCACTCATTGAGTGGGTCTTTTGCTATGCGGCGTTTTTGCCGCCAACAAAACGGCGCCAAAGGCGCCGTTGCTTTATGCGGGTATTAGCGAATTTAACGCACGCGCACCGCTAAGCCTTTTAAGTACAAACCTTCCGGATAAGCGGTGCCAATCGGGTGGTCACTGGCTTGCGATAACAGCTCGACAATTTGCCCATCACGGCCGGCATCCAGCGCCGCATCGGCGACGATTTTCTGAAACAAGCTCTGCTCCATCAAACCCGAGCACGAATAGGTCAGCAAAGTGCCACCCGGCGCCAGCAATTGAAACGCCAACATATTAATGTCTTTATAGCCGCGACAGGCGCCGAGCAGTTGCGCTTTGCTTTCGGCAAATTTTGGCGGATCGAGCACGATGACATCAAATTGCTGCCCTTCATCACGGTATTGGCGCAACAGCTTAAATACATCGGCGCGGATAAACTGCGTTGTGCTGGTATCTAAGCCGTTGATTTCGGCATTTTGCTTGGCGATATCGAGTGCATTTTGCGACAAATCCACATTGACCACCTCACGAGCGCCGCCTTTGAGCGCATACACGCCAAAGCCGCCGGTGTAGCAAAAACAGTTCAATACGCGCTTACCTTGCGCGTATTTTGCGGCGGCTTGGCGGTTATCGCGCTGATCTAAGTAAAAACCGGTCTTATGGCCGTTTTTAATATCGACCAAAATTTTCACGCCGTTGTTTTCGCAAATATCCACCAACGCTGGTGGCATCTCGCCGTGCAGCACGCCGGAGCGCTCTTTTAAGCCCTCTTTTTTACGTACCGCCACATCGGAACGCTCGTAAATACTGCAAGTCGGGAATAATTCACGCAGCGCGTTAATGATCGCCTCGCGATGAAACTCGGCGCCGGCGCTTAAAATTTGGCAGACCAAAAAATCGGCGTAACGGTCAATGGTCAGACCCGGTAAGCCATCGGACTCGCCGGCGCACAAGCGATAGCCGGTTAAGCCTTGGCGCGCAATTAAATCTTCGCGGGCGGCCTGTGCATCACGTAACCGCTGCAAGAAAAACGCCGCATCCACGGTTTGCTCTTTAGCAAACGTCCACACACGCGCGCGAATTTGCGAGGCGCCCGACCAAGCGGCGCGCGCCAGCCAACGACCATCGGCGGCATACACTTCAACGCTATCGCCGTTAACCGGCTCACCTTCGACGCGGTCGATGCCTTTAGAAAAAATCCACGGATGACGGCGCAGCAGGGATTTCTCGCGGCCTTTGACTAAATAAATACGAGCGCTCATAGAGTTTCCTTGTATCGCCGTCTTGGAATAAGTCGGCGAAAAGCGGGCATTCTAGGCGCCAATGCCGCAAGCGGCAAGGTAGAAACACCACGAACGCGGGAAAGAGCGATCTATCTAAGCTGGCAGTGCAACAGTGAACAGCAAGCATCGCATAGCGAGTTGTGCAATAAGCTATTAGCCACCTTAGCGCGGTAAAAAATGAGTCACCCTGCGCGTAGTCGCAGGATCCAACCACCGACTCAGCTCGCACCAAATAGGCAAGACCAAGTGCGTCATCTTCGCGCGCGGTAAAAAAATAAGTCACCCTGCGCGTAGTCGCAGGGTCCAACCACCGACTCAGATCGCACCCAATAGGCAAGACTAAGTGCGTCATCTTCGCGCGCGGTAAAAAAATAAGTCAGCCTGCGCGTAGTCGCAGGGTCCAACCACCGACTCAGCTCGCACCAAATAGGCAAGACCAAGTGCGTCATCTTCGCGCGCGGTAAAAAACGAGTCAGCCTGCGCGTAGTCGCAGGATCCAACCACCGACTCAGATCGCACCAAATAGCTAAGCTGCCTGTGTGGCAGTGAAGGCGCCAGCTTTACTACACAGCCAACATAAGTATTTCTAAGCTGCCTGTGTGGCAGTGAAGATAAAAAGTTTTTTCGATAGTGCACAAGCCAATTTCTAAGCTGCCTGTGTGGCAGTGAAGGGTATATCTACTAAACCAACGGGCGCCCTAGGTTTCTAAGCTGCCTGTGTGGCAGTGAAGGGATACATTACCGCATTTTTGACTTGGAAAACAATGAGTTAGCGCAAGAAAAGCCTTTTTACCTTATTTTTTAGCCTTTTGCATAACCTATTGATTTTAAAAGGATATTTCAAAAGGCAAAAGCATAAGGTTTTTTATTGGGCTAATTTCCTTCTGCTAATCAACAAAAAAGCCCGATCATTTGATCGGGCTCATCGTGGTTACGTCTTGGTAAAATGCTAGAACTGGGGCACCGTCGCCCACTGTGTACGATCAACTCCTTTAGCACTAAGACCATAACAATCAAATGCGGCACTCTGCGCCTTGTCTGCCGGATACATCGCTATAAATAGCGGGAAACGGCTGCTGGCTTCAGGCGCGCGCTGTTTCGTCTGCTGACTATACAAATGGATAAAAGGTAACGCGCAATGACCGCTTGGACGTGATTTTTCTAACCCCGTCAAGCATTCATCTAACGGCAGCCCTGATTTTTGCGCCCAACGCACGGCCTTAGCTTGCCTATCGCGCTCGATACGAGCGGGCGATTTCACCTGCTTGCGCACAAAGCTGACGTAAGTCACATCGTTTGGTACGGGCTTGATCCTCTTGATATGAGCATAGTCTTCTAGCCGAGTTAACCAGCGGTGGATAGCCAACTGCTCCAGCGTCACTTGCTCCTGTGCAAACAAGCGCAACTTACTGCCCAGCGGAAACTTTGCCTGACCGTAATCAGGAAAACCAACCGCAACCAGAGACTGGTCGCTTTCCACTTTGTGCTCGACTAAGGCAATGTGGACTTGTTGAAAGACCTTTTGCCAGATAAAGCCGAGACCAATTTCATCATCTGGTAACAATGAAATTTCTTGATAGTATTTCATTAGCACCCCAGTGTTTATTTAGATGACTTACTAAACACACCGCCACGAATTAAATTAGCGACAACATAAGTTTGCTGTTCTGGCGCTAACTCACAGTCATTTACCCAGTCAACCATTAGTGAGTACAAGTCGCCTTCTTTTTTATTTTTACGAAAAGCATCACCAATCTGAGTAACCGCACCGAAAGGCTCAATGGCAATAGGTTTCTCTTGTTCTGCATAACGATTATACCAAGTATCAATAGTACGAATAGCATTGCCTATTTTTACGTTATGAATAGCGGCGCAGCCTTCAAGTTCAAATAAGACTTTGCCCTTTTCGCCCATATTCATCTCTTGCGAAGGGAACACATGTTGTTGGTGGCCTAACTTTACAAAAGCATCAACCTCAATGAGAACAAAACTTTGTTCATCACCTTGTAAACCTTCCGCAATAATTGCTGCTAGCTTTTGCAGGTTGGCATTTTCGCTAGATTTATCAAACTCATTTAAAGAAAAATCATAGGCGTTAAAATTAAATGAAACCCCGCCAGCTTTAACAATAATTGTTATTTCTTCTGCGCCGACACGGTTACGCCATAAAAAACGGCCATTTGCGATGTTATAAGCGTAGCGATAGGCCAATGTATTAATGCCTGCACTTTGTTTAAATTCAGCTACTTTAGTTTTAATGGCATGACTAAATGCTGGCAAATTACAGCCAAAAGGAACACCAAGATTGCCCACGACACGCATACTAAAACTTACTTTCAGCGTATCATGCTTCAACGGCAAGTTAGCATCATCGCTGTCTGATGATACAGGATTAGGCTTGATTTTATCCGCATCACTTGTGCCATGTGCACTTTGAGTCGAACGGTTCTGTCTTTTAGTGATCTGAATACTCTGCCATTTTTCCGCAGAAGTAATATTGCTCCATTCGCCTGAAAACATTAAGGCATCAGATGTTTCAAGCTTGCGCTCGAAAGATAACATGCTCGGTAAATTAATACTCATTGGCATTTCCTTTTTTGTTCAGTAAATTAACCATCATTGTTCCCCCTCTTTTAATTAATAATGACTATTACTATCTTCAATAGTGAAATCTTCTAGTGGTACTAGGTTTACGATTGCAGCACTTTGCTGGCACAAATACCAAATTTTTTCATAAGGCGCATAACGCCAAACACTCGCTTGCCAGTCTTCTTTGCT
>JBOFMA010000190.1:0-3395 GCA_051658125.1 Aeromonas sp.
GCCGCCAAGAAGGCCAAGTAATCTATATGAATCGCTGGGGTGGTCTGTTCGCTAACCTGTCTTATCAGACCAATGATGATAAGAATGAATTAGGCGCCTTAGAAAGTGGTTTTGCCGGTTCTATCGGTTATGACTTTGCTAACGGTTTTGGTATCGCAGCTGGTGGCGAGCGTAAGAGCTTTGATGGCAATGCAAACAAAAACGATTGGGCGGTCGCGGCTTCTTATGCCGCTGGCCCTTACTACTTCGCAGGCATGTTTAACGAAAGCACCTTAGAAGCAGCAAATGGTAGCGATACCACTATTCAAGGTTATGAGTTGTTTGCTAACTACTCAGTAGATGCGTGGACCTTCGAGCTGGGCTATAACAAAGCCGAAGACGACGACAACGATAACTTGGTTGAATTGACTTATGTTGGTGCCCAATACAAGCTCAACAGCAAAGTTAAAGCGTGGACTGAGTACGCAATTTCAGGTACAGATCAAGATGACAAGTGGACTCTGGGCCTGCAATATAACTTCTAATCTCGCCTAAGGGCTTGAGTTAGAACAGAAAAAACGGCGCATAAAGCGCCGTTTTTTTATGCGTGAAAACCCGCCGATGCCGACCGAATGTCGGGTTCATGTCGTGTTGCGAACGTTAGATTACGCCGCGTCGCGATTAATCTGACCTACGGTTACGGCTGACTTAATCACAAGGCAATTTTCGCTTCATAACAAGGCGATTTCCGCTTCGCGCCGCGCCACTAAGCCGGGCAAGATCTTGCCGCCTCCGCGCACCCACCGGCGCAACTCGGTCGCGGCGGCCGTCCAATCGCCATCATTAATTCTTTTGCGCAACGTTGAGGTTTGCAGACGTCCGGCGCCCAAGTTAAAGGTGAAGTCGACTATTGCCGCCAAGCGCGCGTCGCTTTCGGCGTGAAGGCGCGGGCACAGGCGCAAGGTGGCGGCTTGGGCGCGGGCCAAATCGGCTGCCAGCCACTGCTCGGCCACCGCTTCGGTGATCGGTGCTTGGCTTGGCGTGCATAAATGGCCATAGCCAATAGTCCAAAAACCGGCCGGGCACAGATAAGGATAAACGTGGCTTGGGTCGTTTTTGCGCCGTTGATGCAGGCCTTCAAAACGTTTGGCCAATTGTACGGCGGCGGTGGGCACACGGCGCGGTGAGCTGGGCGTGTTGGCCGGCGCGGTGACAAACTGCGGCGCGTTCATGGGCGCACCCGATCAAATACGCGGCCCAAGAACCAAAAGTTGAGCACGCCGGCCCATAAGGCTTGGTCGGCATCGCTCCATGCGAGGGCAATCGCCGCGGTGATCGCCAGCCCGCTTTGCAGCGCACCAATAAAGGCGGCAATCTTGGCTGCGCAATACAGCGCCATAAACCAATAGGTGATAACAGGGCGCACACTGGCCGCCAGTGCATCGGCCCAGCCGACGCCGGTTTTTTCTCCTTGTGTGCGCACGGCGGCGGTGAGTGCGCTGATCGCGCCTTCGCTCCACGCCGCTTCGTTTTGCGCGTTGATCTCTTCGAGGCGACCGGCCCCGCGCAGTTTTTCAAATTCCAAGGCTTTATCTTGCATGGCCAGTTCATGGGCGCGCTCGGTGCGTCTATCGAGCCATTTCAGTGCTTCGGGCGCTAAGCGAAACAGCCCGCCCATCACACCACCGAGTAAGGTTTCGATCATTGTGCTGCTCCTTATCGATTGTTCCTGCGTGCAGTGCGCGGTCTGTGTGCGCCCTGCCCAACGCCACGGCAAACGCTCAGTGCCGATGGTGTGATTAGTGTAGGAGAAAATTAAGCGCAAGTTGCACAAGCCTACATGACCAAACACAGCGTATTGCTACAGAGTTAAAGTTGATTGAAGGCTAGGGCATAGGGGATAAATTAGGCAAAATAAGCACTCGTTGTTTATAAAGTCGGCGTTTGGCGCGATAAGCCGATAAAGATATAGATTATTTTCTTTTTCGCCTTGCGAGTTTCTACCCAAAAGAATAGAGTCGCCCTAATTTCTCTTAGTACCCAGTGAGCACTCAATACCATGGCGCTGTCTCTGCACACCAATCGACCCTCGTTGTCAGCTCAAACACACCTGATGAAAAGCAATAAATCGCTGGCGGTGTCTATGCAGCGGTTGGGGTCTGGGCTGCGCATTAACTCTGCTGCTGACGATGCTGCGGGTCTGCAAATGGCCACCCGTTTGCGGAGTCAATCGCTTGGCCATAAGCAGGGTATGCGCAACGCGCAAAATGCTATCTCTATGCTGGAGACGGCAGAGGGCGCTATGGATGAGATGAATAACATCGTGCTGAGGATGAAGGATCTCTCTATCGCCGCCGCCACTGGCGTTATCAGCGATGCTGATCGCAACGCGCTGGATAGGGAGTTTGCCGAACTAAGAGATGAGCTGACCAACATTACGAGCAATACCACCTTCGGTGGGGAAAATTTGTTTGATAAAACGGCCGGCAAAATGACTAACGGTGGCATCACCTTTCAGATCGGCGGTACTACTGACGAGCGTATGACGGTGGATGTTGAGGATGATGTAAAAAAAGTGGTTGGCGGTATACCGTACACGCCAGCTGAGCAATTGGTAAAAGATAGGATAGATGCCGCGGGTGGTTTTGATGCGGCGTTAGATGCTTATCAAGCGGGACCTGAAGCGGCGGAGGTTAATACGGCGGTTGCGACTCAAGCGACGGCCAGTAACGAGCAATCGTTAGCGCAAACTAAGTACAACGCAGCGGTAACTAGCGTTAACCAAGCGCAAGCGGCTTATGACGCCTCGAAAGCGAATTACGATAACAATTATGCCACCGCCGATGCAGCCGGCCAGGCGGCATTACAAGCCGATTTAGATGCAAAACAAGCGGACTTAGATGCGCAAAAGGCTGCACGCGATACGCAAAAGGCCGATTTAGATGCGAAAAAAGCCGCGTTGAATGCGGCTAAAGTGGCAGTAACGGCTGCTCAGGAAAAATATAATAACAACCTTGTGGAGTTACAAAACGGCTTAAGAGTCGGTCGCGGACTGGATTCATTAGGTATACAGGAAGGGTTGACTAGCCAGATCGCCGCGCAAGTGGTCATGGATGAAGTGGATGACTTTCTGGAAGATATCGGCACCGTGCGCTCGGCGTTTGGTGCCAATATCAATCGTTTGGAGCATACCATCAGCAATCTTTCTAATATGAAAGAAAATACCGATATGGCCCATGGCCGGATCATGGACGCGGATATTGCCGCAGAAACCACCAATAGAACCAAGCAAGAGATGCTGATGCAGTCGGGCATCAATGTGCTAATCGGCAGTAATAACATAAGCCACTGGTATAGTGCCTTGCTACGTTGATTGCGGCTGCGGTAAACACCGCAGCAGACAAACGGCTGTCAAC
>JBOFMA010000191.1:0-2767 GCA_051658125.1 Aeromonas sp.
CATGGATTGGAGTCCAGAACAGATTTCATTGTGGGCGAAAAAATATGCAGACAAAATCTTTCATGTAAGTCATGAGCGCATCTACCAATTCATCAAGGCGGATAAGCGCAATGGCGGCACACTCTATCTTCATTGCCGACATCCTAAAAAGTATCGTAAACGAGGTAAAAAAGAGCTGCGAGGCCATAT
Source organism: Aeromonas sp. (assembly GCA_051658125.1). Taxonomy (GTDB): domain Bacteria; phylum Pseudomonadota; class Gammaproteobacteria; order Enterobacterales; family Aeromonadaceae; genus Aeromonas. The sequence goes on from JBOFMA010000191.1 coordinate 190, forward strand.
CAAAGGGCGCGTTTCTATTCATGAACGTTCGCCAGAAGTTGATGAGAAAACTCGTCTTGGCGACTGGGAGATCGACACGGTTATTGGCAAAAGTCACAAAGGCGCGTTGGTCACGATAACAGAGCGAAAAACCAATCTGACGCTGATAGCGCACTGCCGGAAAAGAACAGCTGATGCAGTAAGGAAATGCACAATTCGGTTGCTTCGCCCCTATAAAAAGCAGTGCCTTACAATAACCGCTGACAATGGCAAAGAATTTGCTGAGCACCAGAAATATCAGAAGCGTTGGAATGCAAATTTTATTTTGCAGATCCTTACAACTCTTGGCAGCGAGGCTTAAACGAAAATACAAATGGTTTAATCAGGCAGTATTTTCCTAAAGGTAGTTGTTTTTCACAAATCAAAGATAAGGATACAACCAAGGTAATGGATATATTAAATAATCGCCCGCGAAAGGGACTTGATTTAAAAACACCTAATCAGGTATTTTTAGAGCTAAAGAACAGTGTCGCACTTGCAGGTTGAATCCAGGAAATCCAAGAAATACATGAAATACATGAAATACATGAAATACATGAAATACATGAACATCTTTATCTACTTTTTATGCTATATTTTTTTGAATTGTAATCATACATAACAAAAAATATAACACCAGCAGTCATTGAGTCATAACCTGAAATTACGCATCTTAAATAACTGCCAAATTCGCCTACGTGTTCTAAATTAGAATAATATACACCATACATACTATCTATTTCATTTTTTATTCTTAGGCATATCCTATTATTCTTAATAACTTTTTTAAGCTCTGCTTTTCCTTTTGGGCTTCTTAGATACTGTTCATGTGCCTTTTTTTTTCTATTCAGTTCTTCTTGTTCTTCTTTTTTTTGTTTCTCAATCGCAGCCAGCTTTAATTCAACACTCTTTTTTTTAAAACACTGTAGAAACTCTTCTTTCATTACTACATTTTCAATGCATTCTAAATCATGCAGCACTATGAAATTTACAGCCTTTATACATAACCCTGTATCTTTAGTCAGCCCAGACTGATTACAGTGCTTTTCAGTAAGTCCTGTTTTTTCTTTTAATAAAGAACACGTATCATTTTTACCTCGATATAAATCTATCAAGCCGGACCACATTTTTTATCTTTTTCTATTAATTCTATTTCACAAGCCGCATTCACATCATTCTCATCACCGAAAAACTGCCTGTAAGACTTTATTGTTTCAATTGGTTTTCTGTTGTCAGGTATTAGTGCATCAATTAAATAATTCCTAACTGATAAATCATCATGATTAATAACAGAACACCCTGAAATGAAAAATAAAACAAGAAAACTTAATGCTTTCATAAGAAAGTCTTCCGCACAAAAAATACCACAACTTAATATAAGTTATAAAAGCACCCAATTAGACAGATTTTATTTAACTGTTAAGTTAATTAGAAATCTGTCTATTCATAATAGCGATGCTGATTTAACGCCTATTTAATTTATGCCATCGCTGTTTTGCAGTTGCGCTCGTTAAGCAGCAAACCTAATTTTTCTGCGGCAAGCAGATTTTCTTCATGGCTACCGGCTAATTTATAACCTTGCTTAATTTTATTCACAGTATAATATTTATTATACATAAATGCCCAAGCAATCATCGCAACTAACGTACCAAAGCCAACGGTCAACAGGCTCAATAAAATTAATATAACCAAAAACCCAATGAAGGTGACGAAATCTTTTCTAAATAAAGCAGGGAAAGCACCAAAGATTAACGTTGTCCAAGAAAAACCATATAATCCGGTAATAACTTCGCCTGTTTCAGGATGCTCTAATTTTATTTCAACTGCCATGGGGTAGCTCCAGTCTGCGTTAAGTTCATCTCTGTGCGTTAGGTCAATGCCTCGGTACCCGTGGGCTGATTTTTTATTTCCCATAGCTACCGCACGGAACATAAAGCTTCCGTAGCATTACGCACGTTTGCCGACCCGTTTAGGTAACCCCTAATCGCGAAGATATCGACGTTAAGCAAGCTACCTCATCAGAATATAAATATCACCTGCGGATAGACAAATGAACGCGGCAGTGTGAGCTAGATCACATTTTTAGCGTCATTCGCCCTGCTAAGTCGCAAACAACATAGCAGGGCAATGAGGGGTTAAGGCACTAGAAAGACTAAGCAAGCCAGAGTAACCCGCTGGCAGTAAGCCATCGGCACGGGTGAATGAGCCAATGACAGCTAACTGCCTTACAGCAGCACTTGGCTTAAACCATAACCCATGCAACAGGCACTGCCGACACCGATTAGACCCGGCAGTAAGAAACTGTGGTTTATGATGTATTTGCCAATCCGTGTCGTGCCGGAGCGGTCAAAACCGATGCAGGCCAGATCACTTGGGTAGGTAGGCAAGACAAAATAGCCATAACTCGCGGGTAGGAAGGCGATGAGCAATTTAGGATCCACGCCCAGCGCGAGCCCCATCGGCGCAATTGCCGCCAGTGCCGCCGCTTGGCTATTAACCAATTTAGATACTAAGAACAATACCAAGGCATAAGTCCACGGTTGGCTTTGCACGATATCGG
>JBOFMA010000192.1:0-10825 GCA_051658125.1 Aeromonas sp.
TCGACAGAGATTCGCAATCAATTCGGCAGCAATATCTGAAAAAACTGGTGGATGAAGGGCGGCTACGCCTGGCGTTTCCTCAATATAAAAATGACCCAAGGCAAGGGTACATCAGCACCGTTCAACCGACGACTCAGAGGGGGAGTGACCGATAACTTCACTACATTGCATGAGCACGTCAATTGAATTAAGTGCAGCGAAGCCCAACGTTGGGCGTTTGCTGGCAATAATGTTGGGGTTCGTACCTCACCCCAACCTACAGTTGGGCACGGCATATACGCGTGGTTAACATAAACGCGGAGCCAATAAAAAAGGGCTAGCGTGCGCTAGCCCTTGAAAACCATCACTACAAAATGCGCAGTTCCGGCGGTACTTCAAATACGGTGTCTTCTTGGCAGCCGTGCAACTCCGTGACGCGCTTGCCACCCAAGCGTTGCAGCGCGGCAATCACACTTTGCACTAAGACTTCTGGCGCAGAGGCGCCCGCGGTGACGCCTAAACGGGCAACGCCGTCGAGCCAATTGGGATCGATCATGCTGGCATCGTCGATTAAATAGGCGCGGCAGCCCACTTTTTCGGCCAATTCGCGCAAGCGATTGGAGTTCGAAGAGTTACGCGAGCCCACCACCAGCAACAAATCCACTTGCGCGGCCAATTCACGCACCGCATCTTGCCGATTTTGCGTGGCATAGCAGATGTCATCTTTGCGCGGACCGACAATAGCGGGAAAGCGCGCTTTAAGCGCAGCAATCACGTCACGGGTTTCATCCATGCTTAGCGTGGTCTGAGTAACAAAGCAGAGTTCGGCGGGCTGCTTGATGGTCAGCACCGCCACATCAGCGGCGGTTTCTACCAAATAAATCCCACCCTGCTTGCTTTCATACTGCCCCATAGTGCCAATCACTTCCGGATGACCGGCGTGACCAATTAACACAGTTTCCGTGCCTTTGCGGCTAGCGCGGTGCACCTCCATGTGGACTTTTGTCACCAATGGGCAGGTGGCATCAAACACGGTTAAATCGCGCGCTTTGGCCAACTCGCGGACGCTTTTCGGCACGCCGTGCGCCGAGAAGATAACAATGCTGGCATCGGGCACTTCATCGAGCTCTTCGACAAAAATCGCGCCGGCCGTTTTCAGCTGATTGACCACATAGCGGTTATGCACCACTTCATGGCGCACATAAATCGGCGCGCCAAACAGGGTCAGGGCGTTATTGACGATAGAAATGGCGCGGTCAACCCCGGCGCAAAAACCGCGAGGATTAGCGAGCAAAATGTCCATTACGGCTCCTTACGGCTAGGGCGTAGCCCTTCCAAAATCAGCAGGGCCGCACCGATAAAGATAAAACTATCGGCCAAGTTAAACGCCGGCCAATGCAGTTTTTCCCAGTAAAAATCCAAGAAATCCACCACATGGCCATGCACTAAGCGGTCAAACACATTGCCGAGCGCGCCGCCGATGATCAGCGCATAAGCGCAACCACTTAGGCGCTCGCGGCAGCTTTGCTGCTTGAGCCAATAGCCGAGCAGACTACAGACGGCAAAGGCCAGCGCGGCAAAAAACCAGCGCTGCCAACCGCCTTGATCGGCCAAAAAGCTAAAGGCCGCGCCCTTGTTATAGACGTGCACCAAGTTAAAAAACGGGGTGATCTCCACCCCGGGATAGCCAAAGGGCAGCAGTTTTAACACTGCCCACTTACTGGCTTGATCGAGCACAAAGGTGGCGGCGGATAACCACAGCCACACCAGCCCAGAACGCGCCATATTTGCCGACATCATGCGCTCCTTAGGCAAACTGACGCACTTCGCCATCACCCTCGACGTTGCTCACGCAGCGGCCGCACACCGCTGCGTGGCCAGCGTGAGTGCCCACATCCGCCACATGGTGCCAGCAGCGGTCGCATTTTGCTGCCGGCGATTGCGCCACCGCCAACCACAAATCATCACGCTCGGTGGCGACACTGCCAGCCGGCGCCGCGTCACACACCACTACGTCAGCTTTTGAGGTCAACAGCACAAAGCGCAGTTCATCGCCAAGCGTGGTTAAACGCGCGGCCAATTCCGGCTGGGCAAACAGCGTCAGCTCGGCTTGCAGTGAGCCACCGATGCGCTTATCTGCGCGTGCCGCTTCCAGCGCCTTGTTCACTTCGGCGCGCACCGCCAAAATTTCGGCCCAGAAGTCATCGTTTAAGCGCTCATCGGCATTTAAGCCAAACAGGCCGCTATACCACTCTTCGGTAAAGACAAACGCCGGACGCTCGCCTGGCAGCAGCGCCCAGATCTCATCGGCGGTAAAGCTCATGATCGGCGCCATCCAGCGCACCATGGCTTCCACGATGTGATACAGCGCAGTTTGGCACGAGCGACGCGCCAAGCTGTCGGCTTTGGCCGTGTACTGGCGATCTTTGATGACGTCGAGATAAAACGAGCCCATCTCCACCGAGCAGAACTGCATCAGTTTTTGCGTCACACCGTGGAAGTTGTACTCATCAAATGCAGCAATGATCTCCGCCTGCACCGCTTGCGCGCGGCCGACCGCCCAGCGATCCACTACGACCATATCGGCCGGCGCCACCATGTCGGTCGCCGGATTAAAGCCGTTAAGGTTAGCCAGCAAAAAGCGCGCGGTATTGCGAATGCGGCGATAGGCATCGGCTGAGCGCTTTAAGATCTCATCTGACACGGTCATTTCACTGGTGTAATCGGTGCTCGCCACCCACAAACGCAGGATATCGGCGCCCAATTTACCAATCACATCTTGTGGGCTGACCACGTTGCCGATGGATTTAGACATCTTGCGCCCTTGGCCATCGACGGTGAAACCATGGGTCAGCACTTGCTGATACGGCGCTTTATTTTTCATCGCCACGCCAATCATCAGTGAAGACATAAACCAGCCGCGGTGCTGATCAGAACCCTCTAAATAGAGGTCGGCGCAGTGGCCGTTAAACTCAGGGCGCGCATCCACTACCGACGCGTGGGTTGAACCAGAGTCAAACCACACGTCTAAGGTGTCGGTCACTTTGTCATACTGCTCAGCTTCGCTGCCCAAGAGCTCGGCTTTGTCCAGATCCCACCAGGCTTGGATACCGGCGCTTTCCACACGCTGGGCCACTTCGCCCATCAAGCGGACTGTCTCTGGGTGCAGGGCCTGAGTCTCTTTGTGCACAAATAAGGCGATCGGCACGCCCCAGGTGCGCTGGCGCGAGATACACCAGTCGGGACGGTTTTCCACCATTGCTTGGATACGGTTTTTACCCCACGCCGGCACCCAGCCGCTTTGGCCGTTTGCCGCCAAACCGTGCTGCTCGATGCGCTCGATCTCTTCTAAGGCGCGGCTACGCAGACCATTTTGCTCCATGCTGATAAACCACTGCGGGGTGGCACGGAAAATGATAGGCGTTTTATGGCGCCAGCAATGTGGGTAAGAGTGGTTAAAGACTTTATGGTGCAGCAGGGCGCCGCGCTCATTAAGCACGTCCACCACCGCCGCATTGGCTTTAAATACATGCTGGCCGGCAAATAGTTCGGTATCCGGCAGATAAACCCCATTGCCACCGACTGGATTAGCGACTTCTAAGCCATATTTTTGCCCCACCACAAAGTCCTCTTGGCCGTGACCTGGAGCGGTGTGCACCGCGCCGGTACCGGCATCTAAGGTCACGTGATCGCCTAATATCACCGGCACGTCAAAGGCGTAAAACGGGTGGTTAAAACGCAGCAACTCCAGCGCCGCGCCTTTGGCGTAGCCCAAGTTGTGGTAATGCTCGATACCAGCGCGATCCATCACGTCTTTCACCAACTCGGCGGCCACGATCAGGCGTTCCGCCTGCTCGCCTTCCACCTGCACCAAGGCGTAATCCAGCGCTTCGTGCATAGCGATGCCGCGGTTAGCCGGCAGCGTCCACGGGGTGGTGGTCCAGATCACCGCTGACAGCTTACCTTTACCGGTGTGGCCTTCAGCGCAATCAAACTTGCTCGCCACCAGCGCTTCATCCACAGCGCTAAACCGCACGTCGATAGACGGTGAATTTTTGTCGTAATACTCCACTTCAGCTTCCGCCAACGCCGAGCCGCAATCAGTACACCAGTGCACGGGCTTGGCGCCTTTGTGCAGGTGGCCGTTATCAACAATTTTGGCCAGCGAGCGAATGATGTTGGCTTCGGTGGCAAAATCCATGGTCAGGTAGGGTTTATCCCAATCGGCCAGTACGCCCAACCGCTTAAAATCGGCCTTTTGCGCATCAATTTGACCTTTCGCGTATTCGCGGCACTTGGCGCGAAACTCCGCCGCCGAGACTTTCTCGCCAGGTTTACCCACCATGCTTTCGACTTTTAGCTCAATCGGCAGGCCGTGGCAGTCCCAACCAGGGATATACGGCGAATCAAAGCCCGACAAGCCTTTGGCTTTGATAATGATGTCTTTGAGGATCTTGTTAACTGAGTGACCAATGTGAATGTTGCCGTTGGCGTACGGTGGGCCATCGTGCAGCACAAACGACGGTTTGCCCGCTTTGGCCACGCGCATCGCGCCATACAGATCGCGCTCATACCAGCGCGCCAGCATGGCTGGCTCACGTTTAGCCAAATCGCCGCGCATCGGGAAGGCGGTTTCCGGCAAATTCAGGGTGTTTTTATAGTCGCTCATCAGTCCTCGATTCCCTTGTTGTGCTGTGCTGGATCAATTGGTGCAAAATAGCGCGCGCTGGCCAAGGTGGAGTCCACCTCAGCCAGCACCGGTTAATTAACGTTGCGCAAACCAAGCGCGCGCCGCGTCGGCGTCACGCGCAATTTGCGCTTTTAGTGCCTCGAGTGAGGCGAATTTTATTTCAGCGCGTAATTTGTGGCGCAAAAGCACCTTGATCTGCTGGCCATACAAATCACCAGCAAAATCGAAAATATGCACTTCTAAGCGCGGTTCACTGCCGGCTAAGGTGGGGCGCAGGCCGATATTGGCGACCCCAAAAAAATGTGCGCCCGACCATATCACTTCCACCGCGAACACGCCACCAAGCGGCAAGACGCGGCGCTTGAGCGCCAAGTTGGCGGTGGGAAAATCAATGGTGCGGCCGAGCTTGTTGCCATGCGCCACCCGCCCAGAGATGGCAAAAGGCCGCCCGAGCAGTAATTGCGCCTCAGTCAAGCGCCCGCTGCTTAACGCATCGCGCACCAAGGTGCTGCTCACGCGCTGGCGGCCAAGCTCAAAACTTTGCGTGCTCACCACTTCAAAGCCAAAGCGCTGGCCGGCTGCCAGCAGCGCAGCAAAATCACCACTACGCCCTTGGCCAAAGCGAAAATCATCGCCCACCACCAGATAGCGCACGCCGAGTTTGGCCACCAAAAGTTGCTCGATAAAGGTCGCTGCCGGCTGCTCAGCAAAGCGGCGGCTAAAGCGCACGCACAACAGGCGATCGAGCCCTAACTCGCGCAACGCTTGGTATTTTTCCCGCAGGCGACTTAAGCGCCCTGGCGCTTGGCTGCCGGCAAACAGCTCCAGCGGCTGCGGCTCAAATAGCATCACGCAGCTGGGCAGCCCCAGCGCACGCGCGGTGCTGCCTAAGCGTTTAAGTAGCGCCTGATGGCCTTGGTGCACCCCATCAAAGTTGCCGATGGTCAGCACGCAGCCGCGATGGCGGGGCGCTAGGTTGTGAATGCCGCGAATAAGCTCCATGACTGCCTTGGCTGGCCGCCGTGACACACGGCGGGCGCGAAATTAACCGCGTTTGGCGCGGTGAAAAAAAAGAGGCGCAGTATACCTAAGCTGCGCCATGGGATCAGCTGCCACGCGCGGCTTTCAACTGCGCGGGACGCACGCCGAGCAGCAGCAAAATCGCGGCATAGCTAACCAGCGCGAGCAGCAGCAAGCCACTTAGCCACAGGCTGGCCCAGCCCAAATCCCACGCCGCCCACTGCGCCAGCGGCGGCGACAGATAGGCCAACGCCCCGCCCATCACGCCGCTTGCCAGCAGCAATTTGCCGGCAAACCACGCGGTTTGCGCCGACGGTCTATACACGTTTTGCGTATACAAGCCTTTAAACAGCAAGGCCGCATTGAGCGTGCCGGAACAGGCAGTGGCCAACGCCAAGCCGACGTAGCCCAGCGGATAGATAAACGCGAGGTTACACAGCATGTTGGCCACCATGGCCATAATACCGATGCGCACTGGCGTTTTGGTGTCTTGGCGGGCGTAGTAGCCTGGCGCTAACACCTTGATCAGCATCAGCGACAGCAAGCCGGTGGTGGAGGCCAAAAGGCTGGCGCTCGACATACTGACTTCATGCAGGCCAAATTCACCGCGCATAAACAACACGCGCAAAATCGGCTCACGCAACACCGCAATGCCGATCATCGCCGGCATGCCAAGCAGCAGCACCATGCGCACGCCCCAATCCATGGTGCGGGAAAAATCGGCCGGATCGGCATCGACGTGCTTTTTGGCCAGCGCCGGCAAGATCACCGTGCTGATGGCCACGGCAAACAGCCCGAGCGGAAATTCCAGCAAACGGTCGGAGTAATACAGATAACTGATAGCGCCGGTGGCCAAAAACGAGGCCAGCATGGTGTTGATCAGCAAGTTAATTTGACTAACCGAAACCCCAAACAGCGCGGGGATCATCAAGGTACGGATCTTAATCACCCCTGGGTGATGCCAGCCCCAGCGCGGCCACACCAACATGTTGATGCGGCGCAAAAACGGGAACTGGAACAAAAACTGCGCCAAACCGCCCAAAAACACGCCGATGGCCAAAGAGAGTTCCGGCTTGTCTAACAGCGGTGCCAGCCACCACGCCGCGGCGATCATGGCGATATTTAAAAATACCGGGGTAAACGAAGCGGCGGCAAAGCGCCCAAAGGTGTTGAGCACCGCGCCCGCCATAGCGGTGAAGGTGATAAACCACAGATACGGGAAGGTGATTTTTAGCATTAAGCTAGCGAGCTCAAACTTTTGCGCCGCCTCGCCGCCATTGAGCCAATCCAAAAACCAGCCCCAGCCAAACAGCGCGGTGATCACCCCCGAGCCCAGCACGCCCAGCAACGTGACCAAGGTGACAATGCCGCCTAAAGTGCCGGCCACCACGGCCAGCAATTGCCGCACCTCAGCTTCAGCCCCCGCGACGCCATCGCGCTGCGCGCCGGCCTTTTTGTATTCAGCCATCACCGGCACAAAGGCTTGGTTAAAAGCGCCCTCAGCAAACAGACGGCGCAGGAAGTTGGGGATGCGATTGGCAAAGAAAAACACATCGGCCGCCGCCCCCGCGCCCAGCAGATGGGCAATCACAATATCGCGCACCAAGCCCATTACACGGGAAACAAGGGTCATAGATGAGACAATTAAGCCCGATTTAATCAATTTCTTACTCAAGACGAGGCCTCTGGAACTGTGCGAACGCAAAGAATGCTGCTAGAATCGCCCGACAGTTTAACCGCCCCCCTCTTGTCATACCACAGGGTGGCGGTGCTTATTTGCACAAATCATTTGACATCATGGGAGCACAAAGGCATATTTTCGGCCTTTTAATACCCCGCTAAGACCGTTTTAGGAGTTTACCTTGGCTAACATCAAATCTGCTAAGAAGCGCGCGATCCAGGCAGAAAAGCGTCGTCAGCACAACGCCAGCCGTCGTTCAATGACCCGTACCTACCTGAAAAAAGTAATCGCTGCTATCGCTTCTGGCGACAAAGCTGCAGCTGTTGCTGCTTTCGCTGTTGCTCAGCCGATCATGGATCGCATGGCGACCAAAGGCCTGATCCACAAGAACAAAGCTGCTCGTCACAAGAGCCGTTTGTCTGCACAGATCAAAGCTATGGCTTAATTCAGCAACCGCTGAACGAGTCAAAAAAACCGGCCTCGCGCCGGTTTTTTTATGCCCGCAATTTACCCAAAGCGCGCAAGGTGATGCGGGCGGGCCCGTGGCCTACCCGACGGCAGACGTTAATTGCCCGCCAGTTTCATCTGTTCCAGCAGCACCGAGCCGGTGCGCAGGCTCGAGCGCAGATCCACATCGGTGCCCACCGCCACCATATTGCGATACATGCTACTTAAATTGCCGGCGATAGTGATCTCTTCGACCGGATAAGCAATTTCACCGTTTTCTACCCAAAAACCGGCCGCGCCACGCGAGTAATCGCCATTGACGACATTCACGCCCTGGCCCATCAACTCGGTCACCAGCAACCCCGTGCCCATGGTGTTTAACAGGCCAGCAAAATCTTGCCCAGTGGAAGAGACTTGCCAGTTATGAATGCCACCCGCGTGACCGGTACTCGGCAGGCCCAATTTGCGCCCCGAATAGGTGGTGAGCAGCCAGGTCATTAACTCGCCATGTTGAATAATGTCGCGATCGCAGGTGCGCACGCCTTCACCGTCAAATGGCGTACTGGCCAGCGCGCCGCGCAAATGCGGCTGCTCTTGAATAGATAACCACGTCGGCAAAATTTGCTCACCGAGCTTATCGAGCAAAAAACTCGACTTACGATACAAATTGCCGCCACTGATCGCCATCACCAAATGGCCCCACAGACCACTGGCTACATCTGGGTGAAACAGCACCGGCGCTTCACAGGTGGCAATTTTACGTGCGCCCAAGCGCGAGGTAGTGCGCTCGAGCGCCTCGTCCGCCACACGCTCGGGCGACCATAAATCGCCTAATTTTCGCGCCACGCTGTAGCCGTAGTCGCGCTGCATATCGCCATCTTGCTCACCAATGAGCACACAACTCAGCGAGTGTCGCGACGCCGCATAGCCCTTCACAAAGCCGTGGCTGTTGCCATACACCTTAACACCGACATGGCTGCTAAAGCCGGCGCCATCGGAGTGCTTAATGCGCGCATCGCGCCCCAGCGCGGCCTGCTCACAGGCGATAGCCAACTGTTTGCCGTAATCGGGATCGAGCGCCACCGGATGACATAAATCCAGATCGGGGGCATCCCACGCGAGCAAATCACGCTCGGCTAAGCCGGCACAAGGGTCGGCGCTGGTATGGCGGGCAATTTCCATCGCGGCTTCCACCGCCGCCCGAATAGCCGGCCGGCTCAAATCGGTGGTGGAAGAGGCGCCTTTGCAGCCGTCACGATAAACGGCAATGCCCAGCGCGCCATCTTTATTAAATTCAATACTTTCCAACTCGCCGCCACGGCTGTTAACCGATAAGCCGGTTTGCTTACTGATGGACACTTCCGCCAGCGAGGCGCCCAGATCTTGGGCAATCTCGAGGGCATCGGCGACAACGGCCTCGAGGTGGAGTTGGTCTTGACGGATCTGATCTGGCTGGCTCATAAGTCACATCTAGTAAAAAGGGAAAGGGCGCTTAGCATATCAGACCCCTGCGCCCAGCGGGAGAAGCTGCTACCATATCGGCCACAGTAAACGACGAGGAAAAAACGGCATGAGCCAGTATCCAGATGACAATGAGTGGGAAGATTGGGGCCCAAGCAAAACCCAACTCAAACGCGATGCCGAAGCGCTGCAAAAACTGGGCGAAGAAATTGTGAATTTAAGCGCGACGGAACTAGAAAAAGTCCCGTTAGATGAAGAGCTTAGCGCGGCAGTCGCGCTCGGTCGCCGCCTGAAACCGAAAAAAGATGAATCTTATCGCCGGCATCTGCAATTTATCGGCCGCCTGATGCGCAGTCGCGACACGGCCGACATTGACGAAGCCATGAGCGTGATCAAAATGCGTCACTCCACCGTGAACGCGCGCCTGCACCGCTTAGAGCAGTGGCGCGAGCGCTTAATTGCCGAAGGTGATAGCGCATTGAACGAACTGATGGCGCAATTTCACTCGCTTGACCGGCAAAAACTGCGCCAACTGATCCGCAGCGCCAACAAAGAGCGTGAATTAAACCAGCCGCCAGCGGCCTACCGCGAAATGTACCAATACCTTCGCGGCGAAATTGAAGATCAACTGTAAGCTCGCCACCGCCCATCTGGGCGGTTTTTTTCGCGTTGACATCGCCCGCCCACTTGGCAGACTCAAAAAAGCATTTTCGCGAAAGGAGTCGCTATGCCTACATTTCCAAGCAATTACCACAAGCCGCGCGTGTTGATGACCATGGGCCACCAAGCGCGTGGCGGTCACCCGTATCAGGTGATGACGCATAAATACATGCGCCCCGTGCAAGAGATCAGCGATTGCTTGCCGCTGCTGGTGCCCACCCACGGCGCGCTCAGTGATATCAGCCATTACCTAGCCCTTGCCGATGGTGTTTATCTAAGTGGCGCGGGCACCAATATTGACCCCGTACACTACGGCCAAGCCAATCATACGCCGGAAAAATTACTCGATCCGGCGCGTGATGCGTTTGATATCGCACTGATCCACGCTGCGCTCGAGCTAGGTTTACCGATCTTGGGCGTGTGCCGCGGTATGCAAGAGATCAACGTGGCTCTGGGCGGCAGCTTGCATCAGCAGGTGTATAAAACTGCGGGCTATTTTGACCACCGCGAAGATCCCAACGCGCCGCTCGATGAGCAATATGGCCTGCGCCATCCGGTGCAATGGGTCGCGGGTAGTTGGCTGCAGCAGGCACTTGGCCAACCGCGCGTTATGGTCAATTCACTGCATGGCCAAGGCATTGCCCAGCTCGGCCAAGGGTTAGAACCGCTGGCCGTGGCAGACGATGGCCTGATTGAGGCCTTTCATGCGCCCAATCTAAGCCCCTTTTTACTCGGCGTGCAGTGGCATCCGGAGTGGAAAGCACAGGAAAACCCCACCTCGGTGCACATTTTCACCGCCTTTGGCCAAGCCTGCCGCACCTTTGCGCAACGTGCCGAGCGGGCGGCCATAACCTAAACCCCACGCCCACCTTCTCGGCTAGATAAAC
>JBOFMA010000193.1:0-2035 GCA_051658125.1 Aeromonas sp.
GCACAGCGGCCAATCGGGCAAAGTCGTGCTGCGCTGGGATTAAGCGCGCAAGCTAAAGTCAATAACAAGGGGCAGACAAGCATAGCGGTTGCCGTAGGTCAGATTACGCCTGCGGCTAATCTGACCTACGGTACGGTGAGCGGTTTAATTTTTTGTCTGCGCTGACGCAAAATAGCGCTTCGCCAACTCTTGGCCTTCCGCTAACGCGGCGGGGGACAGGACTTTGGCGACGCGATCGCGAGCTTCCACCGCTTCGCCATGCCCATTGGCCGCCGCCACGGCCCACCACGCATACGCTTGCTGGTAATCCTGCACTACGCCTTCGCCGAAGGCATAGCTCACCCCGAGGTTGTGCTGACTGGACGCATGCCCCTGCGCCGCCACTTTTTGAAACCAATAAACCGCCTACTTATAGTCCTGCACCACGCCGCGGCCGCTGTAATACATCAGCCCGAGGTTGAACTGCGCATCGGCATCCCCCTGCGCCGCGCCTTGCTGCAAGGTGGCCAAGGGCGCGTTTGACCATTCGCTGGCGTGGCTAGCCAATGGCGCAGTGGTTAAGGCCAAGGCCAATAACAATGTTTTGATCTTCATTTTTCACCCATGAATTAACTCAAAATAGGCTATATGTTAACCAGCAGGCAAAATAAAGTAAACCACAAGGGGCAGGCAAGCACAGCGGTTACCGTAGGTCAGATTAGCGCCCTTGGCGCGTAATCTGACGCAACGCTTGCTTCCAGCACCCATCGGCCGCATAAAGAATTAACGCGCGGATGCGTTTATTTGTTCAACAAGGAGTGTTGCCATGCCCTATCGCTCAGTTTTTACCCCCACCCCCTCTCACCCAAGCGGCGTGCGCTTACTGCCTCACGCGGTGGCTCTGCTGGCGCTAAGTCTCACCTCCGGCGCGGTGCTGGCCAACGAAACCGATATGAGCCGCGCGGCAATTGAGGCGCGCATTGCCCCCGCAGGTGAGGTGTATCGCACCAGCGATTTAGCCGGCATTGTGGTTGCCACCGCCAGCAGTGACGCGGCGACAGCGGCCGCCAGCGCCCGCAGCGGCGAGGCGGTGTATAAAGCCAGTTGCTTTGCCTGCCACGACACCGGCGCCGCCGGCGCGCCAAAACGCGGCGATGCCGCGGCGTGGCAGCCGCGCTTAGCCCAAGGCCAAGCCACGCTGATCCAACATGCGCTGAACGGTTATCAAGGTAAGGTTGGGGTGATGCCGGCGCGCGGCGCCTGCCCGAGTTGCAGTGATGAAGAGATTGCCAATGCCGTGGGCTATTTAACCCAGCCGTAATTTTGGCGGCCGTGAGCGCCTGCTCCGCTTGGCGCGCGGGCTGGCACTGACGACGAAACGTTTAGGTTTTTTTAAACATGGCACGCAAGTTGGCTACCGCCGCTTGGCCTTTTTGCTGGCGCTGCTCGGGGGTGGAGGGGTTTTGGTTTTCCCACTGCAAATCATCTTGCGGCAGTTCTAATAAAAAGCGGCTCGGCTCGGGTTTCACGCTTTCGCCATATTGCCGGCGCTCTTTACATAAGGTGAAGGTGAGCTCGGTTTGCGCGCGGGTGATGCCAACATAAGCGAGGCGCCGCTCTTCTTCCACGTTACCGTCATCGATGCTGGTTTGGTGCGGCAGCAAGCCCTCTTCCATGCCCACCATAAACACATAAGGAAATTCCAAGCCTTTCGAGGCGTGCAAGGTCATCAGTTGCACCTGATCGGCCTCGTCTTCGCCTTCGTTACGCTCCAACATGTCGCGTAAAGTCAAACGCGTGACCACCTGCGCGAGGGTCATCGGTTCTTCTAATTCATTGCCAGCCAGCATTTCCGTGATCCAGCGATACAAGGTGGAGACGTTTTGCATGCGCATTTCCGCCGCCTTGGGGCTGGGCGAGGTTTCATACAGCCACTCTTCATAGTGAATGTCTTTGATCATATCGCGCACCGCTTCCACCGCATTACCGCGCACCGCTTCATCGCCCAAGCGCACCAGCCAGTTGCAAAACGCTTGCAGCGCGTGCAGACCGCGGC
>JBOFMA010000194.1:0-12426 GCA_051658125.1 Aeromonas sp.
GCATCGCCCGCGATTACCAAGGCCAGTGCAACCTGCGCTTTGATGACACCAATCCGGTGAAAGAAGATATCGAGTACGTTGAGTCAATTAAGCAAGACGTGCAATGGCTCGGCTTTAAGTGGAATGGCGAGGTGTGCTATTCCTCAGATTACTTCGATAAATTGCATGGCTACGCGGTGGAATTGATCGAAAAAGGCTTAGCTTATGTCGATGAGTTAAGCGCCGATCAGATGCGCGAATACCGCGGCACCTTGACAGCGCATGGCAAAAACAGCCCGTTTCGTGACCGAACCGTAGCCGAAAACTTAAGCCTGTTTGCCAAGATGACCGCTGGCGAATTAGCTGAAGGCAGCGCCTGCCTGCGCGCCAAAATTGATATGGCCTCACCGTTTATGGTGATGCGCGATCCGGTGCTATATCGCATCAAATTTGCTCACCACCACCAAACCGGTGACAAGTGGTGCATCTACCCGATGTATGACTTCACCCACTGCATCTCGGACGCGCTCGAAGGCATCACGCACTCAATCTGTACCTTGGAATTCCAAGACAACCGCCGCCTGTATGACTGGGTGCTCGATAACATCAGCCTTGAATGCCACCCGCGTCAGTACGAGTTCTCACGCTTAAATCTTGAATACACGGTGATGTCTAAGCGCAAGTTAAACCTGCTGGTGACAGAAAAGCACGTCGATGGCTGGGATGACCCGCGCATGCTGACCGTGTCTGGCCTGCGCCGCCGTGGTTATACGCCTGCCTCAATTCGCGAGTTTTGCAAGCGCATCGGCGTGACCAAGCAAGATAACATCGTGGAAATGAGCATGCTGGAAGCCTGTATCCGCGAAGATCTCAACGACAATGCGCCGCGCGCTATGGCCGTGCTCAATCCGCTGAAAATCGTCATTGAGAATGTCAGCGCCGATGAGACCCTCACCGCGCCCGCGCACCCAAGCAAACCGGAGATGGGCAGCCGTCAATTGACCTTTAGCCGCGAGATCTTTATCGATCAAGCCGACTTTAAAGAAGAGGCTAACAAGCAGTTCAAGCGTTTGGTACTGGGCAAAGAAGTGCGCTTGCGCAATGCCTATGTGATTAAAGCTGAGCGCGTGGAAAAAGATGCCGCCGGCAACCTCACCTGCGTGTACTGCTCATATGATCCAGACACCTTGGGCAAAGATCCGGCCGATGGCCGTAAAGTCAAAGGCGTGATCCACTGGGTGTCGGCCGAGCACTCACTGCCGGCGCAAATTCGCCTGTACGATCGCTTGTTCAAAGTGCCAAACCCTGGCGCGGAAGAGGACTTTGAAGCGGCGCTCAATCCCGATTCCTTGGTGATTATCGACCACGCTCGGGTTGAGGCTTCGCTAGCCAACGCCGTGCCACAAGCGGCTTATCAGTTTGAGCGCGAAGGCTATTTCTGCGCCGATAACAAACTCTCGCGCCCAGAGTTGCTGGTGTTTAACCGCACCGTCGCGCTGCGCGATGTGTGGGCGAAAGCGTAATATTTTCCTCGCCTTCGCTGCTGCAAAAAAAAACCCGCCGCTGGCGGGTTTTTTATCGGCTCAAGGTAGGCGCCCGCTGGCGCATAATTTTTATTCTCATACGCATAAAATCCGCATAAAAATTAATAATAATTTGTTCACAGGCTTGTTATAAGGCTGTTAATTGTTAAAATCCGGCTCGATTTTTCATGGATGATCTAGACGTTTTTGCCTCAGGCAAACGCTCCTTGGCGCAGGACTGACCCAAATGGCGCAACCCATAACATGCTTTTTCCCCCTTGGCTGCTAGGCTGCGGGGTTAATGTTACTATTTTTGATCTTGATTGGATTAGTCATGCAGACACCTCGCATTTTGATCGTCGAAGACGAACTCATCACCCGTAATACCTTAAAAAGCATATTCGAAGCCGAAGGTTATCACGTACTTGAAGCCACGAATGGGGATGAGATGCACCATGCCTTAGAGCACGGCAGCATTCATTTGGTGATCATGGATATTAACTTGCCGGGCAAAAACGGCTTGTTGCTGGCCCGCGAGCTGCGTGAAGAGGCCAATATTGCGCTGATGTTTTTAACCGGTCGCGATAACGAGGTCGATAAGATCTTGGGGCTGGAAATTGGTGCCGATGACTACATTACCAAACCGTTTAATCCCCGTGAGTTGACCATTCGCGCACGCAATTTGCTGATCCGCACCATGAACTTGGGCCAAGCCAGCGATAAAAACGTGGCGCGCTATCAATTCAATGGCTGGGCCTTAGATATAAATAGCCGGGCGCTGCAAAGCCCGCTCGGCGACATGATCAAATTACCCCGCTCAGAATTTCGCGCCATGCTGCACTTTTGTGAGCAGCCAGGACTTATCCAAAGCCGCGCCGATCTGCTGCATACCATGACCGGCCGTGAGCTCAAAGCCAACGATCGCACCGTGGATGTGACTATTCGCCGCATTCGTAAGCATTTTGAAAGTGTTGCCGGCACGCCAGAAATCATCGCCACCATTCACGGCGAAGGTTACCGTTTTTGCGGCGTGCTTGAGAGCGCCTAAGTGCCCACGCCAGCCGCCTTGCCGCCGAGTCAGTTAAGCGTAGTTAGCTTAGATAACGTGTATACCAGATTAACTGACACCCAGATCGATGCGGTGTTAGCGCTGGCCCACCAACTGACGCATAGCGAGCGCGCTTATCGCTCGCGGTTAAGCGACAGCTTATACGATGGCGGTTTGGCCCTGTGCATAGAAGATGTGCTGCGCAGCCCAACACAGCGACTTTATCTGCTCTGGTCAGCACCAAACGCGGATGCACCGAACACGCCAGCGCCGTTACTTGGTATGGCGATCACCGACCCCTATCACGGGCGCACGGATATTTTTGGCCTGATGGCGGTGGTGATTGCTCACCCCGCCCGCCGCTGTGGCTGGGGTCGCTACTTGGTGGAGCAGATAAAACAGCACGAAGCGGCGCGCGGTTGCAAAGAGCTTGTGCTATTTGTCGATTTTCGCGCCCTAGGCGCAGTGGAATTTTATCAAGCACTCGGCTTTGAGCTGACCTTTGTTAACGCCTGCCTCGCGCTGTAACCTAGTCTGCCGCATAAAAAAAACCAGCCGCTGTTGTGCCGCGGCTGGTTTTTTATCTTGCCACTAGCGTTATGCCGGCTGACTCAGCACTAGGCGCTTAGCGCTAAGGCTAACGGCTAGGCATTTAGGCCTAACGAGTTCAGCAGCATGGCTTCATCCCACACCGTCAGATTAAGCTCTTGCGCCTTGGCTAACTTGCTACCCGCCGCAGCTCCGGCCACCACCACATCCGTCTTAGCCGACACCGAACCAGCCACCTTGGCGCCGAGCGCTTGGAGCGCCGCCTTGGCGTCATTGCGGCCCATGGCCGTAAAAGTGCCGGTGAGGACAAAGGTTTTGCCCGCCAACGTTTGCGCAGCGCTATCAGTTGGGCTAATCGCCGGCCAGTGCACGCCGGCGGCAAGCAACGCTTGCACTATGGCCTGATGGCGCGGCGTGGCAAAAAACGTGTGCAGATGCTCGGCCACTACGTCGCCTACATCTGCCACCGCCAGCAAATCTTCGCGGCTAGCCGCTTGCAACGCCTCTAAGCTTAAAAAATGCTGCGCTAAGTTGCGCGCGGTGGCTTCGCCCACTTCGCGAATGCCCAGCGCCAGCAAAAAACGCGGCAGCGTGGTCGTGCGCGCCGCCGCAATCGCCGCCACCAATTTTTGCGCCGAGGTCGGCCCCATGCGCTCTAATTGGCTGATCTGCACGGGTTGTAATGCAAACAGATCGGCGGGGGTTTTCACCCAACCGGCATCTACGAGCTGCTCGATTATCTTATCGCCCAAGCCGTCAATATTCAGTGCGCGGCGACTGGCAAAGTGCTTGAGCGCCTCTTTGCGCTGCGCTTCACACACCAAACCGCCCGTGCAACGGGTCACCGCCTCGCCGGCTAAACGCTCGAGTGGCGAAGCGCACACCGGACAACGGGTTGGAAACACAATAGGCGCAGCATCAGCAGGCCGGCGCTCCAGCATCACTGCCGCCACCTGTGGGATCACATCGCCAGCGCGGCGCACAATCACACTATCACCAAGCATCACGCCTAAGCGGGCAATTTCATCGGCATTGTGCAAGGTGGCGTTTGACACCGTCACGCCGCCCACAAACACCGGCACAAGCTTGGCCACCGGCGTAATAGCGCCAGTGCGCCCCACTTGAAACTCAACATTTTCTAATACCGTGAGCTCTTCTTGCGCCGGAAATTTATGCGCAATCGCCCAGCGCGGCGCGCGGGCCACAAAGCCGAGCTGCTCTTGCTCGGCAATGGCATCAATTTTGTACACCACACCATCAATGTCATACGCCAATGCCTCGCGGCGCGCCAAAATAGTCTGATAAAAACCCAAGCAGCCTGCGTCACCGTCTAGCGCTTGGACTTCTGGGCACAGCGGCACGCCCCACGTCGCCAGTTGCTGCAAGCGGGCAAAGTGGGACGGCGCGAGCGTCTCGCTGCCTGCCCCCGTGCCATAGGCATAAAAATCCAGCGGCCGATTGGCCGTGATGCGCGCATCCAGTTGGCGCAAGCTGCCGGCGGCCGCATTGCGCGGATTAACAAACACCTTCTCGCCTGCCGCTTTGGCGCGCGCATTTAACGCGGCAAAACCGGCTTTGGGCATAAACACTTCGCCGCGCACTTCTAAGCGCGCAGGCCAACCTGAGCCTTTTAGCTGCAAAGGAATGGCGCGAATAGTGCGCACATTAGCGCTGATATCTTCGCCAGTTTGGCCATCGCCCCGCGTGGCCGCTTGCACAAACTGGCCATCGACATACAGCAAACTGACCGCTAGGCCATCGAGTTTGGGTTCACAGCAAAAGCGCTGCGGCGCCGTTTGCTGCAAGCGCTCGCGAATGCGCTGGCTAAATGCCGCCACATCATCTTGGCTAAAGGCGTTATCTAAGCTCAACATCGGCATTTGGTGCACGATTTGGCCAAACGCCGCCAGCGACGCGCCGCCCACCCGTTGGGTCGGTGAATCGGGCCGCACCCACGTAGGCTGCGCCGTTTCAATGGCGCGCAGCGCGCTAAACAAGCGGTCATATTCCGCATCCGGCAAGCTGGGCGTATCGAGAACATAGTACTCATGGGCATAGCGGTTGAGCTGTTCACATAGCGCTTGATAGGTTAACGGCGTGGCAGACACAGGCGCAATCGACATGGCGACCTCAACAATAATCAGCTTAAAACAAAGCGCCTAGAAGCGGGCGCCGTGGTTATTTCGACATAAAAAACGGCGCCTTAGCGCCGTTGGGTGACTTGCGCTTAGCGCGTCGCGCATTTTTAGCACGCGACGCGACTAATATCGTACTGGCACAACTCTTGGCGATAAACGGCGATGGTCTCAGCTGTGAGCATATTGCGCTGTTTATCGGTTTTAATCGCGTCCAAATCGCTGGCCAACTGATCGGCCGCTTGCAGCATCTCATTGAGCGCGAGCGAGCCATTACTTTCAATTGGCAACTGCATCAGCAGCGAAATGCCAGGGGTCGAAAATTGGGTCATACGTGACGGGTTAAATGTGCCGGGTTTAACGATGTTAATCAGCGAAAACAATACTTCGCCGCTGCCATCGAGGTTGACGTGGCGATGGTAAATATCCATATCCCCAAACTTAAAGCCCAGCGCCGCCAGCGAGGCCGACAGCGCTGCGCCATCAAGCTCACGCTCATCGCGCGCCATGATGTTAATGATATAAAAATCTTGCCACACTTGAGGGGCGCTAGCGCTCGGCGCAGTGACCTCTGGGGCAGTAGGTGCGGCCGACGCCGCATTGGCAACCGCAGGCGAAGCTGTAGTATCGGCACTGTGGGCCACGGGGCTTGCCGCGCTTAAGGGCGCGCTCATTTGCGCCGTCAGTGGGGCGCGCGGCTTAACGTCACCGGCCAAAGGCGCTGCACTTGGCGCCGCCGCAGGATCGCGACCGCTCTCGTCGGCCAGCGGCGGCGTGGGCTCATCGCTAAACAGCACGTCATCACGGTCACGCACTTTGCCCTCGTCACGCACTTTGCCCTCGTCACGCGCGGTGCTCTTATCGCGCGGAGCATGTAGCGGCTGCTTGCTGCGATTGCTCCACAAGCCGTGAATAAGTAATGCGGCGATGGCAATGCCGCCTAAGGCTACCAAGATGTAACGCAATTCCTGCATTGTGATTCTCTTTTAATGGGGTTTTACGGGTTTAAACCTAACTGTTTTCCAGCATGGCCACCGCCGCGCCGATATCCACCGACACGATCCGCGATACGCCTGGCTCTTGCATGGTGACACCAATCAGCTGCTGCGCCATCGCCATCGAGACTTTGTTATGGCTAATGTAAATAAATTGTACCGTGCGCGACATCGCTTTGACTAGGGCGCAAAAGCGGCCCACGTTGACTTCATCGAGCGGTGCATCTACTTCATCGAGCAAACAAAAGGGCGCTGGAGTGAGTCTAAAGATGGCAAAGACCAATGCCAAGGCCGTTAACGCCTTTTCTCCCCCCGATAGGAGCGCGATAGTAGCATTTTTCTTGCCCGGCGGTCTTGCCATGATCTGCACCCCCGCTTCGCGCACATCAGGCCGCGTGAGCTCAAGCCAGGCGCTGCCGCCGCCAAACACGGTGGGAAATAGATCAGCCAAATCCGCATTGACCCGCGCAAAGGTCTCACTAAAACGCTCGGCACTCTCTTTATCAATCCGATTAACCGCTTGCTGCAAGGTGGCAATCGCTTGTTCAAGATCGGCTTTTTGCGCCAGCAAATAATCGGCGCGAGCTTTTGCCTCGTCATATTCCGCCAGCGCGGCTAAGTTGATCGGGCCAAGTTCACTAACGCGCCGCTCCAGCGCGGCAATTTCTTGACGCACGGCGTGGCTATCGAGCGCGCGCAGGCGCCCTTGCTGCGCCTCATCAAGGCCGCTAACGCCACCTGTCTCAGCCGGCCAGGTTACGCCTTGCTGCTGGGCTTGTTCGTGCAAGGCTTGCACCCGCGCCTGCACCCGCGCTTGCTCTAATTGCAGCTGGGCATAGCGCTCTTGCACACGCACGCGCAGCTTTTGCCCATCGCCGCGACTTTTTTCCAGCGCGGCTAACTGCGCCTCTACGCTAGCCAGCGCCTCTAACTCGGCACTGTGTTGGCGCTCTAGCGCGGCCTGCTCTTTTTGCAACGGCGCCAATTGCTGCGCGGGGCTGGCGGCCGGCGCGGTTAATTCGCTTAGGCTTAGCTGCTGGCGCGCTAAGGCTTGCTGTTCACGCGCCAGCAGCATTTGCTGGCTTTCTTCACGCTGCGCAGCCGCTTGGGCGCGGGCCAAGGCTTGCTCGCGCGCTAAGCGCGCACTTTCCAATCGCTGCTCGCACTGCCCAACCCACGCTTGCGCTTGGGCCTGTGCCGCGGCGGCGCGTTCGCCTGCCACAACGCTGCGCGCCAGCACGCTGGCGTACGCTTGCTCGGTTTGCTGGGCAACCTCGGCTCGACGCTGCTCTTGCTGCTGCTCACCGACTAAAGCATCGATCTGCGCCTGTAAGCGTTGGCTTTGCTCATCTTGCGCTAGTTGCTGGCCTAAATGATGCTGCCAAGCACCGTGGGCATCTTGCCTCGTTACGCGCGCCGCATCCAGCGCTTGCTGCGACAGATTTTGCGCCAAAAGCGTGGCTTGCAGCTGTTGCTCGCCCTCGGCCACCGCGCGAGCACAGGTCGCCACCTGCGCGTTGGCTGTGGCTAATTCGCCGGCCACCTGCTGGCGCAGCTGCCACAATTCGCGCCCACTGACCGCGCCATACTCACCCAAATCAACCCAATTGGCGCCAAACCAGTCACCCTGCGGCGTTATCACCGACTCGCCGGCGGCCAAGCTTGCTTGCCGCGCGCGCGCGCTGACAGCATCGGGCGCGGTAAAAATTGAGTTTAAAAACGCCGGGAAAAAATGGCCGTCTAAGGTCGCCGCCAAGGTGCCGGCGCACGCAGGGGCGCATTCACTGAGCCAACGGCCGCACGATTGGGCGGCAAGGGCGTCACAAGCCGACGCGCTCCACCACTGGCCGAGCACTTTATCTAGCGCCGGCGCCCAGTGCGGGTCACCGCGCAGCGTGCTGGCCAGGCTTTCGCCTGCAAGATTACTGCCAAACAACTTATCGAGCGTGCCAAGCTGCGCGCCTAAGGTGGCGGCAGTTTGCTCGGCGGCAAACAAACGCTGCTGCGCGCGGCGCTGAGATGCGTGCTCGCGTTGCATCTGCTGCTGCGCGGTTTCATGCGCGGCGGCGCATGCGGTAAGCGCCTGCTCACTCTCTTGGCAGGCTTGGCGTAGCGGCTGGGATAACCCGCGCTGCACCGCCGCTAACTCCTCTTCTGCGCTCCAGCGCGCCAATTGGGTTTTGCGCGCCAGCTCAGCCAGCGCAGCCACCTGATGCTGGCTCTGCTGCAACGCCAACTGCTCAGCGGTGTGCTCGGTTTGCCACTGCTGCTGCGCGGCGTGGCTCTGCGCCAGTGCGGCGCTGGCCGCCTCTTTGGTGGTTTGCGCCTGTTGCAGCGCACTATCTGCCGCCAGTGCCGCTTGCTGCGCGCTGGCCACCTGCGACTGCTGCGCAGTAACTTGTGCTTGCAACTCATCGGTGCGCGTTTGCTGCTGGCTTAGCGCCTCGGTTAGCTGCGCTTGCTCGGCGGCAAAGCGCTGGCTTAAATCGGCTTGATGGCGCTCCTGCTCTTCTAAACGGGTAAGCTGCTGCGCGCCGGCGAGCAGCGCGCTTTGCCGCGCGGTAACGCTGGCACCTAAACTTTGCCGCTGCTGGCTTAACTGCAAAAAGCTCGTGTCAGCCGTTTGCTGCTGGGTGTCGCGCGCGGCCAATTGCTCACCCTGCTCGGCCAATTGCTGCGCCAACTGCGCGCCGCGCTGATCGAGCGCCAATAGCTCAGCTTGCATCAAATCGCTGCGCATCTGCCGCGAGCAGCGCTTTAGTTCGCTGTAGTGCGCCGCACTTTGTGCCTGCCCTTGCAGGTGGCTTAAGCGCTCATCAAGCTCGGCTTGAATGTCGCCAAGACGGGCTAAGTTAGCTTGCGTTTGCGCAATGCGGTTTTCCGTCTCTTTACGCCGCTCTTTATAGCGTGATACACCGGCCGCCTCCTCTAAAAACAGCTTTAACTCAGCCGGACGCGATTCAATCAAGCGGCTAATCGTGCCTTGCTCGATGATGGCATAGCTGCGCGGGCCAAGGCCTGTGCCCATAAACAGCTCGGCGATATCTTTGCGCCGGCATTTTTGGCCATTAATGTGGAAGTGGTTACTGCCATCACGCAGCACTTCACGGCGCACTTGCAGCTCGTCAAAGCGGCCAAATTCACCCTGCACACGCTTATCGCGGTTATCAAAAATAAGCTCGACACTGGCGCGGCCAAACGCGGCACGCTCCAGCGAGCCATTAAAAATCACATCGGTCATGTTCTCGCCGCGCAAATGCTTGGCCGAACTTTCCCCCAGCACCCAGCGCACCGCATCAATCACATTGGATTTTCCGCAGCCATTCGGGCCCACAATCGCCGTCATCTCGGCCGTGACCTCAATGCGGGTGGCTTCAACAAAAGATTTAAAACCGGCGAGTTTGATTGATTTAAGACGCATGCAGGCCTGTTGCTGGTATGAGGAACAAAAAACGGGGCGGCCACTTTAGCGCAACTGGAGCTTTTTTGTAATAGGGCAAGCGGCCGCGCTTTTGGCATACTCCAACGTGGACTTAGGATTTTTCAGCAGTGGAGATTGCTTATGATGCCATCCGCCCGCCGCGGCCCCCTCTCAGGGGCTGGCTATTTTTTTCGTGGTTTTTCGCTTATCTGCCAGCCTGGACTGCGCCGCTTTGTGCTGGTGCCGATGCTGGTGAATATCTTGCTGTTTTCCGGCGCCTTTTATGCCTTGATTGTGCAACTCAAAACGCTATTTGTCTGGCTCGAAGCGCAAATGCCCGCCTGGCTCAGTTGGCTAGATGTGGTGCTTTGGCCGATTGCCGTATCGACTATTTTGGCGCTGTTTGCGTTTATTTTTAGCGCAGTGACCAACTGGATTGCCGCGCCGTTTAATGGCCTGCTGGCGGAAAAAGTCGAGCAGCATTTAACTGGGCAAACGATTAGCGAAACGAGTTTTGCGGATTTATTAACAGAAGTGCCGCGCGCCTTTGCCCGTGAATGGCAAAAATTAGCCTATTACTTGCCTAAGGCTCTAGGCTTACTGATCTTATTTTTTATTCCCTTGATCGGCCAAACCATGACGCCGCTTCTGTGGTTTTTATTTAGCGCTTGGATGATGGCGGTGCAATATTTAGATTATCCTTTTGATAATCACAAAATAAAGTTTAACCAAATGCGCGATACCCTTGCCTCGCAGCGCGGGCAATGTATTAGTTTTGGCGCCATCGTCACCCTGTGCAGTGCCATTCCCTTTGTTAACTTACTGGTGATGCCGGTGGCTATTTGTGGCGCCACCGCCTTGTGGGTGGATAATTATCGAGCTAGCGTGCGTTAAGGTTATTTACGTCGCTAAATAAAGAAAGCGCCCACGGGCGCTTTCTTTATGGCTTGCCTATGTTATCCATGGCCTGCAGAATTATTTAATGCCTTCCGCGCTAAAAAACGCCGCTTTGCCACCTAAAAAGGTCACGCTGATCTGCGCGGGCTTTTTTTCCCAGCGGCAGTGGCTGGCGCCCAATTTATCGCTGCACTGGCTGGCTTTGCCGATAATTTTAGTCACCTGTTCATAGGTCATGCCGCTTTCGATGCGGTCATAGTTTTCACGGTTTAGCTTATTGCAGCCAGTTAACAGCAGCGCAAGCAGCCCCAAACTAAGGATTTTTTTCATTATTACCTCACAGATTAATATTGCGCGCCATCGGATGACCATTGGCGCACCGGGCCGGTATCTAAGTGCACAAAATTGTCCACTGGGCTGGGATAATATCCCACCCCACCTTGATTTAATTGCCGTGCCACATCGCGCAGCGCACTTAATTCAATCCCAGGTATGCGAATATCCATCGCGCGCCCTTGCATATGAAAACTACGCTTGGCCACGCCTTTACTGGCTAAATGCTTTTGCCGATTAGTTAACTGGCTGCGATAGCCCGAGATCAGCTGAATTTCGCCCTGATGGCCGAGCCGCTGCTGAATTAAATACAATAAATCAAATAGTTTTTTATCTATCACCATGCTTTCATCGCGGCGATGATCGCGAAACAGATGATTTAATTTTTGCAAACCTTGCGGCAAATAACGCCCGCCGCGCCAATAGGCAATGCGCGCCCATTCATTGGTGTTGACATTAAAAATCGTCAATTCGCGATTGCTGCCCGGCTGGGCACTCAGCGGCGCCGCCCAACAGAGATAAGCCAATCCAGCGCACAGCGCTAAGCGGCGAAAAAAAGCATATAAACAGGTCATAGCATCACATAAATAGCGCATAA
Source organism: Aeromonas sp. (assembly GCA_051658125.1). Classification (GTDB taxonomy): domain Bacteria; phylum Pseudomonadota; class Gammaproteobacteria; order Enterobacterales; family Aeromonadaceae; genus Aeromonas. Next base: position 11,479 of record JBOFMA010000194.1, read on the forward strand.
CCCCGCCCACCACAGCGATGGGCGGGGCGCGACTTAATCGCGGTTGCCGCCAAGCAGGCTAAGCAAACTTAAAAAGATGTTATAAATCGACAGGTAAAGGCTCACCGTGGCCGAGATATAGTTAGTCTCGCCGCCGCGCACAATGCGTTGGGTGGTGAGCAAAATCGCGCCAGAAGAAAACAGCATAAACATGGCCGACAGCGCCAAGCTTAATACGCTCAGTTGCAGGAAAATGTTAGCAACCATCGCCACCAGCAGCACCCACACGCCAACAAACAGCATGCCGTTTAAAAACGATAAATCGCGCTTGGTGGTTAAGGCATACGCCGACAGGCCCAAAAAGCTCAGCGCCGTGCCGCCCAGCGCAGTCATCACAATTTGTCCGCCATCCTGCAGCAAATAGACATTAATGATCGGCCCCAAGCTGTAACCGAGCAATCCGGTGAGGCCAAAAATTGCGACCAAGCCTTTGCCGTTATTACGATTTTTTTCGGTGACAAACATCAAGCCGTACACGCCGCCTAAAAACAGCAGCCAGTGTAAGCGCGGCAGCGCCAGCACGCTGGCCGTGGCGGCCACGAGGGCAGAAAAACCCAGCGTCAATGAAAGCAGCCAATAGGTATTACGCAACACCTTGTTGCTGGCGGCCGTTAGTTCCGTTGTTTGGCTATATAGTGAACGACTATCCACAAAAAACTCCTGTTACATCAGTACAAAATAGCGGTTTAAAGATTCCGGGCCGGCGCGCGAGTGCGGCTCGTCACGCCCATCCATCACGCGGCTAGCTTATTCTTGCAGCGCAAAACCTTCGCCTTGGCGCAGATAGCGGTAGCGTGTTTGCCCGGCCAGGCGCACATCGACTTGCTGCACGCGGCGCGCGGTATCAAGCAAAATAAAAATTTCATGTCCAGTTTGCAAGCGCGTTAACGGCCGCGCAGGGCCTTCAAT
>JBOFMA010000195.1:0-2565 GCA_051658125.1 Aeromonas sp.
TGGCGGCGGGCAGATTATCGGCCTTTGACACCAGCGAGCTAAACCAGCCCACTTGGTCGGCAAATTGCTGGCTTTCTTGGATCATGCGCGCTAAAAAGGCCGCTTCGCCACCATCGCACCACAATTCGGCTTTTTGCCCACCAAAGTTGAGCACCGGCGCGCTGTTGGCCGCGGTGGTTTTATTTAAATTGCGCCATTTGCGCGCGCTGCCACTGGCCGCTTCAGCCAAGGAGGCGTGAAACGGCGGGTTACACAGGGTCAGCGCGTAGTGCTCGCCGGGCACAATCAGGCCGGCAAAGATCTGCGTGGCGTCGGCTTGTAAACGGGTTTCAATTTGTTTGCCTAACCCGTTGGCCTCGGCCAGTAGCCGCGCTGCTTTCACCGACACCGGATCGATATCGCTGCCGACAAAGCGCCAGCCATATTCGCGCGCGCCCAGCAGCGGGTAAATCGCGTTGGCGCCAACGCCAATATCCAGCACGCGCACCGCTTTGCCGCGTGGGGTCTCGCCGCCGGCCGCGAGGAGATCGGCTAAATGGTGCAAGTAATCGACGCGCCCCGGGATCGGCGGGCAGAGGTAACCGGGCGGCAGATCCCAGTGCAAAATGCGGTAGTGGTGGGCGAGCAGGGCGCGATTAAGTGCCAGCACCGCTTGTGGGTCGGCAAAATCTATCGACACATTGCCATAGGCATTGGGCGCGACAAAGGCGGCTAGCGCGGGGCTAGCGGCCATCAGCGCCGCAAAGTCATAGCCGTGGCGATGCTTATTGCGTGGATGCAGGCCGTTTTTTTCGCGGGCAGCAGCAGCGGCGCGTGGCGCCGATGGGCGGCGAGACGGGCGCGCTGGGCTCATAGCGCCTCGGGGGTGAGTTGGGGCGCGCTGGCTGTAACTGTAACGCTAGGCGCCGGCGCGGCTAACACCGCTTGGCACAAGACCGACATATCGCCGGATAATTTGCCGGTTTGAATGGCTTGGGCAATCGCCGAGGGCGCATAGCGACTGGCCGGATAGAGGACCACCCAGATCTTGTCGCCCAGCGCCAAAAAGGTCTGCTCGCCAAACGCGGTGTAACGGGTGGCGCCAATGCTGATCAGGGCGTGACGCGGCTTACCCGCCTGTGCCAAGAGAGCGGGCATATCTTCCGCTGGCCCACTGTCTTGTTGGGTGTTGAGCTTATCGATCATCCACTCGATCAGCGGCTGGTGGAAATAGCTGTAATCGACGACAGGGCTATCTACGCCATAGGCGTTAAGTTCGCCATTGCGGCTTAAAAAGCAGGCGATGCGGTAATCATCGAGTTCACAGCCCGGCGCAAACGAGGTCAGCGGCAACCAAAAGGGCGCCACGCCTTTTGACGCCTCGCCCCAGTTTTTCTTGTCGCTGATCTTTTTGGCGCCCACGCGGCGTATAGAGCCGTCGTTATAGGCGGCAAATGCGCGCGGATAAAGGCTCACCACCTGCTCGCCGGCGTATTCCAGCTCACACCACAACGCCACTTCCGGCTCAATTTGCACTTTTTCCTCGCCCGCGATGGCGCTAGGCGGCAGATACAAGCGGCTATCGCTCAGCGGTTGCACGCCTAATTGCGCGGGGTGATGGGGCACATAAAACGGAAACAGCGCTTTGGGCGCGGCGGCCGATGTCACCGCTACGTGGGTAAAATCGGCTGCTTCGCCGGCTTGCTCTAAATGGCCGGCAAAATTACCCGCTACGCCTAAACCAATAAAATGCTCGTGCATGCTCACTCCTTATCGGCGCTAAAGCTGGCCACTTCGGCAGCACTTAATTCTCGGTAATCGCCTTCGGCTAACTCGGCATCCAGATTTAAGGCGCCAATACGCTCGCGGTGCAGCGTATCGACTTTGTTGCCAATGGCGGCAAACATGCGCTTGACCTGATGGTATTTGCCTTCCGAGATGGTTAACCGCGCGCGATAGGTATCGATAATTTCCAGCGTGGCCGGACGGGTTTTGTCCTCTTCGCCGCGCAGATAAACCCCCTCGTCAAACCAAGCCACGGCGTCAGGCTCAATCGGGTCGGCGGTTTCGACTAAATAGGTTTTCGGGCAGTGGTGACGCGGTGAGGTGATGCGGTGTGACCACTGGCCATCATCGGTGATCAGCACCAAGCCGGTGGTATCCAGATCTAAGCGACCAACGACATGCAATTTGCCCAGCGCCGGCTCATCGAGCAGGGCGAACACGGTGGGATGATCGGGGTCACTATTGGAGCAGACATAGCCCACAGGCTTGTGCAGCATAAAATAGCGCTGGCCGCGGCCCATGCTTAGATCTATGCCATCGAAGGTAATAAGGCTCTGTTCGTTGATATGCAGCGCTGGCTGTTTGACGATGATGCCATCGACCATCACTTCGCCCTGTCGAATGACTCTACCGGCTAAAGAACGGGTTAAATCTGAACATTCACAAATAAATTTATCGAGCCGCATCGTGCCTCCTTCCCAAAATGGTGGGCATTATAGCGAGCAGCACCCATGCGGCCAATGTAAAACGCGCCCACCTCGGATGAAGGTGGACGCGTTTAACGTGGTCAGCGGTTAGCCG
>JBOFMA010000196.1:0-25791 GCA_051658125.1 Aeromonas sp.
GCGCAAGGCGGCGCAAAGGCGGCGCTAAACAGTTGCAGTTGCAGCGCGCTTAATTCACTGACCCGCCGCGTAGTTTGATAAAACGCCTGCATCATAGCCTCGATGGGCGCGTGCGGGTGATAGGTGGCATCGGTGGCCATATAACCGAGCGCACTAGCCACGGCACCTTGGCGATCAAGCAGTAAGCGGTTATCACTTTTGCCGCACGCGGCGTGCAGGGCAAAGCGCACGCGCCATAACAGGTGCTGGCAGAGGGTTAAATCCGCTTGTTCTGCGGCGGTGAGTTTGGCAGCTAAAGCAGATGCATTAGCCGAGGGCGCGCTGGCGGCAAAGTGCAAACGCTGGCTGATCCACTGCAGTGTTTGAATATCGCGCAGGCCGCCGGGGTGATTTTTTACATCGGGTTCAAGTTTATGCTGCGCGCCGGCATGGCGGGCGTGACGCGCGTTTTGCTCGGCCAGTTTGGCGGCAAAAAACTGCGCCGGCGGCCAAAAATCGGCGCGCGCTAGCTGGGCGCTTAGGTCGGTAAACAGGGCGGCGTCGCCGCACAAAAAGCGCGCTTCAAATAAGTTGGTAGCAATGGTTAAATCATCGCGTCCCAAGGCGTAGCAGGCCTCGGGCGTACGCACAGCGTGGCCTATGACCAAACGGCTATCCCACAAGGCGGCAAAAAAAGCGCTAATTAGGCGCTGCTCGGTATCGGTTAACGGCGCTGAGTGCAGCAGCAATAGATCTAAATCAGACCCCGGATGTAACTCGCGGCGACCATAGCCGCCCACCGCGCACAGCGTCAGCGTAGTGCCGCCGCCGGCAACGGGCCCGTGCTCGCGCCAAACGGCCTGCCACAGCGTAATCAGTTCGTTATCCATCCACGCCGCACGCTGGTGTAACAATTCGTGGATCGGCCTGTGCGCGGCAAAGTCGGCTTGCTGGGCGAGGTTAAATACCTGCAGGCGCGTTTTTAGATCGTTACCGGCATTGGGGGCGGAGGGCGGTGTGGGCATAGGTCAGCCTTTGGGCAAAGGGGCCCATCGCGGGCAGAAAAAAGCCCCAGCAAGCTGAGGCGTAACGATTACGCGTGCACTAGCACCCGAGGCAGCGTGTCATCGGGGCGGTGAGTTAAAATTTCGCAGCCTGTGTCGGTCACCAACAGGGTGTGCTCATATTGCGCCGAGTCCCCGCCATCTTTAGTCGTGACCGTCCAGCCATCTTTTTGGTTGAGTTTGCAGTGATGCTTTTTGCTGTTGATCATCGGCTCGATGGTAAAACACATGCCCGGCTGCATGGTGCGGGCATCTTTGTTGCGATAGTGCAAAATTTGCGGCTCTTCATGAAACGCCATGCCGATACCGTGGCCGCAGTAATCGCGCACTACGGAAAAGCCGTCGCGCTCAACCATTGGCGCAATGGCGGCGCCTAGTTCGGCAAACGCCACGCCGGGGCGCACTTTTTCTATCGCGGCATACAGACTCGCTTGCGCCACTTGGCAGAGTTTTTTGCGCAGCGGCGTGGTTTGGCCCACCACAAACATGGCCGAGGTATCGCCGTGGGCGCCGTCTTTGATCACGGTGATGTCGATGTTGATGATGTCGCCATCGCGCAATTTTTTGTGGTTGGGAATGCCGTGGCAAATCACGTCATTGACCGAGGTGCAAATTGATTTTGGAAAGCCGTGATAGTTCAGCGGCGCAGGGATCGCGCCTTGCTCGTTGACGATAAAGTCATGGCACAGCGTGTTTAATTCATCGGTAGTCACGCCGGCGCTGACGTGCGGCGCAATCATGACTAGCACATCGGCGGCGAGTTGGCCGGCCACGCGCATTTGTTCAATTTCAGCGGGAGTTTTAATAATTATCGACATGAGATCTCGTTACGCATTGCGCGGGCAGCTTTAAGACAAGTGGCGCAAATGGTAACGAGAAGGGCGGGCAAGTTCCAGTTTTTCACCGCCGCTTTCTTTGCCCGCTAGCCGGCGGCCTAAAGCTATGGTATAAAGCGCGCCGGACTGGGCGTTGTCTTGGCTCTGCTAAGTCAAGCGTTCAGCCATCACCCTAACGTAAACCACACACACATCGACACCTATGCCGGGGTGCCCCTTTGGGTCGGACATATGGGATGTGTGGAGGCCTAACCCCATTTGAGGAAATAAAAATGGCTAAAGTTTCAATGCGTGACATGCTGCAAGCCGGCGTTCACTTCGGTCACCAGACTCGTTACTGGAACCCAAAGATGAAATCTTACATCTTCGGTGCACGTAGCAAAGTTCACATCATCAACTTGGAAAAAACTGTTCCAATGTTCAACGATGCCATGAACTTCGTTAGCTCCGTAGCTGCTAAGAAAGGCAAAGTACTGTTTGTTGGTACTAAGCGTGCCGCTTCTGAAGCCGTTAAAGACGCCGCTGTGCGTTGCGACCAGTTCTATGTAAACCACCGCTGGTTGGGCGGTATGTTGACTAACTGGAAAACCGTACGTCAGTCAATCAAGCGCTTAAAAGATCTGGAAACCCAGAGCCAAGACGGTACCTTCGAAAAGCTGACCAAGAAAGAGGCGCTGATGCGTACTCGCGAAATGGAAAAGCTGGAGAAGAGCCTGGGCGGTATCAAGAACATGGGCGGCCTGCCAGACGTGCTGTTCGTTGTTGATGCTGACCACGAGCACATCGCGATCAAAGAAGCTAACAACCTGGGTATCCCAGTAGTTTCTATCGTTGATACCAACTCTAACCCAGATGGTGTTGACTACGTGATCCCAGGTAACGACGACGCGATCCGCGCTGTTCAACTGTACCTGAACGCTGCCGCTGACACCGTACTGGAAGCGCGCGCGCAAGACATCGTTGTTCAAGCTGAGCAAGATGGCTTCGTTGAAGCTCAGTAATTAGTAAGGTCTGTAAAGCCCTTATTAACCAAGCTGATGTAATTGGTTAGCAGGGGCCCTTGTGGCCCCTGTTTTCTTGTCTACTCAAGACCGAGGAAATTAGAATGTCTAACGTTACCGCCGCCCTGGTAAAAGAACTGCGTGAGCGCACTGCCGCTGGCATGATGGATTGCAAAAAAGCTCTGACTGAAGCCAATGGCGACATCGAGCTGGCGATCGAAAACATGCGTAAATCTGGTCAAGCGAAAGCGGCCAAGAAAGCCGGCCGTATCGCCGCTGAAGGCGTGATCTTCGCGCGCACCGAAGGCAATGTAGCTGTGATGATCGAACTCAACTCTGAGACCGACTTCGTAGCTAAAGATGCCAGCTTCATGGCCATGGGTCAGAAGATTGCTGACATCGCTGCCGCGAACAAAATTGCCTGTGTTGACGCGCTCAAAGCCGCCGACTTTGGCAACGGTGAGTCAGTTGAGCTGACCATCACCAACCTGATCGCTAAGATCGGTGAGAACATGAACCTGCGTCGCGTGATGCTGGTAGAAGGCGACAACCTGGGTACTTACGTACACGGCGCGCGCATCGGTGTTATCACCAAGCTGGTAGGCGGTTCGGCTGATCTGGCGAAAGATCTGGCTATGCACGTAGCGGCTTGCAGCCCACAGTTCGTTAAGCCTGAAGATGTTTCAGCTGAAGTTGTGGCTAAAGAGCGCGAAATTCAGATCGACATCGCCGTGAACTCTGGCAAGCCAAAAGAGATCGCTGAAAAGATGGTTGAAGGCCGCATGAAGAAGTTCACCGGTGAAGTATCACTGACCGGTCAGCCTTTCGTGAAAGACCCATCAATCACTGTGGCGGATCTGCTGAAGAAAGAGAGCGCAGACGTGATCTCTTTCACTCGCTTTGAAGTAGGCGAAGGCATCGAGAAGCAAGAGACTGACTTTGCTGCTGAAGTAGCAGCGCAGATCGCTGCGGCGAACAAGGCTTAATCGAATCGGGTTAACCGTTTCTTTCAGACCGCGACTTTACGTCGCGGTCTTCATATCACAAGGACCAAAAAATGAGTAGCCATCCTAAACCTGCCTATCGTCGTGTTCTGCTGAAATTAAGTGGTGAAGCCCTGCAAGGCAACGAAGGCTTTGGTATTGATGCCACCGTGCTTGAGCGCATGGCCCAAGAGATCAAAGAGTTAGTTGAATTGGGCGTACAAGTAGGCTTAGTGATTGGTGGCGGTAACTTGTTCCGTGGTGCAGGTCTGGCGAAAGCCGGCATGAACCGCGTGGTGGGCGACCACATGGGTATGTTGGCGACCGTAATGAACGGCTTGGCCATGCGGGATGCGCTGCATCGTGCTTATGTGAATGCCCGTCTGATGTCGGCAATTCCTCTGCAAGGGGTATGCGACTCCTACAGCTGGGCCGAAGCGATTAGCCAGTTGCGTGTCGGCAAAGTGGTGATTTTTTCTGCTGGTACTGGCAATCCGTTCTTTACCACCGATTCTGCCGCCTGCTTGCGCGGCATCGAAATTGAAGCGGATGTGGTACTCAAAGCGACTAAGGTTGATGGCGTGTATAGCGCAGATCCGGTGAAAAACCCTGACGCAACCCTCTATTCTGCCCTCGATTACAACGAAGTACTTGAAAAAGAGCTGCAGGTAATGGATCTTGCCGCCTTTACCTTGGCGCGCGATCATAATTTGCCTATTCGCGTGTTCAACATGAACAAACCTGGCGCCCTGCGCCGCGTGATCATGGGCGAGGCCGAAGGCACCCTGATCCACCATATTGCTCAATAAGTTAAGCTATCGCGCTTAGCGTTTTAAGGAACATTACCGTGATCAACGAAATCAAAAACGACGCCAAAGATCGTATGGGCAAAAGCGTTGAAGCGCTAAAGACCCAAATGTCAAAAATCCGCACCGGCCGTGCCCACCCGAGCCTGCTCGATGGCATCAATGTGGAGTACTACGGCGCAGCCACGCCGCTCAAGCAATTGGCTAACGTGGTGGCTGAAGATGCGCGCACCTTGTCTATTTCAATTTTCGACCGCTCTATGATCCAAGCGGTAGAAAAAGCCATTTTGATGTCCGATTTGGGCTTAAACCCATCGAGCAATGGCCAGACGCTGCGCGTGCCGTTGCCAGCGCTGACCGAAGAGCGTCGCCGCGATTTGACCAAAATCGTGCGTGCGGAAGCGGAAAACGCTCGCGTCGCGGTGCGTAACATCCGCCGCGATGCCAACGCTGATTTTAAAGCGCTGCTCAAAGATAAAGAGATCTCAGAAGATGATGATCGCCGCGGCCAAGAAGAAATTCAAAAGCTCACCGACGCGTTTATTAAGCTGGTTGATGAGGCTTTAGCGGGCAAAGAGAAGGAGCTAATGGAAATCTAAGCGCCCCAACGGTATATTACGAGCGCCGTGTAGTGCCCCTGCACGGCGTTTTTGCTTTTATCGGAGAAAATCATGTCGCTTTTGGCCCAATTAGGTGAGCACGCTAGCGCCGCCTTGCCGCGTCACGTCGCAATTATCATGGATGGCAATGGGCGCTGGGCGCAGGCACGTGGCAAGTTGCGCATGTTTGGCCACCAAGCGGGGGTCAAATCGGTGCGCGCGGTGGTGAACTTTGCTGCCAAAGCTAACGTGCAAGCGCTGACCTTGTTTGCCTTCTCCAGCGAAAATTGGCGCCGACCGGAAACGGAAGTGACGGCGTTGATGGAACTGTTTATGACGGTGCTCGGGCGTGAAGTGCGCAAGATGCACAAAAATAATATTCGCTTAAAAATCATTGGCGACACCGCCCGTTTCAGTCCTCGGCTCCAAGAAAAAATTGCCAATGCCGAAGCCTTGACGGCCAACAATACCGGACTGACCTTAAACGTGGCGGCCAATTATGGCGGCCAGTGGGATATTGCCCAAGCGGCGCGCGCATTAGCGGCGCAAGTGGCGGCCGGTGAGTTGGTGAGTGAAGCCATTGATGAAGCGTTAATCAGCCAGCACCTGTGCATGCATGATCTGCCGCCGGTGGATCTGTTGATCCGCACCGGGGGTGACCATCGCCTGAGCAACTTTTTGCTCTGGCAACTTGCCTATGCTGAGCTCTACTTTACCCCGGTGTTGTGGCCTGACTTTGATGATGCCCAATTTAGCGATGCGATCGCATCCTATGTGGCGCGTGAGCGCCGGTTTGGCTGCACAGGCGAACAGATCCGGGAATTGATAGCCCAGCAGCCGCTCGGCTAAACCCCGCTCCCAAGAGAGAGGTTTATTTTGCTAAAACAACGCGTTACCACCGCAGTCGGATTGGGCGCTCTGGTCTTAAGTGCGCTTTTTTTGCTGCCGTTAAAATGGTTTGCCTTGGCGGCCTGCTTGGTCTTTTGGCTGGCCAGTCGTGAGTGGAGCGCCTTTGTCGCCCCGAATGCCGGCACTTGGCTGCCGGTGGGCTTTTGCTTGCTGCTGGGGGTGAGTTTACTCTGGCTGCCGGTCGATGGCTTATGGACGCCAACGCTCAATGGCGTGATTAACGGCGGCCTGTGGGCGTCGGTTAGTTGGTGGCTACTGGGCTTAGCCTTAGTGCTGCGCTATCCAGCCAGTGCGCGCCTGTGGCAAGGCTCGGTGTGGTTAAAAACCCTGTTTGGCTTAGTCACTTTGATCCCATTTTTGTGGTCCGTGCTGGCGATGCGCGGCTTTAACTATCAACACGATCCGAAAGCTGGTGCGTGGATTTTATTGTTTGTGATGGGACTGGTGTGGGCGGCTGATTCTGGCGCCTACTTTTTTGGTAAAGCGTTTGGCCAGCGTAAATTGCTGCCTAGCGTCAGCCCCGGTAAAACACTTGAAGGCATGCTCGGCGGCTTAGGCTGCGCGAGTAGTCTGGCACTGATCGTCACTTGGTCGATGGATTTTCCCGCTACCAAAATGGCCATAGTGCAGGTCTGCTCGGTGCTGGCGGTGCTGGCCTCGGTGCTCGGTGATTTAACCGAAAGCATGTTTAAGCGCGAAGCGGGGCTAAAAGATTCCGGTGATTTGCTACCAGGCCACGGCGGCGTGCTGGATCGAATTGATAGTCTCACGGCCGCGTTGCCGGTGTTTTTATTTAGTTATCTGCTGTTAAGTGCGATGTTCTGATGCGAAATTTGGTGATTTTAGGCGCCTCGGGCTCCATTGGCCAAAGTACCTTAAAGGTGCTGCGCCACCATCCGGACCGCTGGCGCGTGTTAGCGCTAACGGCGGCAACCAATGTAGACGCCATGCTGCGTGATTGCTTGGAGTTTGCGCCTCGTTTTGCGGTGATGAGCGATGCGGTCGCCGCGCGCCAGTTGGCGGCAAAACTAAAAACCCATAACAGCGCCACAGCCGTGCTCAGTGGTGCGCAAGCGCTATGTGAGGTCGCGGCCCACCCCGAGGCGCACAGCGTCATGGCCGCGATTGTTGGCGCCGCTGGTTTAGCGCCGACGCTGGCCGCGGTGCGCGCGGGCAAGTGCATTTTGCTGGCCAACAAAGAAGCGTTAGTGATGTCGGGCGCCTTTTTCATGCAGGCGGTGCGCGAGCATGGCGCGCAGTTGCTGCCGATTGACAGCGAGCACAACGCGATTTTTCAGTGCTTGCCGACCCACATTCAGCAAACGCCGGGCTTTTGTGATTTAACCGCCGCCGGCATCAGCCGCATTTTGCTCACCGGCTCTGGCGGCCCATTTCGCTACAGCGCGCTAAGTGATTTGGCCACCGTCACCCCAGCGCAAGCCATTGCGCACCCAAACTGGTCGATGGGCGCTAAGATCTCGGTCGATTCGGCCACCATGATGAACAAAGGCTTGGAATATATCGAAGCGCGCTGGCTGTTTAATGCTGCGCCCGAGCAAATCCAAGTGGTGATCCACCCGCAATCGGTGATCCATTCGATGGTGCAATACAACGATGGCTCGGTGCTAGCGCAGCTGGGTAACCCTGATATGTGCACACCGATTGCGCACGCGTTGGCCTACCCAGAGCGCATGGCCTCGGGCGTGGCGCCGCTGGATTTCTTCTCGGTGGGTGAATTTAGCTTCCTTAAACCCGATTTTGCCCGTTATCCGTGCTTAAAGCTGGCGATCGACGCCTGTGAGCTCGGCCAAGCGGCGACCACGGCGCTGAATGCGGCCAACGAGGTTGCGGTGGCGGCTTTTTTGGCCGGTGAGCTCGGCTTTATGCACATCGCGGAGCTAAATGCCACTGTGATGCAGGCGTGCGCGACGCAAGCTGTGCACTCGTTTGATGATTTGTTTGCCTTAGATGGCGAGGCGCGCGCCTTAGCCCAGGCGTGGCTAACCCGCCAAGGAGCGTAGGCTGATGGCTAGTTTTTTGTGGAATACCGCCGCGTTTTTCTTGGCGCTGGGTTTATTGATCGCCGTGCATGAATTTGGCCACTTTTGGGTGGCGCGGTGCTGCGGCGTGCGGGTGGAACGGTTCTCGATTGGCTTTGGCAAAACCTTGTGGAGCCGCACTGGTCGCGATGGCACCGAATATGCGCTATCGCTGATCCCGCTGGGCGGCTACGTCAAAATGCTCGATGACGCCACCTCGCCGGCGGATGCGCCGTTTGCCTTTAAGCAAAAATCGGTCTGGCAGCGCTTTGCCATCGTGGCCGCCGGCCCGCTGGCCAACTTTATCTTCGCGTTTTTTGCTCTGTGGCTGATGTTTTTAATTGGCGTGCCGAGCGTGCGACCGGTGATTGATCGCGTCGCGCCCGATTCGATTGCTGCGCGCGCTGAGCTTACTGCGGGTATGGAAATTGTTGCGGTCGATGGCCAAACCACCGCCGAGTGGGAAAGCGTGACTTACGCGCTTATTCGCCAATTAGGCAACGAAACGGCGACCTTAACGCTAAAAACCCCCGGTTACAGCCAAACCCTGACTAAGACCTTGGATTTGCGCGCGTGGCAGTTTAACCCTGACCAAGAAGCACCGCTAACGAGCCTTGGCATCACCCCGCTGGGCGGCAAAGTGCGCACGGTCGTGGCGCAAGTGGTCGCAGGCAGTGCCAGTGAGCGCGCGGGGCTGCGTGCGGGCGATCACATTTTGGCGATCAATCAGCAGCCGCTGACGACGTGGCAGACGTTCGTTTTGGCCGTGCAACAAGCGCCAGAACAGGCGCTTAATTTGCGCGTAAGCCGCGCCGGCCGTGAGCTGACGCTGACCTTAACCCCCGCGAGCAAAACTATCCGCGGCCGCCAAATCGGTTTTGCTGGCATTTCGCCCACCATTGAGCCATTGGCCGATAAATATCGAATTCTGTTAGAGTATGGCCCGCTTGAGGCGCTCGGGCAGAGCGCGGTGAAAACCTGGCAGCTGATGGAGCTCAACGTGCAGCTTATCGTCAAGCTGATCAAGGGCATCTTATCGCTGGATAATTTAAGCGGCCCGATTTCGATTGCTAAAGGCGCTGGGGCCAGCGCAGGTTACGGCGTGGTTTATTTTTTGAGCTTTTTAGCCCTGATCAGCGTCAACCTTGGGATCATTAACTTGTTCCCGTTGCCGGTGCTCGATGGCGGGCACTTGGTCTATTTCTTGATTGAAGGCATCACCGGCAAAGCCGTGCCGGAAAAAATCCAAGCGATGGGTTATCGCATTGGCACCGGGCTTATCGTCGTGCTGATGAGCATTGCGCTGTTTAACGATTTTGCTCGCCTGTAGGGCTTGGCATCAACAAGGACACATGGGTAGAAAATGGCTGTAAATAAAGCATTGGTGTTGAGCTGTCTGCTCGGCGCGAGCGTGGTCGTCGAAGCGGCGCCGGCCGCGTTTGTAGTACAAGATATTCAAGTGGTCGGTTTGCAGCGCGTGACCTTGGGCGCGGCGCTGCTCAACCTGCCGATCCGTGTGGGTGATACGGTCGATCCTAACTTATTGGCCAGCGCGATTAAAAAGCTCTATGCCACCGGTAACTTTGAAACGGTGAAGGTGTATCGCTTAGGGCAAACCCTGCAAGTGGCGGTTAAAGAGCGTCCCACCATCGCTAGCATTGAGTTTTCCGGCAATGACGACATCAAAGAAGAGCAACTGACGCAAAGCTTAGAAGCGTCGGGCGTGCGCGTGGGCGAGCCACTGGATCGCACCGTGCTCAGCTCGCTGGAAAAAGGCTTAGAAGATTTTTATTACGGTGTGGGTAAATATTCGGCCAAAGTGCAGGCGATCGTCACGCCGCTGCCACGTAACCGTGCGGACTTAAAGTTCTCCTTTATCGAAGGCGACTCGGCTGAAATTGCCCAGATCAACATCGTTGGCAACCAGGTGTTTAGCGAAGAGCGCTTATTGGCGCAACTCTCTTTGCGCGATGAGGTGCCGTGGTGGAATTTGATGGGCGACAAGCGTTACCAAAAGCAAAAGCTGGCCGGTGACATTGAAGCGCTGCGCGCGTTTTATTTAGATCGCGGCTACATTCGCTTTAAGCAAAGCTCAACACAAGTGTCGATGACGCCGGATAAAAAGGGCGTCTATGTTACCTTGAACATCGATGAAGGCGCGAAATATCAGGTGTCGGGCGTGAAGCTCAACGGCAACTTAATTGATCAAGCCACGCAGATGCAGGCTCTGATCCCGATTGCAGTGGGCAGTACCTATTCGGCCAGCCAAGTGACGCACACCGAAGAGGCGCTGACCAAATTCTTGGGCCGTTTTGGTTATGCCTATCCCAAGGTCACTAGCTTCCCGCAGATCAATGACACCACCCACGAAGTGGAGTTGGTGATCAATGTCGAGCCGGGGCCTCGGGTGTATGTGCGCAATATCAATTTCACCGGTAACACCGGTACGCAAGATAACGTGCTGCGCCGCGAGATGCGCCAGATGGAGGGCACTTGGCTCTCGTCAGATAACATCGAGCAATCTAAAGCGCGCTTAAACCGTTTAGGCTACTTTGAAAGCGTGGATGTTGAGACCAAGCGCGTGCCTGCCGCGCCCGATCAAGTTGATTTGGATTTCAAAGTCAAAGAGCAGCCGGCCGGTTCGATTAACGCCGGTATTGGTTATGGCACCGAATCGGGTTTAAGCCTGCAAGCGGGCGTGTCGCAAGATAACTTCTTGGGCACCGGCAAAAAGGTGTCGATCAACGCCAGTACCAATGATTATTCCAAGAGTATCGATTTAAGCTACAGCGATCCTTACTTCACTGTGGATGGTGTGAGCTTAGGCGGCCGCGTGTACTACAACCTGTTTAGCGCCGATGACGCCGATATTGTTGAGTACGAAAATGAAACGCTCGGTTTTCGCGTCTCGAGCGGCTTTCCGGTCGATGAGCACAACCGTTTGGACTTTAGCGTCGGTATCGAGCAGAGCAAGCTGTCGCGGCCTGAATTTAGCCAAGCGAAATATGACGAGTGCATCGAGGATAACGATGGCGATCCCAACGGTTATTGCTGGGAGGATTTCAACGATGCCCGCCAGTCGGTACAAATGAATGAGTTCTGGGATCTCTATTCCAAAGATGGTGACAACCTCGACTTCTTAACCGTGGATTTCACCGCTGGTTGGACGCGTTCGACCTTAAACAAGGGCGTGTTCCCCACCCAAGGTGAGCGTCAGCGCGTGAATGCAAAAGTCACCGTGCCGGGGATGGATCTGCAGTACTACAAGCTGAGCGGCGAGAGTGCGCACTACTTCCCACTGGATAAAGATCACCACTGGGTGATGATGGGCAAAGGTCGCGTGTCGTATGGCAACGGCTATGGCTCTAGCAGCATGTTGCCGTTTTTTGAAAACTACTACGCCGGTGGCTTTGATACCGTGCGCGGCTTTAAGAGCAACAGCATCGGGCCGAAGGCGATTTACAAGACTTACAAAGACCCTAATGCGTCGCAGCGCACTGACTTGGTAAGCACCGGTTTTGAAGGTTCTGACACCTCTGTAGGTGGTAACGCTTTGGCCGTAGCCTCAGTGGAACTCGTGTTCCCAACGCCCTTTGTCGCGGAAACTTACCGCCCACAAATTCGCTCTACCGTATTTTTTGATATTGGCTCGGTGTGGAGCACTGAATTTAGTAACGGCCAGTATGTCCGGTGTGATAGCGCAAAGAACGATTGCAACTACTTAAACGAAGACTACTCCGATCCGGCCAATATCCGCATGTCGGCCGGTGTATCGCTGCAGTGGCTCTCGCCGATGGGCCCGCTGGTGTTCGCTTTGGCCAAACCGCTTAAGCAATACGAAGGCGATCGCACGGAAGTGTTCTCGTTTAATATTGGCCGCACCTTCTAAGCCTTAACTTTTACTTTTCTTTGCCCCGCCGCGCGGGGCGCTGTTTCGATGCCCGTTTGCGGCGCATAAGGAGTTATTTGTGAATAAAGCATTAAAAATTGCCGGTTTAACCGCAGCGTTGATGATGACTGGTATGGGTTCGGCGTTGGCGGAAACCAAAATCGCCATTGTGGATATGGGTGCAGTGTTTCAAAAACTGCCCCAGCGTGAAGCGGTGACCGCCAAGCTGAAAAGCGAATTTGAGCCACGCGCCAAAGAGATCCAAAAGCTGGAAGCTGAAGGCAAAACACTCATCGAGAAATTTAAAAAAGATGAAGCCTTCATGAGCGCCGAGCAGAAAAAAACCACACAAGAAAAGCTGGCCAAGCTGCAGATGGAATACAACCAAAAGCGCCAAGCCTTTGAGCAAGACAATGGCCGCCGCCAAGCTGAAGAGCGCAACAAGATTTTGACCAAGGTTGAAGCGGCGATTAACAGCATTGCCAAAGATCAAGGTTACGATTTAGTGCTCGATCGCCAAGCCGCGCCGTTTGCCGCCAGTAAATTAGACATCTCTGGCCAAGTTATCAGCGCTGTGAGCAAGAGCAAGTAATGCCGAGCCTCACCCTTGCCCAGCTCGCCGAGCAGATCGGCGCGACCTTGCACGGTGACGGTCAGGTTGAGATCCACAAAGTTGCCAGCTTGGAAAAGGCCGGCCAGGGTGAGATCTCGTTTTTAACCAATGCTAAATACCGCCCCTTTTTAGCGCAAAGCCAAGCCTCGGCGCTGCTGATCAGCGCAAGTGATCTGCCGTTTTGCTCGACTAATGCCTTGGTGCTTAAAGACCCGTATGTGGGCTTTGCCCGCGTGGCGCAACTGCTTGATACCACGCCGCAACCGGCGCGGGATATTCATCCGAGTGCAGTGATTGCCGCCGATGTGGTGTTAGGCGCGCGTGTGTGCATCGGCGCCAACGCGGTGATTGAAGCTGGCGCATCGCTGGGTGATGACGTACGCGTGGGCCCAGGGTGCTTTATCGGCGAAGGCGCCTGCCTTGGCGCGCGCACGCGACTGTGGGCCAATGTCACTGTCTATCACAAGGTGACGTTGGGCAGCGATTGCTTGGTGCAAGCCGGCACTGTGCTGGGCGCCGATGGCTTTGGCTATGCCAATGAGCGCGGCGAATGGATCAAAATTCCCCAGCTAGGCGGTGTGCGCATCGGTAACCGCGTGGAAATTGGTGCCTGCACCACGATTGATCGCGGCGCCATTGATGACACTGTGATCAGCGATAACGTCATCATTGATAACCAGTGCCAAATTGCCCACAACGTGGAGATTGGCTACGGCACCGCGATTGCCGGCGCCACCGTGATGGCGGGCAGCCTAAAAGTGGGTAAATACTGCATCATTGGCGGCGCCTCGGTGTTTAATGGCCACATGGAAATCTGTGACCAAGCCACCATTAGCGGCATGGCCATGGTGATGCGGCCGATTACCGAGCCTGGCGTTTATTCATCGGGCATTCCGGCGCAGAGCAACAAGGCGTGGCGTAAAACCGCAGCGCGGGTCATGCAGATCGATGAGATGTACAAACGCCTGCAAAAATTAGAAAAACAACTAGCGCAAGCGTCGTAACTTGCCCGAGGATCCCATGTTGAGCACTGAAAAAAAGAGCCTAGGCATTGCCCAGATCATGGATCTGCTGCCCCATCGTTATCCATTTTTAATGATTGATCGGGTCGACGATTATGTGATCAGCGACGAGAAAAAAACGCTGCGCGCGATTAAGAACGTTTCGTTTAACGAGCCGATCTTTCAGGGCCATTTCCCGGCCAAACCCGTGTTTCCTGGCGTGTTGATCTTAGAGGCGATGGCGCAGGCGACCGGTATTTTAGCTTTTACCATGGTGGGCAAGCCGTCACCGAACGAGCTGTATTACTTTGCTTCTATCGATAACGCGCGCTTTAAGCGCCCGGTGGGGCCTGGTGATCAGCTGGTGCTGGAAGTTGAGTTTTTAAAAGAGCGCCGTGGCATTGCCAAATTTACCGGTGTGGCCACGGTGGATGGTGAGGTGGTGTGCACCGCCGAGCTTATGTGCGCAAAACGCGAGGTGTAACCGATGATTGATGCCAGTGCCGTGATCCACGCAACCGCTATCGTACACCCGAGCGCCATAATTGGCGCCGGCGTAGAAATTGGCGCCTTTAGCTTAATTGGCGCCGAAGTGGAAATTGGCGATAACACGCGTATCGCCTCCCATGTGGTGGTGAAGGGGCCGACCAAAATCGGCCGCGGTAACCAAATTTTCCAGCACACCTCAATTGGTGAAGATTGCCAAGATAAAAAATATGCCGGTGAGCATACATTTTTGGACATTGGCGATAACAACGTTATTCGCGAAAACTGCACCTTCCACCGTGGTACCTCGCAAGATCAGTCTCTGACCCGCGTGGGTAGCGGCAATCTGTTTATGGTTAACGTGCACGTGGCGCACGATTGCATAATTGGTGATAACTGTATTTTTGCCAATAACGCCACCTTGGCCGGTCATGTGCATATCGGCGATTTCGTGATTTTTGGCGGTTTGTCGGCCATTCACCAATTTGGTCGCGTGGGTTCTCACGCCTTTGTCGGCGGCTGCGCGGCCTTAAACAAAGACGTGCCGCCGTATGTGATGGCTGCGGGTAACTACGCTAAGCCGTTTGGTGTTAACTCCGAAGGCTTGCGCCGTCGCGGTTTTAGCCCTGAGGCCATCAGTGCGGTGAAGCGTGCCTATAAGGTGATCTTCCGCGCGGGTAAAACCGTGGAAGAGGTGCTGCCTGAGCTAAGCGAAATGGCGCAAAGCGAGCCGGCGGTGCAACTGTATGTGGATTTTTTGCAAAGCAACGAGCGGGGCATTATCCGTGCCTAACGCGGCCCCAGTGGCTAAGCCGCTGCGCATTGCCATTGTCGCCGGCGAAATTTCCGGCGACATTTTAGCCGCCGGCTTGGTGGCAGAATTACAGCGCCGCTACCCCGATGCGCAGTTTTATGGCATTGCTGGCCCACAAATGCAGGCCCTTGGCGTTCGCGCGCTGTTTGATATGCAAGAGCTGGCGGTGATGGGCATTGTGGAAGTGCTGGGCCGCTTGCCGCGTATTTTATCCGTGCGCCGGCAGTTGCTGCGTGAGTTGACGGCCAATCCGCCGGATATTTATATCGGAGTGGATGCGCCGGATTTTAACCTCGGCGTTGAGCTAAAACTGCGCCGTGCGGGGGTTAAAACCGTGCACTACGTCAGCCCCTCGGTGTGGGCGTGGCGGCAAAGCCGCATTCACAAAATAAAAGCCGCCACCGATATGGTGTTGGCCTTTTTGCCGTTTGAAAAAGCTTTTTACGATAAGTTTGCCGCGCCGTGTCGCTTTGTTGGCCACACCATGGCCGATGCCATCCCGTTAGTGCCGGATCAAGCCGGTGTGCGTCGTCGCTTAGAGCTGGATGCTAATCGACGCTGGCTCGCGGTGCTGCCGGGTAGTCGCGGCGCGGAAGTGGAATTTATGACGCCGATTTTTTTAGAGGCGTGTAAACATCTCACGGTGCGTTATCCCGATTTGGGCTTTTTGGTGCCACTAGTTAATGACGCGCGCCGCGCGCAATTTGCCGCGCTCAAAGCGCGCCATGCGCCCAACTTGCCGATGGTGGAGCTGGCCGGTCAAGGCCGCGAGGCAATGATTGCCGCCGATGTGGTGCTGCTGGCCTCTGGCACCGCTACGTTGGAAGCGATGCTGGTGAAAAAGCCGATGGTGGTGGGCTATAAGCTCAAACCCCTGAGCTATTGGCTGGCGCAGCGGTTGGTGAAAACCGAGTTTGTCTCCTTGCCCAATTTACTGGCCGGAAAAATGCTGGTGCCTGAGCTCTTGCAACATGAGTGCACCTGCGAAAACTTGGTCGAGGCGGTGAGCCAATACTTTGAGCATGATAACAGCGCCTTAGTGAACACCTTCACCGAATTGCACCAACGCATTCGCTGCAACGCCGATGTGCAAGCGACGGACACGGTGCTTGAGGTGCTGGGCTTACCGCTGGCGCCGATGGCAGAGGCGTAACGCGGCGTAAAACATACTTTTAGCCGGCCTTCGCGCCGGCTTTCATTTTAGGGGCGCGTATGCTGCTGTTACCTGACGATAAAATTTTTGCCGGTGTCGATGAAGTCGGGCGTGGCCCGTTGGTGGGCGATGTGGTCACCGCCGCGGTGATCTTAGACCCTGCCCAGCCGATTGCGGGCCTGAATGATTCGAAAAAACTCTCAGAAAAAAAGCGCGATGCCCTGTATTTAGAGATCAAACAAAAAGCCTTGGCGTGGGCGATTGGCCGCGCGAGCCCTGCGGAAATTGACGAGCTGAATATTTTGCAAGCCACGCTGCTGGCTATGCAGCGCGCGGTCGCGGGACTTAGCATTACGCCGGAATGGGTGTTTGTGGATGGCAATCGCTGCCCCGCACTACCGATGCCGGCCACAGCTGTGGTCAAAGGCGATAGCTTAGTGCCGGCTATCAGTGCGGCGTCGATTTTGGCCAAGGTCACCCGTGATCAGGAAATGACTGCGCTGGATGTCCGTTTTCCGGCCTATGGCTTTGCCCAGCACAAAGGCTACCCGACCCCGGCGCACTTGGCGCGTTTAGCCGAACTCGGCCCCTTGCCCGAGTACCGCAAAAGTTTTAAACCAGTGCGCCGCGCACTCGGTTTGGCGTAAACTTCCCCTTTTTGTAAGAGAGCCTGACGATGAGCGATCCGCGTTTTATTCACCTGCGTGTCCATTCTGATTTTTCCATGGTCGATGGCGTGGCCAAGGTAAAGCCCATCGTCAGCGCGGCGGCGGCCCAAGGCATGCCCGCGTTAGCCTTGACTGATCAATTTAATATGTGCGGTTTGGTGCGCTTTTATGGCGCCGCGCACGATAAAGGCATCAAGCCGATCATCGGCACTGATTTTTGGCTGCAAAGCCCCGAGTTGCCCGAGCCGTTTCGTTTAACGCTGTTGGCGATGGATAACATCGGCTATCAAAACATCACCTTGCTGATTTCGCGCGGCTATTTGCGCGGCCATATCAATGGCCAACCGCTGCTCGATAAGGCCTGGCTGGCTGAGCACAATCAAGGGGTGATTGTGCTTTCCGGCGCCCGTGAAGGTGATGTGGGTAAATGGCTGCTTAAGGGAAATCAGGCGCAAGTGGCGCAGGCGCTAGCGTTTTATCAAACGCACTTTGCCGAGCGCTTTTACCTTGAGCTGATCCGTACCGATCGCGCCGATGAAGAGCGCTATCTGCATATGGCGGTAGCGCTGGCCGAGCAGCACGATCTGCCACTGGTGGCGACGAACGAAGTGGTGTTTTTAGCCGAAAAGGATTTTGACGCCCACGAAATTCGCGTCTCTATTCACGACGGCTACACCTTGATGGATAAGCGCCGGCCAAAACGCTATAGCCGTATGCAGTATCTGCGCTCGAACGCCGAGATGTGTGCGCTGTTTAGCGATGTGCCGGAGGCCTTGGCCAACACGGTGGAAATTGCCAAACGCTGTAACGTCACGGTGCGCTTAGGCGAGTATTTTTTGCCCAATTTCCCCACCGGCGAAATGAGCATTGAAGATTTCTTAGTGCTGAAATCCCAAGAGGGCTTAGAAGATCGCTTAACTTTTCTGTTCCCCGATGCGGCAGAACGCGCGCAAAAGCGCGGCGAATACGACGAGCGCCTCGCCATCGAGCTTAAAGTTATCAATGACATGGGCTTTCCGGGTTACTTCCTCATCGTGATGGAGTTTATCCAGTGGTCAAAAGATAACGGCATTCCGGTCGGCCCTGGCCGAGGCTCCGGTGCCGGCTCATTGGTGGCCTATGCGTTAAAAATCACTGATTTAGACCCGCTGGAATTTGATCTCCTTTTTGAGCGCTTTTTGAACCCCGAGCGGGTATCGATGCCCGACTTTGACGTCGACTTTTGCATGGATCGCCGCGATGAGGTGATTGAGCACGTGGCCCAAATGTATGGCCGCGATGCGGTGTCGCAGATCATCACCTTTGGTAGCATGGCGGCCAAGGCGGTGGTGCGCGATGTCGGCCGTGTGCTTGGCCATGGTTATGGCTTTGTCGATCGCATCTCAAAACTTATCCCCGCCGAACCGGGCATGACGCTGGCCAAGGCGTTTGAGGCCGAGCCACGCCTGCCGGAGTTGTATGAGCAAGACGATGAGGTCAAAGATCTTATCGATATGGCGCGGCGCTTAGAAGGCGTGGTGCGTAACGCCGGTAAACACGCCGGTGGCGTGGTGATTGCGCCGACCAAGATCACCGATTTTGCGCCGCTGTATTGCGATGAAGCGGGCGATTTTCCGGTAACGCAGTTTGATAAAAACGATGTGGAATATGCAGGCTTGGTCAAATTTGACTTCTTGGGTCTGCGCACCTTAACCATCATCGATTGGGCTTTGGGCATGATCAACCCACGGCTAGCCCGCGAAGGGCAACCGGCGGTAGATATCGCCGCCATCCCGATGGATGACAAGCCGTCGTTTGATTTGCTGCAGCGCTATGAAACTACCGCCGTGTTCCAGCTGGAATCGCGCGGCATGAAAGATTTGATTAAACGCCTGCGCCCTGACTGCTTTGAAGACATGATCGCGCTGGTGGCTTTGTTTCGTCCCGGCCCCTTGCAATCGGGCATGGTGGATAACTTTATCGACCGTAAGCATGGCAAAGAGGCGATCTCCTACCCCGATGAAAAATGGCAGCATGACAGCTTAAAAACCATTTTAGAGCCGACCTACGGCATCATCTTGTATCAAGAGCAGGTGATGCAGATTGCCCAGACCTTGGCGGGGTATACCTTGGGCGGCGCGGATATGCTGCGTCGTGCCATGGGTAAAAAAAATCCCGCCGAAATGGGCAAGCAGCGCGATGGCTTTGCGCAAGGCGCGATCAACAACGGCGTTGACGGCGAACTGGCGATGAAGATCTTTGACTTGGTGGAAAAATTCGCCGGTTATGGCTTTAACAAATCGCACTCGGCCGCTTACGCCTTGGTTTCTTATCAAACCCTGTGGCTAAAAACCCATTTCCCTGCCGAATTTATGGCCGCGGTGATGACCGCGGATATGGATAACACCGACAAGATCGTGACCTTGGTCGATGAGTGCCAGCGCATGGGGCTGACGGTGATCCCGCCGGATGTAAACAGCGGCCGTTATCGCTTCAGCGTGGATGGCGCTGGGCACATTGTCTATGGCATTGGCGCGGTCAAAGGCGTGGGCGAAGGGCCGATTGAGGCGATTTTAGCCGCCCGCGACAGCGCTGGCCCGTTTCGCGATCTGTTTGATTTTTGCAACCGCGTTGACATTAAAAAGCTCAACAAGCGGGTGATGGAAAAACTGATTTTATCTGGCGCTATGGATAAATTAGGCCCGCACCGCGCAGCGCTGATGGCCACGCTTGAAGAGGCGATGCGCGCGGCTGAGCAGCACGCCAAAGCGCAGGCGGTCGGGCAGGTGGATATGTTCGGCGTGCTGACCGAAGAGGTAGCCGATGTTAAAAAAGCCTTTGCCAATGTGCCGCACTGGCCGGATAAAATCTGGCTTGAGGGCGAGCGCGAAACCTTGGGGCTGTATTTAACCGGCCACCCGATCAACCAATACCGCAAAGAGCTGCGCCGCTACACCAGTTGCTCGCTTAAAGAAGTGCAGCCAGGTGGCCGCGACAGCGTGACCACCGTGGCCGGCTTAATTATTGCGGCGCGCACCATGATCACCAAACGCGGCTCACGCATGGGCATTTTTACCCTCGATGATAAATCGGGGCGTTTGGATGTAACCCTGTTTAGCGAGGCGCTCGAGCGCTTTGAGCCCTTAATGCAAAAAGATCAGTTGGTGGTGGTGAGTGGACAGGTCAGCTTTGATGATTTTTCCGGTGGGCTTAAGATGTCGGCGCGTGAGCTGCTCGATATTGATAGTGCGCGTGAGCGCTATGTGCGCGCGCTGCGGGTAACACTGCGTGCCGAGCAGGTTAACGGCGCCTTTTTTAGCCGATTTAGCGAGATTTTAACCCCCGTGGCTGCCGGAGTCTGCCCGCTTCAGGTAGACTACCGCCGCTCTGGCGCCCAAGTACGTTTAACCCTTGGCACTGCGTGGCGCGTGACGCCAACCGATCAGTTGATAGAGGATCTGCGCGCCCTGCTGGGGCCAGGTGCTGTTGAATTGGTTTTTGATTAACGTCTCTTTTGATGAAAGGATCTGTGAGGCCCTATGACGCTTTTTCTAGATTTTGAACAGCCTATCGCTGAACTGCAGGCGCAGATCGATGAGCTGAAACATGTCAGTGAAACCAATCCGGCAGTGGATTTAACCGAAGAGATCCGACGCTTGGAGAAAAAAAACCAAGAGCTGACGAAAAAAATCTTCAGTGACTTGGGCGCGTGGCAAGTATCGCAGATGGCGCGCCATCCGCAGCGTCCTTACACCTTGGATTATATTCGGGAAATTTTTACCGATTTTGACGAATTAGCCGGCGATCGCGCCTATGCCGATGACAAAGCGATTGTCGGCGGCATCGCACGCTTAGATGGTGAGCCAGTGATGGTGATTGGCCAGCAAAAGGGCCGCGAAACCAAAGAAAAAATTAAACGCAACTTTGGCATGCCGCGCCCAGAGGGCTATCGCAAAGCGCTGCGCCTGATGCACATGGCCGAGCGCTTTAAGATGCCGATCATCACCTTTATCGACACCCCAGGCGCTTATCCAGGCGTGGGCGCCGAAGAGCGTGGCCAATCCGAAGCCATTGCGCGCAACTTAAAAGAGATGGCGGGGTTGAGCGTACCGGTGATCTGCACTGTGATCGGTGAAGGCGGCTCGGGCGGCGCCTTGGCCATCGGCGTGGGCGATCGCATTAACATGTTGCAATACGCTACCTACTCAGTGATTTCGCCAGAAGGCTGCGCCTCGATTTTGTGGAAAAGCGCCGACAAAGCGGCGGTAGCGGCGGAAGCAATGGGCATCACGGCGCCGCGTTTAAAAGAGCTCAAACTGATTGATAGCGTGATTGAAGAGCCGCTCGGCGGCGCGCATCGCAATGTGGCCGCCATGGCCGCGCGCTTAAAAACCCAGCTGCTGGCTGATTTAGCCGCGCTGCGCCCACTCGATAGTGACGAGCTACTCGAGCAGCGCTATCAGCGCCTGCAAGGCTATGGCTACTGCTAAGTTGAGCCGCCATGCTTGAACATAAGGCCTGCGCTTGCGCGGGCCTTATGTTTTAAGACGATGACCAGAAATAAACCAGAGGAATTTCGGAATGCGCAAATTAGCGGCTTATGCTTTGACTGTGGCGTTGTGGGCAGGCAGTTCAGCGGCCCACGCCTTAGAGGTGCTTACCAGTATTAAGCCGATTGGTTTAATTGCTGCAGCGATTACCGATGGCGTGAGTGAGCCGCAGGTGCTACTGCCTGCGGGCGCCTCGCCGCATGATTTTGCCCTGCGTCCCTCGGATGTGCGCCGGGTGCAGCAAGCGGATCTGGTGGTGTGGATTGGCGAAGATCTGGAACGTTTTTTAGCCAAACCGCTAGCACTACATCCGCAAGTACTCACTTTGTTACAGGAGCCAACGCTACCGCTACGCTATTACCCGCAGGCCGAATCGGCGGCACATCATAGCGAGCATGGCGAGGCGCACGCGCATACAGCGCATGATGGCGCACATAAGGAGCATGCGCATGCCAGCGTGGATCCGCATCTGTGGTTGGGGCCGCAGCAAGCTATTGCCATCGCGAAGATAATGAGTACGCGCTTAAGCACGCTCGATACTGCCAATGCGCCGCGTTATCAGGCGAATTTAGCGCGCTTTGCTAACCAAGTGCAGGCGCAAGCTGATGCGCTGGCGCCGCACATGCAAGCGGTGCAACGCAGCGGTTATATGGTGTTTCACGCCGCCTACGGCTATTGGGAAGATCACTTTGGCATGCAGGCCAAAGATCACTTCACGTTAAGCCCCGAGCGTCGCCCCGGCGCCAAAACTTTAAGCGAAATTGCCGCCAAGCTGGCGGCGCATAAAGCTAAGTGCATTTTTGCCGAGCCGCAATTTTCCCCCGCGGTGATCAGAGCCGTAGCGCGTGGCACCGGCGCGCGGGTGTTGCAGCTCGATGAGGTGGGAGATTCGGTGCCGATGGGGCCGACGGGCTACCTTGCTTTTATGCGCCAACTTGGCGCTGGTTTTGCAGCTTGCCACGAGGGCAAGTGAATAGGCTAAGATAAAGCCACTTAACCGCGTGCACGCAGGCATAGCGCTTGCGGCGCTAAGTGATAGGAAATCGGCTGGCGCTAACAAGGTGTTGGGCGCCCTCGACAGGGAGTCTTGGTATGAAATGGTGGCTTTTTTCTAGCCTGACGCTAGCTATGCTCTCGGGTAGCGTACAGGCGCAGCGCCTGTCGGAATATATCGCCAGTCCTGCACTCAAGCAGAAGCTGCAAAGCGTCTACGGTGGGCAAGCAACCCAGCGTGCAGAGGCGTTTGGCCGTTTGCTAACCCCGCGTGCGGGCGCAACGGATACGCAAAAAATTGAGCTAG
Source organism: Aeromonas sp. (assembly GCA_051658125.1). Classification (GTDB taxonomy): domain Bacteria; phylum Pseudomonadota; class Gammaproteobacteria; order Enterobacterales; family Aeromonadaceae; genus Aeromonas. The sequence goes on from JBOFMA010000196.1 coordinate 22,670, forward strand.
TGAATAACTATTTTAATAACTTGATCTATAGCGAAGATCCCAAGTTATGGGGCGATGAGGATTATTGGGCCAATCCCTTGGAATTTATTGGTGCCCGTGGCGGTGACTGTGAGGATTACAGCATTGCTAAGTACTACACCTTGATGGAATTAGGCGTGGAAGAAAAAAAGCTGCGCTTAGCTTACGTTAAAGCGGTGAAATATAACCAGTTCCATATGGTGACCCTCTATTACCCCACCCCCACCGGTGATCCGATGGTGCTCGATAACATTAACCCGCGTATTTTGCCCGGTAGCCAGCGCAGTGATCTGCTGCCGGTGTATAGCTTTGATGCGAAAAGTATTTGGGTGATGAAGTCGCGCCGTGACGGCACCTTGGCGGGAAGTTCTGATCGGTTGGCGCAGTGGAGTTCTATGCAAACTCGTTTCTCCGCAGAGCATCTGCGCCCCCCGCTTAAGCAGCTTTAACTACTTAATCGCTTTGATCTCCTTAAAATATTTAATCGCGCCCGGATGCTGATCAATTGACAGCACCGGGCCGATTTTATTACTGCTCTTATGAAACAGATTGGCGTAGCCATAGGTCTGCTCATTGAACTTGGTTTGTTGCTTGAGCATGGCTTTGGTTAAGTGATAGACCTCATCCTCGGTTTTGCTGGCTTTGGTAACCAACGTGGCGGCAATAGCAAAGGTGGGGGTCGGTTTAAAGTTGCCAGGATAAATGCGCGCGGGCACTTGGCTGGGTTGATAAAACTTCGCGCCCTTGATCAGTGCATCGCGCTCTTTGCCTGCAATGGCAAGAAAGCGGATTGGGCAGCGTTTGGCCGTTTCTAAAATAGTGTGATTAGGATGGCCCATCACCAGCGCATAAGCGGCAATTTGCCCACTGCATAACGCCTCCCCAAGGTGACCTACGCTTTCTAAATTCAGCGCGCTTTCGCTAATGCCTTGGCTGGCAAACAGGGCCAGCGCGGTTTGCCGCGTGCCGGAGCCGGGCATGCCCATATCCACCGCTTTGCCTTTAAGCTCGGTGAGGTTTTTGACCGGACTATCGGCTTTGACCACGATGGTAAAAGGCTCGGCGTGGGTGGCAAACAGGGCGCGCAATTCTGGCTGCGCCTGCCCCATATAAGGGCCGGTGCCGGCTTGGGCTTGATAAAGCCAGTCTGACTGCACTAAGGCGTAGTCAAATTGGCCGGCTTGCAATTTGCGCAAATTTTCAATCGAGCCCGACGAGGGCTCGACGGTGCAATTGAGCGCTTTATCGCCTTCATTGGCCACGCGGCAAAACTCTTCGGCGATTTGATAATAAATCCCCAGTTCGTTGCCGGTCCCCACCACGGTGCCGGCCATGGCGGCGGATTGCCACAAGGTGGTGAGAATTAACAGCGTGCGTTTCATACATGAGCCTCCTTGGCATAACCATCTATACCCCAAGTCCGTAGGGTATCGACCTCCATCACCCCCCCCGCTTCCGCCAATAGGGTGTAACCTGCAGCGTGCATGGTTTGTGACAATACATGCCAATAAAGCGGTTCAGCGCTTGGTTGGCAACTGATAAATACCGGATTGAGCGGATCTAGGCTGTTGAGCACCTCGGTGCTAAAGGGAATATTGCTAAACGCAAGGCGCAGGCCGGCCTGTTGCAGCGCGCTTAATTGCTGCTGGTGGGCTGCGGTCAACTGGCTCAGATCCCACGTCCAGTCGATGATTTTATGGCCGCGGAGGCTAAGCTCGCCCTGCAGTTGGCGCCAGTGGGGGTGGTTTAGTAGCGATAACGGTAAGCGCAGGCCTTCGGCACCGCTGCTGCGCCAGGGTTCAAGTAGCGCCAGCAGATCGACCGTGCTGCTTTGGCTCGTTGGCTCGCGGCTGGGCACAAAGCGTTTATACAGTGCTATCTCCCCTTGGGTGGAGAAAAAGTGCTGCACGGCGCCGCTGGCGTTAAACGCGGCTAAGCCGACCAAGCCTTGCACGGCGGGCTGCGGGCGCTGCTTACCGAGTTGGGTGAGTTTTAGGCGCTGCTGTAATAAATCGCGCTTACGCTCAGAGACTAACTGGTTGATGGAACCGGCGACCTGTTTTAAGTCACTCAGCCAAGGCGTGCTTAACTTCTGGTTATATTGGTGCTGGCGAATTTGCACCAACTGGCCGTTGATATCGTTTAACGGTTTGAGCATCCGCGCGCAGACCCAATGGGTCACGAACGTAAACAGCACAAGGCCAATGGCCAGTGCCAGCCCTGTGCGGCTGAGCGCTTTCCACAAATGCTGATAAGCGTAGCCGACGTGCCCTTCGAGAGTGAGCGTGCCGAGTAGGCGCCAGCCGTCGGTGAGTTCTTGTGCAATGCGCACTGGGGGCATGGTGACAATATGCGGCAGCCAGCTAGGTACATTGTGCAGCCCAGCATTAAAGGCCCGCTCAAACAGCACCTTGCCATCGGGGTCAACCAGCGTCACTGCGCTGACAAAACCACCATCAAACATGGCATTGACGATAGTTTCTGCCAGCACCTGATCATCGTTTAGCAGGGTGCCTTGCAGCACCAAGCCCAGCGCGGTGATCGCGGTTTCGAGGTTGGCCGACATCTGATCGAGGATCGATTGGCGCACCGTAGTGAGCTCCAAGATCAGCAACAGCACAGCGCCAATCACGAACAGCACTAGGATGATCCTGCTTAATAATTTTGCTAACGACATAGCCGCTCCTTGGTAACATCCTTGCAACACGAGGGGGTGTTTAGCCAGAAAAAGTCTGACCGCGCTCTTAAAAATAGGAAATAGTTGGCAAAAACTCGCGCTTTTGCCCCGCTTTGCACAAAAAATCTATAACATGCGTGGTTCATATAAAATTTTTGAACTTTTTTTATACAACTGGGTCTGAAGTGTCGCTTTATTCGGTTTAGTCACATCCGAAGGCATTAACAACCCTTTTAGATCTAAAAACAGGAAAGCGGATGAAACGTCTCCGTCCCTTGGTGGCAAACGCGACCAATTGGGAACCCTCGGTTCCCCGCAAACATCTGTACGCGATGGCGCTATTGATGGCAACAACCCTGTCGGTGGTCGCCATTTTGCCCGCGCCAGGCGATATACTTGAACGCCCTTTACGCCTTGAGTTACCCAT